>NZ_CP155618.1:1556071-1880714 GCF_031128465.2 Mariniflexile litorale | reverse complement strand
AATTTTTTTTAAGAATTTTATATCTATCATTCCCAACTCAATCCTGTTTACTTCTATAATTTTTAGCTATTGAAATAATAGCATAAACTAATAAAAATGTAAATTTCATAATTCTAAACCTTTAAGGGTATATCCGTTAAATTGAATTTTATAATGCCATTCCCGAACAAATAATCTTGGTATATCAGTTTTATTTTATCGCTGGGATTTATATTATTAAAATAAAGAAGCGCCCGTTTAAAAGGTGCTATTTTAAAATTACGCTCAAAATTTACACCAGAACATGGTATGGTGTCATTGGAAGATGTTACTACCGTAAAATCTTTCTCAATAGTAAATGCCATATATTTTACAGCATCGTCATAATTTCTTTTTGTGTAATCTTCGAGCAATAAATCAGCTTCATTTACATGTTGAAACTCTATTTCTATAATGCGCTCCTTGGCATTAATTTGATAAAGAGAATCTATTTTAGCAGAATCATCAGGGTTGTTTTTTAAGAGGTAATATTGAATAGGTACTTCGGTCGCTGTATAATTAATATCATTAACAAATTGGTTTACCCGTTTGGATTTCCAATTTTCTTGATGTAAACTGAAGAATTTGTATTCAGCAATATTATTGGCTTTTGGAGTTTTATATTTTTCAAGTAGAAACATGCCTCCAAATACAAACAAAGAGACTAATAATATTATAGAGCCATACCTCTTAAAAAACTTCATTAGCTTTAGGTGTTAAAATTTTATTAAAACTACCTAAAACCTAAAAAAACCAAGTAAGGATTTTCCGTTAAATAATTAAGGATAACCCTTAATTGTTACCCTCATATTTTATATTTGAAAATTTTAAAATTTGTGTTGTAATATCTGTAGTTTCATCCCCGTACATAACATTGCCATTGCCGCTTGTTCCTACAATAATTTTAAATTTTTTGGTTTGGGCATATTCTTTAATATAACTATTTAGCCTATCCCAAATGGTATTGCTTAATTGATGTGTATAATTATCTTGAAGCTCTTGAATAGCTTTGCTTTTATAAGCAATTTGTTGTTGTAAATTTTTAAATGCCACAGCTTCTTTATTAGTTACTGATTGAAAAATAGCATATAAGCTATCTAACTCTTTTCCTTGTTTGTTAATTTTTGCTTCTTCAATACTCTTAATGTCTTTAGTCATATTAAAGCCATTGAAAAGCTTGATGTTATCAATGTAAACTATTTCTTGTTTGTTTCTGTCTAGGTAAAAATAGAAACCAAAAACTACCAATGTTAATAATAAGATTGAATTGATAGTTGCGTGTATGTTTAGTTTGTTCATTATTGTTTTTTTATTGTTTTTTTATTATTATTTAATGAAACTATTAACGAATCATTATAAGCTTTTACCAAAGTAATATCATTCACTATCTCCTTTTCTCTTTTTCTGAAGAGTATTTTATCTATTTTTAATAAAATTAATCGTGTAGTCTCATTTTCACCTTTAACAAAACCATGGTAAGTAATATTTGGCCAAACAATGTTTTTCTGAATGGTTTTTGCTGTAACTTTTGGCTTATTTACTGTTTTTTTTGCTATCGGTGTTTTTATCATTCTACTAGATATACCAAAAGGATCTCTATCTATTAAGCTAAGTTGAAAAGTATCCTTTGCAATAGCATATTTTTGCTTGTAGTTTATTGTCGAACTAATAGCTTCATTACTTTTTATAGAAGATTTATTCCCTCCAAAATATTTGTAGAAAACAGAGCTCCAAATAATTATTAAGAGTACTATCAGCGTTATGTTCAAGTATTTTTTTTTCATTTTATTGAACAACTACCGATCTAGCGATACTATAATCGCTTGCATTAGTAGCTTTATCTATTGCTTTTACTCTCCAATGATATGTTCCCGCTGTAACAAAAGTATATTGATAGGTATTGGTTGTTATCTTTGCTGAATGGATTGTGGTATTGAAATTAATATCTGAGGCCACTTCTATAGTATATGTAATCGTAGATTTTACGTTTCCTGAATCTGTGCCATTTGTCCAGCTAAATGTTACTGTTTTTGTAGTAGTAGTTCCTTGATCTGCAGGCAATGTTAAAACAGGTTGATTTGGAGCTACTCTATCTATAAATATGGATCTTTGTGAAAACACGGTTTCGGTTTCTGAAGTTGCATTCAACGCTTTTACCTTCCAAATATACTTAGCGTCTTCATCAAACTTGCTAGCATCTATGGTATAGCTATTAGTAGACAGGTCTGGTTGTTGAAGAACTGTTTGTTCTCCACTTAAATTTTTAATTAATTCAAAATTATAAGAAGTCGCTGTGGTAAACTTTTCCCATGTGCATGTAAGATTAGCATTATTAGTATAAAAGTCAATTGAAGGGGTTAATAAAGAAACTTTCTGATTAGATAAATCATCAGATATTTTTACAGAAAAATTTACAGGAAAGGTGTATGCTGTGCTATAAGCAAAATTTTCTCCCCTAACTTGCCATTGATAGTTGCCAGGGTTTAGAATGTAATTAAAAGTATTAGTAGTTATTAAAGAATCTACCTCAACCACTTGGCTTCCTTTAATGATTTGAATTCTATAATCATCTGCACCATCTAATACAAACCATGAAAACTGAACAGTATTACCATCAATAGTTACACCTTCGCTAGGTGAACTTGTTTGAACTATATCATCTGTAATATTTTCTTCCAAAATATCGTCACAAGAAAATAGTAATGTCGTTAACATTAATATTATTATTGTATTATTTAGTGTTTTCATAGTTCTGTAAAATAATTTTTAAAAAAAGATTTTTAGTATTGGTTCTATAGTTTTTTTTTGAATACAATTGAGTACTTACTACCCTTGAATTTTTAAAGTGTTTTTCAATTTCGTATAGAATATTTATTAGGTTGCTGAAAGTGCCTTCAAGTTCAATTTGGTTTGAATAAATTAAAAACTCATTGTCTGAAAATAAATGAACATCTTCAATAGAAACAATGTTTACATTATAATTATTTTTCGAAATAAAATCTAGTAGTTTTTGCTGAACCACTTCTGGGTTTGAGGTTTGTCCTCCAATAGTTTTGTTTAAGTTGCTTATGTCGTTATTTAAATTATAAAGATCTTCCAATGAATTTTCATTATTAAACAACTTTTCGTTAACAGAATTCAATTCTTTTCTTGCGCTTAAGGTATGCTTGAACGTTTTTTTGTAGGATGCCATAAATAGCAATATAAATCCTATTATGACAGCAAAGAACTTTTGTTTATATGTTAAATTTTTAAACAATTATATTTTTATTTTAATGGTAAATGTATTCTCTGTTTTGGTTTCTTGTGAATAATCTTCAATGTCCAGTTTTTTTATCCATGCTAAAGATTCCAGCTTTTTCAACCAATCATTAAACATTTTATTGTTTTCGCACTCTCCAATAATTTTAACAACACTAATATCAAAATTGATTTTCTCTAAAGCCTTTGTTTTTTTAACAGGAGGGATAACTTGGATGGCATTTAACACAATATTTTGCGACACTGAATTTCCAATATCCATAATGTATTTGGTCAAAAAACTTTTGTTGCTAATTCCACTTGAGAGTAGTATTTTTTCTTTTAAAATCTTTTCATCTTTTAAAGTATTAACCTTTACAATGGTTTGTTGGGTTAAGACATTAAGTGATTCTTTTTCAGCTAACGAATTCATATAAAAGCCCAACAAATAGTGACTTAAAGAAAGCGTTGTCAAAAAAAATGCAAGAGTAAAAATCCATGCTATTTTAAATCGTTTTTTAAACTTAAATTCAGCTTTGTTTCTATTTAAAAATTCTTTATCAAATTCAATGGCAAGATTAGGATATTTATAATCTAAAAAAGATGCCACAAGTGGTAATTCCCTTTGGTTTAATGTATCGCCATTTATTTGATATTCCTTTTGTTGTGTTTGTATATTATTGAATGACAAAACCTTATTATCACTTATTTCTAGAGTATAGTTAGATGATGAAATCCTATTATAATCTTTTACAATAGGTAGTAAATTTGCCATTATAAATGGTCCGAAAGATATATGTATTATAAAAAAATGAATGTCGCTTATTTGCTTTATTATGGTATCTATATGGTGTTTTCTGGATACTGATACAAAAACAGTTTCATTTTGGTGATATTCAAAAAAGTAAAACTCCTCTGGGTTGGCTTTAAAAATTAAATCATTTCTATAGCCTGTTTTGTTTTCAACTTCCTTATGTATAATATTGTCACCTTCAATATGTAAAATTATAGGATAATCTTTATTTAATTGTGGTGTGAAAATACTTTCAAAATTATTTGAGAAAAATCTTTTTTCAATCGTTAATTCATTATTTTTAAATAGTATCTCAATTAATTGGTATTCTAGCACATCATTTACTTTAGATATACCAATGGCATAATATCTATTTGAATAATTAAATATATTTTTAAACTTAGTTGTCATTTAGTAGGTAACTGTTGGTTTAATAAAAATGTGCAGTTTAGATTTTTCTTTTCTTTTTGTTCTACCACTAAATAACCATTTAATTACTGGAATTCTTGATAATAAAGGGGTTCCCGTTCCTGAGTTTTCATTTTCTAATTCGTCTAGTCCACCTAAAAGCACCATTTCATTGTTTTTTACCCGAACTAACGATTCAAATTTTTGAGTAGATTTTCCAGGAGGAGCACCTTCTCCAACTCTTCCAAGAAAAGAACTTTTTTCAACAGCAATAGTAAGAGTTACATTTTCATCTTTAGACACAAAAGGCTTGATGTTAATACTTAAGTTTGCTTCGGTAGATTTCCATGTACCAGATTGAAGAATATCATTGCCAATCCCTGACGTTAATAATCTATTATTTTGCTCAAAATAGTAACTAGTTTCTCCTATAGAAGAGGTGGCATCGTGTCCATTTAGGGTTACAAGTTTTGGTGTTGAGGATAGTTTAATAAGTGAATTATTTTCTAATGCCTTTAAGTTTAAATAAAATTTCTCAGAAACCTTACCAAGATTAATAATTCCAAGTCCATTAAATGCATCTATTAATCCATTTACAGAAGTGGCATTAAGGGCAACATCAGTTGTTGGAAAAAGGGCTCCTGAAGTTGTTCTTTGCTGATTGTCAATGCCGGCTTGCATGCCTGTTTGGATTTCGTAGGATTTTTGATATTGTACTATTATGACTTCAATTTGAATTACAGGAACCACTAAGTCGATTTCATGAATATAATCTTTAAATTCTTGAATGCGCGTTTTTGATCCAGAAACAACAAAACCATTTAGCTCGATAAACTCTTTAATTTCAAGACCTTTTGTCAAACTACTTGGAAGGGTACTTAAAACAGTTTCTATAGTTCTGTTTTCTAATTGTATTAATTCTATAGTTCTTAACCCTGGTGTAGTGTGTTCTCCAATTAAATATAAATCATTAAACTTTTTATAGGTGTAATTTTCACCTATAAAGAGATGTTCTAATAAATCATCAAATGAAATATCTTTAGACATTAATGTTGTACTTACCCCAGTGGGGGTATTGTACATAAAATAATTAATATTTAATTTCTCTGCGGCATCTATAATCATTTCTGCAGCATCTGCTTCTGTTGCTTTAACGTCTAAAAACCCTTTGTCATTAATTTTAATCTCAAAAGCTCCATTATCATTACTTGATGATGTATTTCTTTGAGTTGATGAACTTCTACTTCTGCCATTTTGCGTGGTAGATTTTACCGCTGGTTGTGTAACAATATCCTTTTCGAGATAATAAATATTATTTTCATCTACACTAAGCACTAAGCTATTAGACTTTGCCATCATTTCAAGAACTTGATCAAAGGGTCTATTTAGTATATAGGCTGATACTAATTCTCCTTTAATATCTGGCGCTAATACAACATTTTTTTTTGATGCATCTGTTATGGCTTGGGCAACTCTAGGTAAAGAATCGTTTTTGAGATTAATGGATAAAAAAGCGTTTTCATTATTATAAGTGACATCAATTTTTTTTAAAGTCTTTATTTTCTCAACGATTACCTGATCTGGTTTTTTTTTGAATATTAAAATATTGTTCATTACTTCAACATCCAAATCGTGCTTTTTAATTAAAAACATAAATACATCCTTTATGTTTACATCATAAAAATTGCTGGTCACCAATTGATTTAAATTTGAATCAACACTTACATTTAACTGATGTTCCTCTGCCAAAGCATTAATAAAATCATATAGGGTTAATCCAGCCAAATCAATTCTAACATTCTCATTTAACCCCTTTTTTGTTTTTGCTAGTTCATCTATTTTCTTTGTGAAAATTTCAATATTGGTTTGTGAAAAACATACATTGATAAAAAAACAGAAAAAGATTATAGTTAAAATTCTGTATGACATAGTTTATGAATTAATAAGAATTGGGTAAATCTCCTCAAGCGATGTTAGTCCTCTTGACAATAAATCAAATGCTTTATTTGAGAGTTTTTTGTTTTTTGTAAAATCAGACTGTACCAAGGTGTTATTTTTTATGGCATCAGCAACCTCGTGAGTAATTGGCAGTATTTCATAAATAGCTCTACGCCCTTTATATCCTGTATGATAACAATCATCACATCCTTTTGCTGTATAATGACTTTTTAATGGACTATCTGCTTTAAAAGACCTAGGTAAATCTTTATCATTAAAAATCTCTTCTTTTTTACAAGAATCACATAAAGTTCTTACCAGTCGTTGAGCAACAGACACATTAATAGTTTCAGCAATTAAAAATGAAGGGATGTCCATATCTACCAACCTAGAAATAGTACCAACAGCAGAATTAGTATGGATAGTAGACAGTACTAAATGCCCAGTTAAAGAGGCTCTAATTGCCATTTGAGCCGTTTGGGCATCTCTAATTTCCCCAAGCATTATAATATCTGGGTCTTGTCTTAAAAAAGAGCGTAATGCCGAGGTGAAAGTAAGACCTATGTTTTCTTTTAATTGCACTTGATTAATACCTTTTAAGGTGTATTCTATCGGGTCTTCTACGGTTAGTATATTTCTTTTTATATCATTAAGATGTTTAAGTGTTGCATATAATGTTGTTGTTTTCCCAGAACCTGTAGGCCCACTTATAAGTACAATCCCATTTGTCTTTTTAACTGCTTCTAAATATGTTTGTACATCATCATTATCTAAGCCTAGTTTATTAATATCTAAATGAGAAGCATCTCTACCCAATATTCGCATCACCACTTTTTCCCCATGATGAGTTGGTAATATGGATACTCTAATATCAAAATCATCATATTCTATTCTACCGTCTTGGGGTAAACGTTTTTCAGTAATATCTAGATTCGACTTAATTTTAATTTGATTAATCAGTTCAAGATAATTTTCCTTTTTTATATGATTTTTCTCAATGAGTTGCCCATCAATACGCAATCTAACTCTCACGTCTTCTTCATATATTTCAATATGAATATCACTTGCATTTATATTTTTAGCTTCGAAAATTAAGTCTTCTAAAAAATCATTTCCATAAGAAACTAACCTTGGCTTATCATCATTTTTTCTATAATAAAGGGAAAGCGCTCTTTTTACAATGGAAGATTCTACAAACTCTAAAATTATGTTTTTATTAAAAATGAGTTTTAATTCTTCTTTAATAGCATATTCCTCTAAAATTTTTTCATCAGCAATAAAAAAAGCATTTGTATCATTTGTGATTTCTTTTGGAATAATTGAAAAATGATTAGCAATATCAGAACTGATTGCCTGTTGCAAATCAATACTTAAGTTTATATGCTTTTGGCTTTCTATATTCATTTAAAACAACACATTAATTTTAAATATGCTTTTTGCCACAACATTAATCATTAGAAATAATGCTAAATACCCAGCTAAAGGAATGGTTTTTCCATTTTTAAAAATCGAATAAACACCATGTACCAATAAAGAAAATAACAACCCAATAATAAAGAATAGAATAAAAGGTTTTAAAGTAAATAATGGTGTAATGGCGATAAAAAAGACAATATCCCCCAAACCAATAAAGGTATCTATAGGATTTATAAACACTTTATTCTTAAAGGAAAAATATAATGTAAGTCCTAAAATATTGATTAAAACAAAAGCTATGTTATATAGAATATTATAAAAATCTAAATCAATAGAAATAAAATTAATGGACATTGCTATTAAAAATAAACTTACTGGCAATGTTATGTGTATGGTTCTATTCATTATATCTTGATAGAGCACTACAGTTAAAACAACAATTAGTACTACGCTTAAAGTGATTGTCATTTTAATCCTTTATAATTTCTTTTAACATTCTGTCTTGATTAATTTCCCAAGTGTTAAAAACACCATCTCCATCAAAATCTTGTAGTGAGGTAGCTGTAGCTACAAAGGTGTTTAGTGATGCTTCAATAACTTCTATTTTATAAACTGCTTGCCCACCTTTATCAATGGTTAAAGCCTCTTCAAATCCTAATTCACTAAAATCAGTTGTGTATTTAGAATGGCGATAAAAATGGCTTTTTTCTAAACCATGTATCATACTTAACATGTTTTGAGCTTCAATGGATTTGGCGCTTGTAACTACCGATGTTTGGTTAGGAACAACCAAATAAATTAGAATACCAATAATACAGAGTACTATTAAGATCTCAGACATAGAATATGCTTTTAGTTGTAGCTTTTTATTATTTAACTTTAATACGGACTTTTTCATTTTTAAGTATTTAATATTAATCTTCTAATTTTGAATAACCTTGCTCAAGTTGAAAATAGGCGAATACATGGCTATCATAATAAAACCAACTATACCTCCAATAATTACTATCATTAAAGGCTCTAATATGGTCCCTATCATTTTTGTTTCATGGTCTACATCTTCGTTGTACTGATTTGCCAAACCCTCATACATAGTATCTAACTCGTTAATTTGTTCCCCAATTGATGTTAACGAAATAATCTTAGATGTGAAAAACGTACTTTTTTTCAAGCTATTAGACAATGTTTCTCCTTTTAACACATCCTTTTTTGCTTGAGAAATAGCCAACTTTAACGGATAAAAAGAAATCATTTTTTCAGTGAGCTCTAATGAAGTAATTAATGGTGTTTTTGCAGATAATAATAGACTAAATGACTGGCAAAAACGCGCTAAATAAATCTTCTTAATTAGATTTCCAAAATAGGGGATTTTCAAAACTACCCTAGATTTAATATCTTGATAAGAATTATTTTTATTTAATACTTTGTGGGCTACATATATGGAAACACATATTACTAATGCAATTAAAAGTATGGTATTAAAATTATTGGACACATTTACCACAAACTGTGTTATTTCTGGGAGATCTTTACCAAACTGCTGAAACACAGATGCAAACATGGGCACCACAAAATTGAGCATAAAATAGAGTACAGCAAACGTTATGAATAACACAAAAATGGGATAAGCCAATACGGAAACAACTTGACGTTTCATTTTAATTTTCCTTGAAAAAAACTTTTGCAATTGATCAAATATTTCAGGTAAGCGTCGCGTGTCTTCACCAATTTTTATACTATAATATTCGTAAGGCGAAAAATATTTGTGATTCTTTATAGCTTCGTGAAGCGATTTTCCTTTCACCACATCATCATTAATAGTTTTATAGATAGAGCGAACAAATTCAGATTTTTGTTGATCTGTTAAAATGGACAACGCTTGATTAAAATCTACTCCAGACCTAATAAGTGTGGAAAACTCCCTATAAAAATCTTCCTTATGTTTGTCTGAAAAATTTTTAAAAGTTGGCATGGACATATTGAAATCAACTTTTAATGAATCTTTTTTATTAGTCTTATATGAAATAGTATCAATCTTCATTAAAATAGCTGTTATTTATTATATCGGAATTATTCTTGCTTAGAAAATAATTAGCATTAATCGTATCATTTAACACTTTTAATGATAATAGAAAGGTTGTGTTATTATTAGTTTTTTCATCACTATTTATAAACTGATAACCATTAACTCTCAACTTGAATGTGTCTATTTTTATGTGGTTATTCCTTAAAATGTATTTGGAATTTACAGTATAATTTACCTCAGTTTCATCATAGAATTTTAAAACTAAATCGCTTTCTGCATAACTAAAATTATTAGCTTTATCAATATCTCTTAGCAGCGTTGTGTTAAATAAATTATATTCAAGCACTTGAGTGTTTTCCTTTTCAAAAAGAGATAATTGTTTACCCATTAAATTAAATAATGAAAAAGTAATTGAAATAATAATACTCATTAAAACAAGAGTTATTAAAACTTCTAATATGGTAAATCCCTTAAGATGTTTAATATTCATTATAGGAAATTAGCTTAGTTATCACATTGGTTTTGTTTCCTGATTTAAAGGTGAAAGTCAAAAGAGCGGTATGATTTCTTTTATTAACACCAACCTTTTTATCAATTGTATATTCATTATAAGAATAGCTATTGTCTTCATAATCATTTTGTTGAACGCTTTCTTCAATCAAAAAGTTAATAGTATGCTTCGCATTATAATAATGTATTGATTTGTTTTGCTTGATTACATTTAAATAAATTGTAAAGGCTACCAAAGCACAAATCGAAATAATTGAAATAGCAATAACCGATTCGGTAATTGACGATGCTTTAAGGTTTTTAAAATTTTTTAATGACGGCATATTTTCTTTCATTAAAATTATTTATGAACAAGGGTAATTCCACAAAATCTTTTGGCAAACTATCTCTGTTTATAGTTCCGTTTAGAATAACATTCTCATAATTAGATGATTTTGTTTTTAGAAAAAACTTATCGGTACAAATGCTTCCAATAACTTTGCCCTCCAATTGTGTTCTACCATAACAATATACATTGCCAATTACAGTAGCTTTTTCATGTATTATTAAGGACCGATTTAATACTCCAGCGTAAGTGTCTCCATCTATAACAATACCCCCTGCTATAGTTGAATAGTCATTTATAATAATAGAGGCTTTGCCATTATCATTTTTAATATAAATACTTGAAGGGTAAAGCAATGAAACATGCTCTTCTATATTAACACTATCTTTGGCTATAATTTGGATATTGCCCTTAAAACCAGGCATAATGTGTACTGTAGGCGCAGACACAATAACATCTGTTAATTTGGCAGTATTAGTTATTTTTAATTCGTTGTTTGAGCTCAATACAATGTTTCCTTTACATGTTATATTGCTAAGCTCTTTCATGTCACTTAAATTGATTACCCTAGTGGTCTCATCAAAACTGTTTATTATTACTGGATTTTCATCAAAGGTGTCTAGAGTAATAGGTGTGTATTTTGAAATATCTATAAATATGTTTTTTTCTATTTTTGGAAGTATATCTCCCGATTTTGATTGTTCTCCTTTAAGAACAATAGTATTCCCTTTGTTGCCATTTATATAAGCCAATTCTGTAAGACCATTAGGAATTTTAATTTGTCCGGATATATTTGTTTTTCCAGATAATTTCAGAGGCTTATCATAATTTGTCACATATAGAGCTAAACTATTTTTAGAATTAGTTAGTTGTCCAACTAATACTATTTTTGAAATAGTGTCATTCCTAAAATTGGTTTTGCAAACTAAAACATCATAAAATCCCCAATTCTTTTTTTGAATGTATGATGAAGTCCCATCTTCAAATATGTCTATTTCTTGAAACTGGTTATATTGAATAGATTCTGCATTATTTAATAAATAATTAAAAGCAGAATCGTTTCTATAAATTAAATTCTCTTGTTCATAAAGTTGGTTGTTCAATATATTTTGATAGTGAGAAATCAAAACCAAGCACCCACAAAAAATTGAAATTATCAGGCATATAAAAATAGCGTTTATCAGAGATGAAGATTTGATATTATACGATTTACAAATCTTATATTTGAAATATTTATTCAATGGAAATATAATTTTATGGATACAATAGCTGCTATTAGATTTAATAAAAACCCAATGATTAAACGTACAATGCTTGCTTGTGTATGAGCTAAGGTTATTACCTAAAATAGTCAAGGCAATTCCTTATTTTTTAAATTTGAATCAATTGGCTTAATTCCCCAGAATTGAGTCGAATTAAAAAAGAAATCCCTATACCATACTATCTATTTCGCTTGTAATGAGATATTAAAAATTTATTAAATTTAAATAAACCCTCTTTCACGCGCCGCTGTGAGCAAATCTCTATCACCTTTTCCTGTAACGTTAAAAATATCTCGCAACAATCGTTTTCTACGTTCTAAAGCAGCAATTGAAAGAGGAAGGACTTGGGGCAATTCATTCATTTTAGTACCATTAGACAATTCGTACAGCATTTTTCTGTCTATATTATCTACAACAAAATCATTAGTCGCTTGTTTTCTTAGTATTTGTAAAACTGTTTGACTATAATATGGAGGTTCAGAAACAACAACCTTAATAGCTTCTAATAGAAGAGCTGCTGATAAATCACTCTTAATCAAAAAGCCATCGGGATTAATACTTTTCAAAATACTGGATATTCTAAAGGCGTCGTCGTAAGATGTAGATACTATAATCTTAATATTTTTAAAAGTATTCTTTATTTTAATTCCCAAATCTTCACCGCTTAAAATAACACCGTCTTTCGATGAAGGTATCCTCATATCTAAAAAAACAATGTCTATACCGCAATTAGTTTTGTCCCCTTTAAGTTTTAATAAGGCATTATCACAATTGCTTGCTGAATCAATATCGAATTCTAAGCTCTCATTAAAAGAAGCTGTTTCATTTAAAGCTCGTTGGTATGCCTCTATGGTTAAAGGCTCATCCTCAATTAGTAATACCTTAATTATTTTGTTCATATTTATAATTAATTAGAATTTAAAAATTACGCTTATTGTTACTATTAATAATTCTAAATACTTATTTAAGTGAGGGACAAAAAAATATATATGCCTATTTTAACAAAACTAAACCATACAATAAACAATTGTATGTGTACCTATAACTTTTTAAACCGAACAAATTCTTGGTATAATTTCATAATTGAAGGAGGAAAATACTAAACAAAATAATCATTAATTGACTTTTATTATAAGAAATAGTGAAAGGTATGTTTGCAAGGGTATAACAGCTCTTTTTGAAAGGAATATTAATTTAATTTAATACATGAAGTCGAAGGTGATAATAAATTAACCATAAACTCCACATTGTTCTTATAAGTTTTTGTAAAAGGCACACTTAAATTACTTTTTTTTAGTGTGCATTTTGAGTTTCCATAATTAACTCTAGAAACATAATTACAATTAATTATATAACTTTTATGTACTCTTAAAAAATTTTCTGGTAAAACAGGTTCAAATGTTTTAAGAGTTTTATAAGCAGTAATCACTACTTCATCAATCATGTGGAAATCGGTGGTATTATTATCTGCTCTTAAAAATAAAATTTCATCTAAGCTTAAATATTGATAATCTTTATACGATTTTAAGCAAATAGTATTGTTTATTTTAATAGGGTATTTTTTTTTAAATCTTATTACTGCTTTCCTTATTTCTAACTCAGTTGTTGGGGTTAGTAAATAGTCAAAAAAACCCATTTTTATTGCTTCATAAGTTTTTTCTTTTGAAGAAGATATGGCAATAAATTCTGTATCGCTTTTTAAATATTGATTTAATTCACTAACTAGACCAAATGGGTTGTTTTTATTAAAATCTATATTAATAAAAATTAGGTCAGGCATTTCTCGCAAAACGACATCCATAGACTCTTCGTGGTTATATGTATAGCCAACACAGTTAAAATCTGCAAATTCATCCAATATTGAGGTGATTTTATTAATCACACCATCTTGGGCTTTTATTATTATATAATTGGTCAAAACAACATGTTTAAAACAACTAATATAAACAGAATTACCAAACCTAAAGTAGGGGTTTCCCCTAACTACTTTAGGGGTATTCAATCAATTTTTAATGAAATCAGGTATAAAAAGAAGAATGAACTCGTCAAAAGAACACTAAAGTTATCTTCAAATTAAAAAAAAACCTTTCGGTCAAGTTAATTAAATGCGTTGGTTGTCAGAATCTAATATGCTTTAGGATATTCCCGCCTTGAGTACATGAAGGGACAAATCATTATTATTTGATTTGTCCTTTTTTTTATTATCTGAAATCGACAGATTATGGCCACTACCCAAAGTAGTTATTAAACAGGAATATAAATATTAAATGTAGCGCCATGGTTTAACTCACCCTTCGCCAAAATAATTCCGCCATGATTTTCCACTATTTTTTTGACAATAGCCAGCCCAATACCTGTTCCAGTATATTCTTCCTTACCATGAAGACGTTGAAATACATCAAATATTTTTTCGCTATATTGTTGTTCAAATCCTATCCCATTATCTGAAATACTAATATGACAATATTTCTTTTTAGCAGATAGCTTATCAATATCAAATTTTGATCCTTCTGCTATTATGCAATCAATTTTTATGTGGAGTGGGGTGGCTATCCTTGAAAACTTAATAGAGTTACTTACTAAATTGATCATAAGTTGTTTAAACTGAAAAGGGATGATTTTAATATCATAGATATTAATGAGTTCAATAGTTACATTTTTTTCCTCTAACTCCTCCTTTAGTGTTTCTTTTATTTCTTCAACAATTTTAGACAGGTTAACAATTTCAAATTTTCTTTCTTCAACATTGGTTCGCGAATAAGCAAACAAGTCTTGTATTAAGTTTTGCATTCTATTTGCCGACTCCTGCATTCTATTAAAATGTTTTTTAGCGTTTTCTGATAAAGTGGCATATTCTGTTTCTAAAATACGGGAAGCAAACGTTTGTATTTTACGTAAAGGTTCCTGTAAATCATGGCTGGATATATACACAAATGACTGTAACTCCTTATTCATTTTTTCGAGATCAATGTTTTTTTGATTCAACTCACCGGTTCGCTGCTGTACTTGCTTTTCCAATTCATTTGTAAACATTTTTTGTTCTTGAATATCCGTACTGGTTCCTACCCACATTTTTATAACACCATCATTATCTTTTTGAGGTATAGCACGACTTAATTGCCAGCGATATTCTCCAGTATGCTTTCGAAAACGGTGTTCAATTAAAAAGTCTTTTCCTGTTTTGATTGACTCGTTCCACTGTTTAATGTTTTCTTCTTTATCGTCTGGATGTACAATTTGAATCCAGCCTTCTTTATCTATATCCTCCTGTGTTATTCCTGAAAAATCGTAAACAGATTGGTTGAAATAATTTAGATTACCTTCAGGATCAGATGTCCAAATATGTTGCGGCATTGAATTTGCTAATAATCGAAATTTCTGTTCTCGCTCAATTAGCATTTGTTGGGAATTACGCTCTTCAGAAATATCCCTAATGGTTCCTATTAAGCGATCTGGGTTTTTTTTGACATCATAGAATACTTTTCCCTTAACTTCAATCCAACGTAGCGACTTGTCGTCTAATATTAATCGTGCTTCATAGTGAAGTATTCCCGTTTCAAATGATCTTTCAAATGCGGCTTTTCTTATAGCCAGATCATCAGGATGGATACGGGATACAAGATGTTTATGTGGAATATGATTTTCTCTCGGAAATCCAAAAATATCAAGAAATCGATTGGATGTAACACTTTCAGAGGTTTTTAAATCATATTCCCACACTCCTAATTCGCTGGCATCGATGATAACATTAAGTTTCTCTTCATTTTCCTCAATAAGATGCTTTGCTTTTACCGTGGCAGTTACCTCGGTAGCTACAGCCATAATACCAGATATAACATTATTTTCTTTTAAAGGATGATAAACAAAATTGAAATAAGTGTCTTCTATTTTACCATGCCTATTTAATTTAATGGGAAATTCGTATCCATAATAAGCTTCACCTGTTTTATATATTTCTGCGATGATTGATACAAGGGTTTCTTTGACTTCGGGCAAGGTTTCAAAAAGGGGTTTGCCCACAAATTGCGCTTCCGTTTTATCTACTAATAATAGATAATTTTCATTAGCCATTTCAACAACATAATCAGGACCTCTAAAAATAGTAATACCTAGCGGTGCTTGCTTTACTGAATCTCTAAATCGTTTCTCACTTTCTTCCACTTTCTGTTTCGCCTCATGCAATTCAGTTACTTCGGCTGCTGTATTCATAACGGCATATGCATTCCCAGAACTATCCATCAAAGGAGTAAAACTATAATTATAATAAAAAGTACTTAATTTTTGGTTTTTGACGATATCAACTTTTTGGTTTTTGGCATGAAAAGGGATTCCTGTTTGCAGTACCCGACGTATTTGCTCAAATATCTGTTGGTTTCCAAATTCTGGTAGTATATCTCTATATAATTTACCCACCACATCACTTCCTTTTCCCCATGCATCAATAATAGATTGATTAGCAAGCGATATCCTCATTTCTTCTCCTACAAAAACCCCTATTGGGAAAGGTGCACTTTCCACCAAGGCACGAATACTTTGTTCGCTTTCTTTAATTTTATTATTTAAAAGTGCTTGAGAAGTAACCTCGGTAGCAATAATACCCACACCATCAACTTTCCCTTCAATATTTTTTTGAGCATATACTAGGAAATTGTAGTACTTTAAAGTCTCTTTTCCTTCCTGTATAATATGAACGGGGGTTTCAACAGCATTAAAAGGAACCCCTGTCGTGTAGACCTCCGCAAAAATTTCTTTATAACCTTGTGTGGCCAATTCGGGCAAAGCATCAAAATAAGGTTTACCCATTATTTCTCTTCCTTTACCCCAAATTTCTAAGATGGGGTCATTAGCAATGGTAATTATTAAATTGTCTCCATATAAAATGCCTATAGCAGATGGCGATGAATATATTAGATTATGGTACCGTTTTTCACTTTCTTCTACATTTTTTCTTGCTTTAACCTGAGAAGTAATATCAAAACCAATACTCATAATACCATTTATTTTCCCCTCAGCATCATAAAGTGCTTCATAGGAAAAATTGATATATACCGTTTCCAAGATGCCATTTCTTACCAATTGAATAGGCAATTCAGGTGATTCAAAGCGTTTACCAGTATGCGCTACATCATCAAGAAGTTCTTTTATTCCTTGGGTTGAAAGTTCGGGCATGGAATCGAAAATAGATATATTCATGACCTCTTCTTCTAATCTTCCCCAAAGTTCAAGAGCATATTTATTGGCTATTTCAACTTTATAATCATCTCCTCTCAAAATGGAAATAGCAACAGGTGCTTGGAGGATCATCAATCTTAAATTATTTTCACTAATGGTTATTTTTTTACGAGCTTCTACCTGTAAGGTGTTTTCAAGTACCCATACCGCAACTTTCACTACTTTTCCTTTTTCATCCTTTAAAGGGGCATACACAAAAGTTACATAAATAATTTCTTCCTTACCATGACGAATTAGTCTCAATTCTTCTTCATTCGCATAGAATGGATTGCCAGTTTCAATAACTTTACTCAATGCTGTTTCATAGTATGATCTTACCTCGGCAAAAGTATCCCAGTAAAATTTTCCAATAATTTCTTCTCTGGGTTTGCCTGCTATTTCAATGAAACTGTTATTCACAATTTCACTTATCAAAGTTGTGGCATCAATTACACAAATACCAATAGGAGACTCTGACACCATAGTGCGAATATGTAACTCCGTTTCTTTTGTCTTTTTGTTGGCAATGGTTTTCTCGGTAATATCCTCTAATGTTCCATTTAAACGATAAGCAACTTTTTCTTCATTAAACCAGACTCTACCTTTTGCATGAACAATTCTTTCTTGTTTTGTTACTATATGAAGAATGCTAAATTCAATATCATAAACGCCACCTGAAGCATATTCTAATGCTTTTTGTATGGCGTTTGTTACCCTCTGCTTATCGTTTTCTTCGATAGCAACAAGAGCATCTCTAAGGTCAATTTCTTTGTCATTACGCAGTCCAAACCATTCCTTAAGCCTGTCGTTTGCTGAAAATTTATTGGATATTGGGTTGTAATCCCAAGTGCCTAATTCCGTTGAGTCTATAGCAAACTCTAATTGATCTTTATTTTCCTGAAGTTCTATTTCGAAGGTCTTTTGGTCGGTAATGTCTACGCACGAGCTTATATATCCTGCAAAACTTCCATCGGAGCGAAAACGAGGTGGTCCTTGTGCAAGTAACCAGCTATATTTCCCTTCGCTATTTAATATGCGAAACTCTCCTGTAAATGGTTCTCTCTTTTGAAAGGCATTCAAATAAATATTTACATATTGTTCTCTGTCTTCTGGATGTATTAGGTCTAGCCAGCCCAACTTCAATAATTCTTCCATAGACCTTCCGGTCAATTTAACCCAAGCATTATTAAAATAAGTGGTCCTGCTATTTTCATCTCCAACCGAAATAAAAATATCAGTACCTTCTGCCATAGTACGAAATCTTTCTTCGCTTTCTTTCAAATCTTCGATAGCTTTTTTCTTATCAGTCGTTTCTATTACAGTAACTAATACGCCGCCTACTTCACCATTATCCAACCTTATAGGGCTGTAAGCAAAATCAAAATAACAATTTTCCACATATCCATTTCTATTAAGAGGAAGCATGAAGTCTGGAAATCCAATCGGTATCCCATCCATTACGCCATCAAACATAGAACCAATAATATGCCATATCTCGGAAAAAGTTTCTCTTGAGCTAATCCCCAAAGCTTCAGGATGCTTTGTGGCACCTAAAATAGGGCGATAGCCGTCGTTATAGATTTGAGTATACTCTTTACCCCAAGCGATATACATGCCAAAAGGGTTATCAAGCATTACACTTATCATGGTTCGTAAAGGTTGTGGCCAAATGTCTGGGTGACCTAACGGAGTTTTACTCCAGTCTTTCGCTCTGATAAGCTTACCCATTTCTCCGCCTTCTTGAAAAAAATTGTGTTCTCTAGTTTCAATGCTCATAAACTCATTTAAGGTTGAATTATAAATTTTTCTCTTGTAGGCCGCAATGAATTATTAATATGGAATTGGGTAATAGCTTCTTTTATCACTTTTTTTAATACTGCAAATTTACCTGGCTTTTGAATGTAATAATGAGCCCCTTTGTCGTAAAGAAGGTTTACCACATTCATATCGAGCGACGTAGAGTAAATAATAATAGGAATATGGTTTAACTTATCTATAGCCTTAATTTCACTGATACATTCCATGCCTGATTTTCTTGGCATATTGAGGTCAAGGAAAATAATATCGGGATAGTTAACAGGCTCTGTTAATAACAAATTCATGAGTTCAACTCCATTATTTACGGTACTAAGATTTGCAGGAACAGATATTTCTTCAAGTGCATCTTTAAAAAAATCGCAATCGTCTATATCATCATCGGCAAGCAAAAGATTAAGTTTTGTTTTTTCCATTTTGTAAAATCTAGGTGAACAATATTATTAATATATCTAAGGTTTGCAAAGGTATTACTTTGTTGTCCAACTCAAGATAAAAAGTCTTTATGTACATTTCTTTTCATGTGGGATTGTGTTTTTCTGTCGCGTACAGAACACGACTAAAGGTTAAAATTATATTTATGTTGTTGATTTTATACAGTATGAGGTTTTAAAAAAACCTAAAGATAAATCTAATATTATTTGACTGTATAATTCAATGTTATTTTTTGGGGTAACTAAAACAATAAATTTAAACCATTTTTTTTAGCAAAAGTGAGCATATAACGAAAACTATTGCAGGCTTGCTCTTCTTATAAATTTATGATTATTATCTCAAGAGCACTAATTTTGAATCAAATCAATATTTATATTAAATAGAACTAATCAAAATCAAATATGTAAAAATATTATTGATTAATAACTAAAAATCGAATATTAATATAGAAATATAAACACATGTTTTGCTAAATATTTCACGAATGGAATAGAATAAAAAACTTCAGATACTCTATGGAAGCTTTTTTATTAAAGATACTCAGTCTTTATTTATTAACATCTCTGGTGTAGCTACCGTTCTAAACCCAACATGTTCTGCTGATGAATCTATACTAGTTCCCATTCTAGAAGACACCCTATAACTTGCACAATACGAATCGCTACATAAAAAGGAACCGCCTTTTATTATTTTTTCTTGTAAATAAGGATTATTGGGATTGTAACCTTTATCTGCTCCTTTAGGGTTTATAGCTTTCTCTTTTTTGGCAATTAATTCATCATAGTAGTTCACATTATACCAATCGGTTGTAAATTCCCAAACATTACCTGCCATATCGTATAAACCAAAACCATTTGCAGGGTATGTTTTAACTGGTGCTGTTCTTTCAAAACCATCTTTTAATGTATTATGTACAGGAAATTCGCCTTCCCAACTATTGGCTTTTTTTGATAGTTTATCCTGTTCATCACCCCAGAAAAATATAGTATTATTATTTGCACCTCTGGCAGCATATTCCCATTCGGCCTCGGTTGGCAAGCGCCTGCCCGCCCATATGCAATATGCCTCTGCATCTTCATACGAAATATGTACAACAGGATGGTTTTCTTTACCTTCTAAGTTCGTGTCTGGTCCACTTGGGTGTTTCCAATTCACTCCAATAACCCATCGCCACCATTGTGAAAAATCATATAAATTAGGAACCGATTCTTTTGTTTTCTTAAACATTAAAGACCCTGGTTGCATAATAGAGTCATGGGGTTTTGTTGTGCCTGCTGGTAATTGCTTTTTCATTTCTTCCCAATCAATTTTACGCTCTGCTGTGGTAACATATCTTGTCTCTTCAATAAATTTCGAAAATTGCGCATTTGTTACTTCGGTAATATCCATAAAATAACCATCTACCGTTACAGAGTGTTGTGGTTTTTCGTGCTTCATTGCCATTTTATCTTGCGGTACAGCGCCTTGTAAAAAGGTTCCATCAGGTATCCAAACCATGCCTTGAGGTGGATTATTAATTAAACTATCAATTATTTGTTTCTGGGTTTCTGTACTAATCTCGGCATGCTTCTCCCTACATCCTAAAACAGTAAAAAAAACAACAATTGTAATAAAGAATTGTATGCTATTTTTCATTAATCTACTTAAAAAAGGTGAATTATATTAACAAAAATAGGCGTTTTTTATTTTAACCTATATAAAGTAATTTTTTTAACATTCTTGTATCTGTTTTCTATACCTTAGGTTTTAATTACCTTTGCATAACTTAATACATACGTTTATGATATATTCAATGACAGGTTATGGAAAATCTGTTTTGCAATTGCCCACTAAAAAAGTGACTATAGAGTTGAAGTCTCTTAATAGCAAAAGTTTAGATTTAAATGCTAGAATGCCTTCTATTTATAGAGAAAAAGAACTGACTATTAGAAAATTACTTGCAGATAATTTAGAGCGTGGTAAAATAGATTTTTCTATTTATGTTGAAGCAACCGCCGAAGACACCTCAACTCAAATTAACACCCCTGTAGTAAAGCAATATATAGAGCAATTGCGACAAGTTGTTGATGGTAATGAGATAGAACTACTTAAAATGGCAGTGCGTTTTCCAGATGCTTTAAACACCGTTCGTGAAGAAATTGACGAAAGTGAATGGCAAACTATAGCGGTAGAAATTAATAAAGCCATAGAAGATTTAAACAGCCATCGCCTAGATGAAGGAAAAGTACTAGAACAAGAGTTTAACAAACGTGTAGTTATAATTAGCAATTTGTTAGACCAAGTCATTGCTATGGATCCTGAACGTGTTGAAGGTGTACGTGAGCGTTTGCTTAAAGGTGTTGAAGATTTAAAGGAGAAATACGACGAAAATCGTTTTGAACAAGAATTGGTCTATTACATTGAAAAGTTTGATATAACAGAAGAAAAGGTGCGTTTAAAGAACCATTTAGATTATTTTATTGAATGTATAAATTCTAAAGACTCTAACGGAAAAAAATTAGGATTTATTAGTCAGGAAATGGGCCGTGAAATAAACACCATAGGTTCTAAAAGTAATTATGCACCCATGCAACAATTGGTGGTGCAAATGAAGGATGAACTGGAAAAAATCAAAGAACAATTATTGAATGTATTGTAAGCAATACGCTTTATGCCACACCCCGTTTTGCCTAAAGCATACAGCTTAAGGCTTAAAGCCATAAATAAAATATTCGTGACAGAACAAAACACTACAAAAAAAGGAAAGCTTATCGTGTTTTCAGCACCATCAGGTTCAGGAAAAACAACCATTGTAAGGCATTTATTAGGTATTGAAACATTAAATTTAGAATTCTCTATTTCTGCAACTTCTAGAGAAAAGCGTGGAAATGAAGTAGATGGAAAAGACTATTACTTTTTATCGCTAAAAGAATTCAAAACTAAAATTAAAAATGATGATTTTTTAGAATGGGAAGAAGTATATCGTGATAATTTTTATGGTACTTTAAAAACGGAAGTTGAACGCATTTGGAGTATGGGTAAAACCGTAATTTTCGATATTGATGTATCCGGTGGTTTGCGTATAAAACGAAAATTTCCAGAACAAACATTAGCCATATTTGTTAAGCCACCAAGTATTGACGAGTTAAAAATCAGATTAAAAAATCGTAAAACTGAAAGTGAAGATAAAATAAATATGCGCGTTGCCAAAGCTTCGGCAGAATTGGCTACCGCACCTTTATTCGACGTTATTGTAGTGAACGACGATTTAGAAAAAGCGCTTGTGGAAGCCGAAAAATTGGTAAGCGATTTTGTAAAATAATAATACATTTTTAATGAAAATCGGATTGTATTTTGGCTCTTTTAATCCCATACATATTGGGCATTTGGTTATTGCCAATCATATGGCTGAATACAGTAATTTAGATGAAGTTTGGTTTGTAGTAACGCCGCACAATCCGTTTAAAAAGAAAAGCTCTTTATTAGATAATTATCAACGTTTAGAAATGGTATATCGTGCTACAAAAGACTATTCCAAACTGAAACCTTCCGATATAGAATTCAACTTACCGCAACCCAACTACACCGTAAATACACTTGTTTATTTACAAGAAAAATACCCCGATTTAGAATTTTCTTTAATTATGGGTGAAGACAATTTAAAAAGTTTTCACAAGTGGAGAAATTACGAAATCATTCTGGAAAACCACCATATTTATGTTTACCCCCGAGTTTCAGAAAATAAGATTGAAACTCAATTTAGTGATCATAAAAAAATTCATCAAATCGATGCTCCTATTATGGAACTCTCTTCAACCTTTATTCGTAATGCCATAAAAGAAGGTAAAAACGTAAAACCAATGCTGCCAGAAAACGTTTGGGAGTATTTGGATGAGATGAATTTTTATAAGTAAGCCAGATAAAAACTAATTAATTTCAAATTTTTTTTTCAATGCATTTTTATTCTAAAGCGGTAAAAAAGACTATTTTAGTGTCCTTTTTTAAAAACCATATTAGAAACTAAATATTATGATTAAAAAATTATTGCTTTCACTATTATTAACAACCCAATCAGTTATTTTAATTGCCCAATCAGAGTATCAAGGAAACTGGGAATCACTATCAAAACACAAAAGTGTTCCAGATTGGATGCGTGATGCTAAATTTGGCATCTATTGCCATTGGGGCGTTTACGCAGTTCCTGCATATAATAATGAACATTATATAAAAGCCATGCGCGATACTTCTAATTACTCAAAGTTAGGAACACACAAACGGCATGAAGCTGTTTATGGGTCTTTAGATAAATTTGATTATCACAATTTCATCCCCATGTTTAAAGGTGAAAATTTTAATGCAGAAGAATGGGCAGACCTTTTTATTAAAGGAGGCGCTCGATTTGCAGGCTTAGTTGGAGAGCATCATGATGGTTTTGCCATGTGGGATAGTGAACTAACACCTTTTAATTCTAAAGACATGGGACCAAAACGTGATATTGTTGGTGAATTAGGAAAAACAATTAAAGAAAGAGATCTTAAGTTTTTTGTATCACTACATCACGAACTTAATTACACCAATTTTAAAATGAGCCCAGAATTTGCTGGTTTTGATGCCAAGTATCAAAAATTATATGGAAGCACAATGCCTGAAGACGAATGGCAGCGTATGTGGCGGGATAAATGTATTGAGGTTATTAACAAATATCAACCAGATATTATTTATCATGATGCTTGGTTAGAACGTGTAAACCAAGACTATCTTAAATCTTATATGGCCTATTATTTTAATGATGCCGCAAAAAGTGGAAAAGAAGTTATTGTTACATATAAAGGAGAGGATATTAAAGGAGGTGGTATGTTAGACCATGAAAATAATAATCCTGATAAAATAAGCGAAGTTCCTTTTTTAAGCGATTACTCGATAGGCACCGGGTTTTCTTTCTCTTGGGGTTATACTGAAGGAATGAAATTAAGAACTGCTGAAGAAATTATTCATCATTTAATTGAGATTGTTAGTTGTAACGGGCAAATGCTTTTAAACTTATCTCCCAAAGCAGACGGAACCTTTCCAGAAGACCAAAAAATAATTGTTAATGAAGTGGGTAGATGGTTATGGACTTTTGGTGAAGCTATATATGAAACACGTCCTTATCACGTACCTTTCGAAAATCTATCGAAAGAGGACAGAGTCTATTTTACACAAACTAAAGATGCTGTTTTTGCTATTACAACCAAATGGCCCGACGCTGAAATTAAAAATGGTGTTTTATCATTCAAGCTAAAAGAACTTTCTAAGAGCAAACTACAAAAAAAAGTAACCTCTGTTGAGTTATTTGGATTAAAGAAAATAGAAGGTTGTACGTTTAAACATACAGAAGAAGGGTTGACTATTAGTGTAAAATCCAATGTAAGGTTACCATCTGATATTGCCCAAGTATTTAAAATTTATGTTGAATAATAATATCATATTAATGATAATTTTCTCTAGTAAAAACTTCAACATTCAGAATTAAATAATGTTTTGAGATGATTTCAAGTTAATTTGTAAGAGGTATTAAAATGATATTTATTGAGTTAATTTAGAAAGAGCTTCCTGTAGTATTGAACAGGAAGCTCTTTTTAAATTTATTTCAAAACGCATAATACAATACACTTGAATTTTTTGATATCAAGAGCTAGCTTACGGCATTGAATCGATTATAAAATTAACTTATAGTATCAATATTGTTACCAAGGTTACGATAGTTTATTTTTTCGTTAGGGTTCGTGGCATTTAAATATTCTTCGATATTAGTATAACCATCCCCATCTGAGTCAAAGGCAGCATCTTCTGGGTTTTTAGGATCAAGTTTTTGTTTAATTTCCCATGCATCAGGCATACCGTCACCGTCTGTATCAACAGGAACTTTTGCAGGATTGTAAGTCAACGTGGGGTAACCACCAACTTCTGATATGTCTTTAAGAATACCCGTTTTAGTCATTGGTTTTCCACTCCTAACCATTTCAGTAACACGTCTATCTACAGTATCACGTTTCGGTAAGGTAGCTCCCACTTTTGTAAGCACAGATTCGAAGGCAATATCAGCCGTCTCATGTGGTGCAACCGGCCAACCAACAAACGGAGTATTAACTCGAGCCATTTTTTCCGAACCCTGAATACCAGCCCAATTGTTAATAATAAGCTCTTCATTACCATCCATGATATTACCGGCAACATACCATTTACCTGGTCTGTTTTTTGCCTTGGCATACCACTCTCCTTCAGCCCAAGCACTGCCTGGTGAATACATACTACGTTCCTCAACACGAGCAAAAACAGCGCGCATATTTTCGTTGGTAGCAGGGCCAGGTTTATAGTAATTGTTGATAACGTTAATTAATGAAGTTTCATCACCGCCATCCATAGTGCGATGGCGCCAATTGTAGATTACATTGTTGCGAAAATCAAACGGCCCCGACATACCTATAGATGGGTTTCTTGCCGTGTTGCAGGCAAACAAGTTATGATGAAACGTAGACGGATTTCCACCCCAAGTACCACCAAATGCATGTCCTTTCGCATCAAGTGCTTCACTAGATATTGTCCATTGAATGGTAATGTTTTCAGCTGGATCTTTAATTTGTGTACTACCATCAAGTGAAGATCTCATATGTCGGTAAAGTGAAATGTTTTCATCCATTCCCCAACTTGTAGAACAATGGTCAATGATGATATGGTGATCTGGATTGCCACCAATATTATCGTCACCTTGTCCGCCAACAGGTACACCTCGTCGTACACGAATGTGACGAACAATAACATTATGTGTATTAATATTGAGTGTTCCCGCTATACAAATTCCATCACCTGGAGCAGACTGACCTGCTATGGTGATATCGGGATGATTGATATTGATATCATTTTTAATTTTGATAGTACCTGCTACGCGAAATACAACAATGCGGGACCCTTTAGCTTCTAATGCACTGCGCAAACTACCCTCTCCACTGTCATTAAGATTGGTAACGGCTATAACTTTACCACCACGTCCACCTGTGGTAAACATGCCAGCACCCCAGGCCCCTGGAAACGCTGGTATAACACCCTCAGGTAATCTTGGTGGATGTGGAGGGATTTGTCCCAACTCAGGTTGTTCAGCCAAATGATTACTATTCTGTGCATTGGAATTCAATACAGCACTAAGAAGAAAAAAAATGAGCAAGCTCATATTCGTAATTTGATGGATTTTTATCATACTTGTATCATTAAAATGAAAATAAATTTGTTCAAATTTACAATAAACTCATTGCGAGTATGATAAATATGTGTTTAGGTCGATTTTATAAGTTGGCTATTTTCATGATAATATAAACCTACACAAAATTTTGTGTAGAAATTAAATATTCATACAATAAGTTTTATAAGCAATTCTTCATATGTGATATGTGTAATACATAACAAATCTTCAAAAAAGAAACCGCTTAAAGAATAAATCTCTAAACGGTTTCTGAACTAAATAACCAACCAAAATTTTATAAAATCCTTGTGTTTTCGCGAGGGTTTTCTATTTTATCTTTTCTATGCTTACGCATTTTTTCTGCTGTAACTGTTTTTCCTTTTGTGTTTGTGGTTTTCATAAATTGTATATATCCTCTACCAACAAACTCATAAGCTGTCCCTGAGTCTGGGTGATATAATTCTATCTTTCCATCATTAATAACGCTCAATTCGAAATATTCATTGTCAAAATAATCATAATCTAATGTTAAAGTTTTAAGCTTGTTGTTGCCAGTTATGTTTCCAACGCCATATAATCCTGTATAATCCCAATATAAATTATTGGTGTTTTTTCCATTGGGATCTTGTGAGCTTTTAAACTCCGAGTCGTTTCCGCCAGCTAAAAACTGTAAATAGTTTTCATTATCAAATTCATTTATAGCTCCATAATTACTGGTATATACTTTTTCCCAAGCATTGTATTCTTGCAAGAAATAATGAATGTTATCATAGAATACAAAATCGTAATCAAAATTGTTGCGTTGGTAACCATCTAAAAAGTACGAGGTGTCATTTTTTGGGTTGTACAGTTCTATAGTATTATTATCTACTTGATAAATATCGAAAGTTTCAAAACCATCTATAACATGATATACATCCAAAATCATATCGTAAGCATCGTAAGTTCCAACATTAATGCCAAAACCGTTACCAGTATCTCCTAAACCAACAATATTGTTGTTAGCATAAGCATTCCCGTTTCTAAATGACATGGTAAAGGCTTTTTGCAAAAAAGGTGTTTCACCATAACCTTTAGTCGCATTGATATCTACATACCACAACTCATACGAGCCTAATAATTCGTTTAAAGATATTATAGGTTCATCATCTATATGATTTACTTCTGTATAACACGACGTAAAAAGTGTAGCTGTTAAAGCAAATGTTAAAAGTAATTTTATAGTCTTCATAATCAAACATTTTTAGGGTTTCTACTTTAACGTTTTCAAAACACGTGCCAAAAAAGATTTCATCTGGTTTTTATCTACTTATGCTTTTATCGAAGCGATGCCATTTGCTAAAAACGTATTAGTTATTACAAACTTTTTGCTTTAGTGCATTTCTTAATAATTTGATGACTTAACAATCACTAATATTTTATGTATTTTTGAATTATTAAACATGTAGACTAATTATGAATAAACCTTTAAAATACGCAGTTTTTGGCGCAGGAAGTTGGGCCACAGCCATTGTGAAAATGCTTTGTGAAAATTTAGAAGAAGTAGGTTGGTACATGCGTAGTGTTTATACCAAAGAACACTTGTTAAGAGAATATCATAACCCAAATTATTTAAGTTCGGTTGAGTTTCATATAGATCAATTAAAGCTTAGTAACGATATTAATGAAATTGCCGATTATGCAGATGTATTGATTTTCGCAATTCCTTCAGCTTTTATTCATAGTGAATTGGAAAAATTAAATATGGATATTTCTAATAAAATAATTGTTTCGGCTGTTAAAGGTATTTTACCTGAATCTGGTTTATTATTAGGTGAACATTTTCATGAAGCCTATAAGGTTCCCTATAATAATATTGCAGTTATTGCGGGTCCTTGCCATGCCGAAGAGGTTGCTTTAGAGCGTTTATCATACTTAACCATTTCATGTTCCGACTCCAAAAAAGCACAAACTATTGCCAATAGCCTGTCAAGTGATTATATAAAAACAAAAATAAGCGACGATATTATTGGTGTTGAATATGCCGTAATGCTTAAAAATATTTATGCTATTGCTGCGGGTATCGCGCACGGATTGGGTTACGGTGATAATTTCCAAAGTGTGCTTATGAGTAATTCCATTCGTGAGATGAAACGTTTTATTAAAAAAATGCATAAAATGAAACGTAATATTAATAATTCGGCATATTTAGGCGATTTATTAGTAACTGGTTACTCGGTGTTTTCAAGAAATCGGATGTTTGGAAATATGATTGGGAAAGGCTACACTGTAAAATCTGCTCAAATGGAAATGAGTATGGTTGCAGAAGGTTATTACGCTACAAAAAGCGCCCATTTGCTTAACGAAAAGAACAAAAATAAAACGCGTTTACCCATCATAAATGCAGTTTATGAAATACTTTATGAAGGCAAAGACCCTAAAAAAACCTTTAAAAAATTGACGGATAAGTTGGATTAGCAACAAAACAACTCCTTCCCTTTTTTAAGGGAAGGTGGATTTGGTTTCTGCATAGAAGAAATCAAAGACGGAAGGATTATTTCACTAAAACACCCTTAGCTTCCATTAAAGGCAAAGTCTGTAACGCCTTTAAATTAACAGTATTTTTTCTAAATAAATAAGTTTTATCAAACATTTTGTTGCCCCAAAAAAAAGACACTTTAAAGCTATTATTTAGTGCAAATAATTCTTCTTGCATCAACTCAATTTTTGCATAACTTTTTTTAGGCAATATATCAAGTTGCTTTCTAAATGTAGAGGTTATTTTTTCTTCGGAATATCCAGAAGTTACAATTAAAACCATTTCTAAATCAATCTCTTTGTCATTTATAATGTAAGCATTCCAATCTTGAGTTTTATAAATATCGTTATACTCGTTTACAATTGCAACGTAAACACCTTCAACTTTTGGGACTTCAATATCTTTTTTCATTCTGCAAAAATAACAAACTATTCAAAATAATTGTTTTTATAATTAGCGACTGTAATGCCTTTTAGGTTGTATACAATTAAATGATTTAAAAGTTCTTGATTACTATATGTTTCAAAAAGATTATTGTTTTTAAAAGCTATTTCTTCGAATCGCTTAAAGTATAAATTGCAAAATAAATTTAAGTTAACTTCAGGTTTAATAATGCCTGATTTTTTAGCTTCATATAGAAGATTATATACCGTTGTGTTTACAAAACTATCTCTAAAGTCATCAAAAATAGTATTGGCTTTTGGATAGTATTTTTTTAAGCCGAAGATGAATGAGGGTTTAAAATGTTTTAAATATTCAAATCCTTTTTTATAAATTAAAATGACACTTATAATAGGTTCATTTTGAGATGCTATGATAGTATTAATGTCATCTTTAAAATTATTAATTAAAAAGATGACACTCTCAACTACTAAATCTTCTTTGCTATTAAAATATTTGTAAATAGTTTTTTTAGAAATTCCTAGCTCACTAGCCAACTCATCCATAGTAAAACGCTTACTTCCAAACTTAGTAAAGTTGGTGACAGAGCATTTTAAAACTTCCTGTTTACTTGACATTTCAAATTAAACTATGATTTATTTCCAACCACCACCAAGCGCTTCATATAAATTCACAACGGTTATAAGTTGTTGTAATTTACTATCAATCACATTCAATTCAGCATTTAAAGCACTTTGTCTGGCGGTTAATAAATCTAAATAATTGGCGTACCCGTTATTTAAAAGTATTTCCGAATTACCCTCTGCTTGTCGCAAAGCTTCGACTTCTTTTTGTCTGAATTCAAACTTTCTAGTTTCAGCATTATAAGCAAACAACGCATTCGATACTTCGTTACCAGCCACTAAAAGTGATTTTTTAAAATTTAAAAGAGCTTGCTCTTGTTCTGCTTTACTGACTTCGTATTGTGTTTTAATTTTTCGTTGATTAAAAATAGGCTGTGTTAACCCACCAACTAAATTAGCGAATACCGAATTGGCATTAAAAAACGTATCAAAATCTAAACTTTGTAAACCAGCAGAAGCAGTTAATGTTAACGATGGGTAGAAACTACTACGCGCTACATTGGTTAACTCAAACGTTTGGATGAGTCCAAATTCTGCAGCCATTACATCGGGCCGATTGCTTAACAATGTTGCAGGCACACCAAGTTTCATATTGGTTTCAATGGCTTGTATGTCTAAACTGTTACGATCAAAATTTCGAGGTGATATCCCTAACAAAATACTTAAGGCATTTTCAGTTTTAAAAATAGCCGTTTCTAAATCTACTTGTAACGCTTTGGCATTGTTGTATTGCGCAATATTTTGGTCTACAGCTACTTCTGTTACCTGTCCAGCATCTTTTAAAGCTTTAATAGTTTCTACACCTTTTTCGCGTGTTTCAATGGTTTGATTGGTAATTGCCAATTGCGCATCTAAAGCCAATAATTGGTAATAACTTGAAGCAATACTAGAAACCAATTGTGTTTTTACAGCTTGATGCGCTGCCACACTTTGTAAATAACTGGCATGAAATGCGCGTTTGTTGCTTCTGATTTTCCCCCAAATATCAGCTTCCCAAGATAAATTGGCAGCTAATTCGTAGGAGTCTATCGATGGAAAAGCACTTCCGAACTGGCTGTTTTCAGAATTTTCTTGATGAGTATATTTTGCACTCCCGTTTAACGTTGGAAAATAACCTGATTTTCCTTGTTTTAAATACGCTTCGGCAGCTACTATTTGTTGAATAGCAATACGAACATCCATATTATTTTGAAGCCCTTCTTCTATATATTGATTCAAATAGTTATCGGTAAACAAGGTTTTCCACGATACATCTGCCATCGATAAACTATCAGTCGGCAAATTATCTGTTCTATATAAATTCTGTGTTTCTACCAACTCAGGTTGTTCATATTCTTTTGCAACAAAACAACTTTGTAGTGTTATAGAAACCGTAACTAAAAGCAACGTTTTGCTTAAAAATGTGTGTTTTAATATTGATATCATAATATTATTCTTCAATAGTTTGGATTGCTGGTTTACTAGAAACTTTTTCTTGTAACCACTGAAATAAAATAAATAAGATAGGAATAACGAATACCCCTAAAACAGTGCCAATTAGCATACCGCCTGCTGCACCTGTTCCAATAGAGTTGTTTCCTTCTGCTCCTACACCTTTTGCTAACACTAATGGCATTAATCCTAAAATGAAAGCGAAAGAGGTCATTAAAATGGGGCGTAAACGTGCTTTAGCGCCATGTATAGCTGCATCTACAATACTTTCGCCGTTTTTCCGTCTTTGAAGTGCAAACTCCACAATAAGAATGGCATTTTTAGCCAATAAACCAATAAGCATGATTAGGGCAATTTGGAAATATATATTATTTTCCAATCCAAAGAATTTTGTACTTATATAAGCTCCAAAAACCCCAAATGGCAATGATAGTACGACTGCAAATGGCAACAAGTAACTTTCATATTGAGCACTTAATAAAAAGTACACAAACAAAATACTTAAGATGAAAACAAAGGTGGTTTGGTTTCCTGCGTTTACCTCTTCACGCGTTAAACCTGAATAAGCAACCGTGTAGTTACTTGGTAATTGTTTAACTTCTTCCTCAATAATTTTAATAGCATCACCAGTACTAAACCCTGGATTTGTTGCACCTGTAATTGTTGTTGAGTTGAATAGATTAAAACGAGTCACTGATTGTGGACCATACACACGCTTAAGATTTACAAACTGCGTTATTGGAGTCATTTCTCCAGAATTTGTTCTAACGTACATACTGTTTAAATTATCAACATCGGCTCTATCTTCTGGTAGTGCCTGAATATAGACTCTGAATTGTTTACCAAATCGAGAGAAATCGGATGCATAAATTCCTCCAATATACCCTTGAAGTGTAGAGAAAATGCTGTTAATAGGAACACCTTTTTCCTTCGCTAATGGAACATTGATCTCCATCTCATATTGTGGGTATTTTGTGTTAAAAGATGATTGTGCATATTGAATTTCTGGATGTTTCATTAAAGACATAGCAAATTCTTGATTGACTTTATCCAAATCGGTAAATTCACCTCCAAACTTGTCCAACAAATTGACTTCGAAACCAGCAGAATTACCAAATCCACGAATACTAGGTGGTGAAAAGAAAATAATATTGGCTTCTGGAATGGTTGAAGCAATACCAAATAGCTTACCAATTGTTGCTTGTGATGATAGCGATGGGTCTTCACGTTCACTCCAATCTTCTAATTTCACAAAACCAATGGCATAATTACTACCAGAACCACTAATTAAACTTCGTCCTTTAATAAACGAAACTCCAACAACTCCAGGTAGACCTTCGGTTTTTGCATATAATTTCTTAGTTACGGCATCGGTTCTGTCTAATGATGAACCCGCTGGAAGTTCAATGTTTACAAACACAATTCCTCTATCTTCATTTGGTACAAATCCTGTAGGTGTTGTTTTAGCTGCCCAAAAAATTCCCAGAGTAGCAATTATTAATAATACAGCAGACACCCATTTTTTCTTATATAAGAAATGAAGAGATTTACCATATCTATCTACTGTAGCATTAAATCCACGATTAAAAACAATGTAGAACTTTTGGAGTGGGTTTTTCCCTTTTAACTCCTTATCATCCTTGTGTTCTTTTAACAATAAAGCACATAATGCCGGACTTAATGTTAAGGCATTGACTGCCGAAATAAGGATTGCAATAATTAACGTCACTCCAAATTGTTCATAAAACACACCTGTTGGTCCCGTAATAAACGTAACTGGAATAAATACCGCTGCCATTACCAAAGTAATAGAAATGATGGCTCCAGAAATTTCGTTCATCGCTTTTAAGGTTGCCGATTTCGGATTCTTTTCACCTTCATCCATTTTAGCATGGACCGCTTCCACAACCACAATAGCATCATCTACCACAATACCAATCGCAAGAACTAAAGCAAAAAGCGTTAGAAGGTTGATGGTGTATCCAAACACATTTAGAAAAAAGAAGGTTCCTATAATCGATACCGGAACAGCAATTGCAGGAATTAATGTAGACCTGAAATCTTGAAGAAAAATAAATACAACTAAAAACACTAACAAGAAAGCTTCTAATAATGTTGTGACTACCTTATCTATGGATGCATTCAAAAACAAACTTGTATCATAAGGTACAAAAATGTGCAATCCTTCTGGTAAATCTTTTTCAACAGTTGTTAAAGTAGTTTTAATACTTTCTATAATTTCTTGAGCGTTGGAACCTTTCGTTTGAAAAATACCCATAAAAACAGCGTGTTCCCCTAAACTTTCAGCATTGGAAGCATATGATTGCGCACCTAATTCGATAGTTGCAACATCATTTAAACGCAAAAACTCACCATTCCCTAATGCCTTGATAACAATATCTCCATACTGTTTTGCTTCTTTAAATCGTCCGCTATAAGTCAAAACATATGAAAATGCTTCACCATTATTTTGTCCTAAAGCACCAGCAGCAGCTTCCAAATTTTGTTCTTGTAACGCAGCCGAAACATCGGTAGGAATTAAATTATATGCAGCTAATTTTTCAGGCTGCAACCAAACACGCATGGCATAATCTTGTTGCGAAAAGACACTCACATCCCCAACACCTTTAACACGTTGTAAGGCTGGAATAACGTTTATTTTTAAATAATTTTGAATGAATGTCGCATCATAATCCTCATTGTCTGTATACATAGATAAGAACATTAATGCACTTGTTTCCTGTTTTTGCGTGGTGACACCAGTTTGAATCACCTCTTGCGGTAACAATGGGTTTGCCCTTGCTACACGGTTTTGTACATTCACCGCAGCAATGTCCGCATCAACACTTTGGTCAAAATAAACCGTAATATCAGCAGTACCATTATTGGATGCTGTTGAAGTGATATAAGTCATTCCTTCAACTCCATTAATTTGCTCTTCAATAGGAATAATGACGCTCTCTAAAACGGTTTCTGCATTCGCTCCTGGATATGTAGCTGCAACCTTAATGGTAGGTGGTGCAATATCTGGATATTCCTCTATTGGTAAGCTTGTGATACTAATCACACCAAGCATCACTATGATAATAGAGATAACTGTTGAAAGTACTGGTCTTTCAATAAATGTTTTTAACATAATCTATAAATTTCTAGTTTTTGAACATTGTTGTGATAGGCTTGATAACTTCATCAAAAGGAACCTCTTGTGGTGTAATGAGCGTATCATTTCTTAATTTTCCAACACCTGCAGTCACAATTCTATCTTTAGCATCTACACCAGATTCAATAACATATAAGTTGTTTACCCTCGCTTTCACTTTTACAATAGTATTAATCACTTTATTTCCTTCACCTAACTTGAAAAGCATAACATTTCCTTGTTGTTCGTAAGTTGCCTCTTGAGGAACCACTATAGCATTTTCATAAATTATAGGAATTTGAATCTTCCCGCTGTTTCCATTGGTCAAAAGCTGGTTTGGGTTATTAAAGACAGCTCTTAAACTTACCGTTCCTGTCTTTTGATTAACCTGTCCCGTACTTGTTTCAATTTTTCCTTTTTCAGAATACGTACTGCCGTTAGCAAGTACCAAGTTTACTTCTGCATAGTTCGCTAACTTATTTTCTAGCGTTTTGCCTTCTGCATTTTGTAAAAAATCTAAATATTGAGATTCGTTCAAACTAAAAAAGGCGTACACTTTACTAATATCGCTCACGGTTGTTAGCGGTGTTGGGTCACTTGGACTTATTAACGAGCCCTCTCTAAAAGGTATTGCGCCTACATAACCATTAACTGGACTTTTAATAGTCGCGTACCCTACAGTTGCAGCGATGCCACTATAGTTTGCTTTTGCTTGAGCTAAATTTGCTTTTGCAGTTTCTAGTTGCACATTACTGATAATATTTTTCTCTACTAACGGAATTAATTTATCAACTTCTACTTGAGCTACATTAATACGTGCTTTGGCTGCTCCAGCGTCTTGGCTTAAAGACTGTGTTTCCAATTGAAACAACACTTGGCCTTTACGAACTTTCTGTCCTTCATCAACCAAAACTTTTTGAATATAGCCAGATGTTTTGGCACGCACATCGCTATTTACAACACCTTCTATATTAGTAGGGTATTCTTGAAAACCGGTTACCGTTTTATGACTTACTTGCGCTACAGGAAAAGCAGCTGGAGGCATTACTGCTGCTTGTTGTTCTTTATTACCACAACTTGATAACACAAATGCTAAACAAAGTGTTGCGATTGAATATAGGTTGATTTTTTTCATTTGTTTTATTATTTATTTTTTATTGGTCAATTATGACTTCCATATAGTCATTTCTTTGAATATCGAAAATTTGTTATGAAAGGTTCATGCTAGTTCTTTAAAGTTTATTGTTTTTTTCTATGATTTTTGTTCTTAATTTTAATACAGATTTTGTAGCTTCATCTAAAAACTGAATGTAATCGTCGTGAAATTCTAAATCGAATTTTGAAATTTCATCGACATTATTGGAGTTCGATTTTTCTTTATATTGTCTAATTTCTATATGAAGTTCTTTTTGACTACACCAAGTTTCGACCATATTATCAATACCTTGAATGATTGAATCTTGATTTATAATGAAATACTTTTTTCGGTCACCTAATTTTGTGAAATACACAATTTTTTTTAAATCTTGTAAGTGATTTAAATGTGTTGATATCGTACTTTTACTTGCGCACAGCCTAGAAACTAAATCTTCAAAGGTTGTACCTGTCTTTCCTGTTAAAATGATATAGGATAAAATACGAGCAGCTACAGGAGCCAATTGATCTTTACTCTCAATAAGAATGCCTAGTTTTTCAACTAAAGCCTTCTTTTCACTACATATATTCTCTTGCATGATTAAAAATTTTATGCAAATATAAGTTAGGTTCGTTTTTTACCGAACTAAACGAAGTTAAATAAATGTTAAATAAAAAAACTCCAAAAGCACATTTGTTTTGTAAGAAATAATACACTAAGTTTGTGTGTGGTTATTATTAAACTGAATACAACTAAAATACTCCTCATGAAGAAATTAGCAGTATTATTCTTTTTTAGCTTTTTCATTTCTTTTACAGAAGCACAAACAACCACTTCATTAGATGTTAGTGAAGAGATAAATGAAAAAATAGAAAAAGCATTAAACGATATGCTTTCTGAAGGAAAAGATGCTATGAAAATAGTTTCAGTAACTCCTATAAAAAATTTAATTGATGGCTCTATTTATGAATTTTCTGTAATAGCTACATATAGTTTGATTTCTAAGGAACAAGCCATATTAAATATTGGTTTTAATAATGGTTCTAGTGAAAAATCCCATCGGCTAATTTCTGATGCTTCAAAAATTATAAATAACGGCACCAGTTATCATATTTTTAAAGTAAAAGCAAAAGTAGTTGACTGGAGCAAAATAGGTGGTGCTTTTTATGTGTCAACAAACATGTCTGAGTATCCACATGAAAGAAAATGGAGTCCTTTAGCTAGTGACAGATTCTTTTTAAAAGTTGATTAAATTTGTTTTAAAGTGCGCTTTTAAACTGCTCTAAAAACCTCACATCATTTTCGCTTAGTAAACGAATGTCATTTATTTGGTGAAGCAACATGGCAATACGATCTATTCCCACACCAAAAGCAAAACCAGAATATTCTTTAGAATCTATTTTACAGTTTTCTAAAACATTAGGATCTACCATACCACATCCACCAATTTCTAACCAGCCAGTGCCTTTGGTAATACGGTAATCAGATTCGGTTTCTAAACCCCAGTACACATCAATCTCGGCACTTGGTTCTGTAAATGGAAAGTATGACGGGCGTAAGCGTATTTTAGATTTCCCAAACATTTGGGTCGTAAAATATTGAAGGGTTTGTTTTAAATCGGCAAAACTCACATCTTTATCAATATATAATCCTTCTAATTGGTGGAAAAAACAATGTGAACGTGCCGAAATGGCTTCGTTACGATAGACACGACCTGGTGAAATGGTACGAATAGGCGGTTGGTTGTTTTCCATATAACGTACTTGTACTGAACTAGTATGTGTACGCAATAAAATATCTGGATTCGTTTGAATGAAAAAGGTATCCTGCATATCGCGTGCTGGATGGTATTCTGGCAAATTTAAAGCTGTAAAATTGTGCCAATCGTCTTCTATTTCTGGACCTTCACTCACATTAAAACCAATGTTAGAAAAGATATTTATAATTTGATTTTTTACTATAGAAATGGGGTGGCGTGCACCAATTTGAATAGGATTTCCTGGACGTGATAAATCACCATAAATGCCCTTTACTTCTTCTTTACTTTCAAGTTCTTCTTTTAAGGCATTTACTTTTTCTTCGGCTACTTTTTTAAGGGTGTTTATGGTTTGACCAAATTCCTTTTTTTGGTCATTAGCAACATTTTTAAACTCGGCAAAAAAGTCGTTTAACAATCCTTTTTTACCTAAGTATTTTATTCTGAAAGCTTCTACTTCTTCTTTGGTTTGTGCTTTAAAGGTTTCCGCTTCTGCAATGAGTTCTTTTATCTTGTCTATCATAACTTCCTTAAAATGTTGGCAAATTTACTGTTTTTTACGGAATTTGCGTTAGGGATTGAGCAATTGTTGGAGCTCTCCCGATTTTTCATCGGGAAGCGACTTGCGAAAGCCCGACCCTTGTGGTAACGCCCAAAGACTAATTTATATACTCGGTTTCTAAAAAATAGTTTACAATGGCTTCTTTCATTAAAACACTTTGTTCACCTGCTTTTAAATGTGGTAAGGTTTCTATGGTTTTGTAATGTGGCCAGCCTTCGGCATCAACAAAATCGAGTTCATAATAGCCATAAGGAGTTAGTACTTTGCAAATAGCAATGTGCATTAAATCGAGTTTTTGGTCTTTTTTAAACTCTCGGTCAAACTGTCCTAATTCTTGTACGCCAATTAAATAAATAATAGCATCCAGATCGAGGGTGTCTCCATCGGCAAATTGATTGGATAGTTTGGTTACTACCAATTCCCAGCGTTCTTTTAGTTGTTCGTCTCTAGACATTTATTAACTTGAAAAGTTTAAAGTTTTAAAAGTTCAAAGTTAATAAACCTAAGTGTGACTATTATTTTATATTTGTTTAAATTGAATTAATTTATGAATGTTTTAGATATTATTTTATTAGCTTTTTTAGTTCTTGGACTAGTAAGGGGGTTTTGGCGCGGATTTTTTGTTGAAATAGCATCATTGGTGGCTTTAGTTGCCGGCGTTTATGGTGCATTTCATTTTAGTAGTTTTGCTTCGGAATTTTTAAAAGAAAAAGTTGATTGGAACGAAAACACCGTAAATATTGTGGCTTTTGTTGGCACTTTAATGCTCATTGTTTTTGCAATTGCCTTGGCTGGAAAAGCCTTAACAAAAATTGCTGATTTTGCGGCTCTTGGTCTTTTCAATAAATTATTGGGTGCTTTTTTTGGTGGATTGAAAATAACAGTAATATTAAGTGCTGTTCTTATTGTATTTGAAAAAATGAATGCTACCATTCTTTATACTACAGAAGCAGACAAAGAGAGTTCAGTGCTTTACCAACCTATTAAATCTATTATCCCTTTAATTTTTCCTAATTTAATTGTGAATGGTAAGCCCATTGGTGACGATTTGGAAGATAAAGATGCAGAAACAAGTCATACAGATATATAGAAAACGTCTTTTAATTTAATACGCACATATAATCAATATCATCTACACCCAAATAATATTCTTGGCCTTTACTTTTATTATAAAATAATGCTTTTAATTCTTCTACTTCTTGTCGGTTAAACATGAGCACAATATTTTGACATGCGGTTGTAATTGGAATTTTTCGTTTAATATTTGTATAAGCATATTTTTGTTCCCAATAGTCTATATCAATTTCTTGAACGTATGTTTTTAGTTTTTTAAAATGAATTGCACTAAGCTCACAATATATATTGTTAAACTCTAAGTGGTAGATATTGCAAGTTTCGCAAAACGCAAGTTCTCCGCTTTTTACTTTTGCTAGTGTTTTTAAATCATGGCACATATCATATAATTATTTAAATTAAGCTTAATACAATTCATTTATTTTAACTTTAGACTCCGCTAAGGCTTCTTTACAAATGCGTCAATAATGTTATTAATATCCTCTTCTTTATTTGAAAAATCTTTTGAAAATAAGTGTGTATATAATGCTTTATCTTCTACTTTTTCCTCTAAAGATAAATTTGCTTTTTTATTAAAAATGGTCTCCCACTTATTTCGAACTAATTTCCAAGGTTCATGATTAGTTTTCCACCAGTCTTGAGCTACTTTGCATTTATTGTCATCTACTTTAGTGTAAATATTCAACCCTTTTTCTTGGGCTAAAATAACATCGTTCATCCCTTCTTTTCTAATGACTTTATCATTGTCTTGGTCATGAATCCAACCTGTTTTGGTAATTTCATGCTTATTGGTTCTAACGGTTACATTGTAATCACTACGTTTGGTGTACTCACGTCTTGGTAGAGGTGCATCTGTTGTGTTTTCCCAATAACTTTTTCCATCGGCATGAATCCAAGTAGCAGAACCTTCGTATCTCGGACTATCATCTACTTGAAACACTTTTTGTGTCCATTGTCCTTCTACTTGGGCTTTTGGTAGACTCACATAATTCCATTTATTGTCGGCATTGTATGTATATAAGTTGGTGTTTTCAAACAACCAATCTTGTCTCCAATGTTTAATAACATGTTGCCTATTCGTAGGGCCAACAATTAATAAATGCTGCATTACAATTTTGTTGTCGGCATCTTCTAATAGTTCAACCCACTCCAATGCACCATCGTGTTTTACTGTAGATGCTTGATATGTTGAATCTTTTGAATACTGAAATGTTTCGGCAAAATTAAAGCTCACTTCATAACAACCACACATACTTTTGATTGCTTTTTGGTCTTGAGACTTTTTGTTTTGTGCATTCATATGATGCAACATTGTTAATGTAAAAATGGATACTAATGCTAATTGTTTCATTTTAAAATTGGTTTATTTATTGTTAAAAATATTTTAAATTAATTCTATTCTTATTTAGATTAAATAAAAATAAAATATATATTTGCGACAAATTTATATAGAATGAGTCTAAATAAAAATAATATTCCCATCTTTTTTATAATTTTTTTTAGTAGTATTTCTTTTTCACAAGAAAGAATAAGTGCTACCCATGACTCAGTAGAACTTAAAACTTTAGAGGAAATTATTGTAACAGCAACCCGGACGGTAAGACAGCTATCCTCGTTACCTCTACCTGTTCAATTGATATCAAAAAAAGAAATTCAAAGCGTTAACTCACTTCGTTTAAGCGATATTTTAAATGAACAAACCGGTCTTATTACTGTACCCGATTTTGGAGGTGGTGAAGGTATTCAGCTTCAAGGTTTAGATTCACAGTACACGCTTATTTTAATTGATGGCGCGCCTTTAATTGGGCGTTCTGCGGGCACCTTAGATATTAGTAGAATTACAGTTGGCAACATAAAACAAATAGAGATTGTTAAAGGAGCCTCTTCGAGCTTGTATGGTAGTGATGCTCTTGGCGGTGTTATAAATATTATTACTGATAACCCGAAACAGGGCTTAAATGGTAATTTGAATTCTAGAATTGGAAGTTTTGACACCTATGATAGTAGTTTGAATTTAAGCTATAAGAAGGAGAAATTTGCCATAAGTACATTTGTAAATAGTTTTTATAGTGATGGTTATGATTTAAATAAAAATGATGTTTTAAATACGGTTGAACCTTATAATAATTACACATTAAACTCTAAACTTACCTACCATTTTAATAAGAAAACAAACTTGTTTTTTTCTGGGAGATATTTTTCTCAAAAACAAGATTACGTTGCTTCTGAAGATTTAAAAGGAGAAAGCGATATAAAAGAATGGAATACGCATTTAAAATTAAGCCATAAGTATAGTAAAAAATGGAGCAGTTATTTTGAGTTTTATGCAACACGTTATAAAGCAAATGAATATTTGAATAATACTGATGATTCACTCTTTAGTGAAAGTGATTTTAATCAGTTAATGATACGTCCTGAAATTAGAGCCACTTACAATTTAAACGAAAAAAGTTCCTTTATAGGTGGTTTAGGCTGGAATCATGAAGCCTTAAAAAGGACAGATTTTTCAATAAATCCTGAGTTTAATTCACCTTATACATATTTACAATACGATACCAATCCAAATGAAAATATAAACGTCATTCTGGGTGCACGTTTCGACAATCACAGCGAGTACCAATCACAATTTAGCCCAAAAGCAGCAATTCGTTATAAATTATCTAAAAAATTAGCTGTAAAAGGTTCGGTGGGTTATGGTTTTAAAGCCCCCGATTTTAGGCAATTATATTTCGATTTTACCAATGCAACGGTAGGCTATACGGTATTAGGATACAACGCAGTTAGTACAAAAATGCCTGAATTAGAATCTGAAGGTCAAATAGCCAATAGTATAGTCCCACTTTTAGAATTTGAAAACGAGTTAAAACCAGAAAACTCAGTAAGCTATAATGTTGGTGTAGATTATAACCCTACGACTTTACTAAAATTCAACTTAAACATTTTTAGAAATAACATAAACGATTTAATTGATACACGTGTTATAGCCAATAAAACAAATGGTCAAAATGTTTTTAGCTATTACAATATCCATAAAGTTTACACACAAGGTTTAGAATTTAATACGATATGGAAGCCTAATAACGATATAAAAATTTTAGGGGGCTATCAATTGCTATTTGCTAAAGACAAAAGTGCTGAAGATAACTTTAAAAACGGAAATGTTTATGCGCGGGAAACACCCAGTTCTTCGTCATTTCAATTAGATAAAAATGATTATTTCGGACTCTACAATCGCTCACGACACATGGCAAATGTAAAAATATTTTATGATGTCGTTAAATGGAATTTAGACGCTAACCTACGCGGTACTTACAGAAGCAAATATGGATTATATGATACTAACGGAAATACCTATTTAGATCGTTATGATGCTTTTGTTGAAGGCTACACTATTTGGGATATTGCCATTAATAAAACACTTTATAAAAAGTATCAACTTGGTTTTGGAATTGACAATGTTTTAGGATTTACCGATACTCAAAACATTAGCAATATTTCAGGACAAATAATTTACGGAAAACTGAACATTCAATTTTAATAATTAAATATAAACACGATGACCTTAACAAAGAAAAACCACGAACACAAAATGAACACCAGTAATTTTGCAAATAAAACAATAAAACTTTTAGTATTAGTAATACTTTTTGCAGGTTTTGCTTCTTGCTCTGATGACGATGACAAACCTCTTTTAGAAGTTGAATCTCAAACCTATTCTAATTTATATGCACCCCAATCTGGTGGTCAAGGTTCGGGAGAAGATATCTCTGGTGCTTTCACAAAGTTTAGTTTCTCAACAGGACAAACAACTACAAGTGAAACCGAATGGGATATAGCCTTTAGAGGCACTTCGATTATTATAAATGGAGGAACAACATTAGGAACAATGGATGAGCCTGAAAGAATAGGAAATGTATCCGGCTATATTGTAAATAATACTTTTGAAAATGTAGAAATGGTTAACACCAATCTTTTAGAGCAAGACTCAAATGAAGGATATGTTTTTTCAGATTGGTACACTTATTCAGGACAACCAAACCATTTAATTACTCCAACTCCAGGAAAAGTCTTGGTTTTAAAAACATATGATGGAAAATACGCTAAAATGGAAATAGTTAGCTATTATAAAGATGCACCAGATAATCCTAATGCATTTAACGGGACAGAGAGGTACTATACTTTCAATTATGTTTACCAACCAAATGATGGGGTAACTACTTTTTAATTATGAAATAAATTAATACAGCCCTTGTTTCAAAAGAAAAGCGGAAACACTTGCTTTGTATAAAACCTATATAATGAAAAACCCACTTAATGAGTGGGTTTTATTTTTAATCTAAATGATAAATCTCTCGGATGCTCTCAAGAATATTTTCAAAATCTATTTTTAAATCTATCAATTCTCCTGTATGAACATCGAATACCCAACCATGTACTATTAAACCACGCTCTCTAGCTGCTTTTTGAATGGCTGCCGTTTTAATAAGATTAACACATTGTTCTTGTACATTAAGTTCAACAAGTCTATCGTATTTTTTTTCTTCATCAACAATGGCGTTCAGTTCGGTTTTATGAATACGGTATACGTCTCGAATGTTACGTAACCATGGGTTTAAGATACCTAAATCAGCAGATTGCATGGCCGCTTTTACACCGCCGCAAGCATAATGTCCACAAACTACAACATGATTTACTTTTAAATGTTCTACAGCATAATTCACTACAGACATCACATTTAAATCGATACTAATTACCATGTTGGCAATGTTTCGATGCACAAAAACGTCTCCAGGACCCAAGCCCATTAATTCTTCAGCAGTAACACGACTATCAGAACAACCAATAAATAATAATTCTGGGTTTTGACCTTCACCTAAATTTTCAAAATAATGAGCGTCAACATCTAACTTCTCTTTAATCCATTGTTTATTATTCTGAAAGACTCTATCTAAGTTCATAATGAAATAATTTTATGGTTAAAGATACATCAAAATACAATTATAGTGCTTTTAGATCTTCAGAAGAAACCCAACCTGTTTTACCATCTTGAAGCTTGATTTTTTTCCAATTATCTACGGTATCTAAAACCTGTACTTTAGTACCTTCATGCAGTCTAAAGGACTCTTCACTTCTATTATTTGGTGCATTCTTTACCAAAATTTCTTTTACAAAGACAATAGCCGGTTTATCCCGTTTATCTAAATTGAATTTATGAAACGCAAACAATAAAGTAATACACATAAGGACTAAAGATACTAAGCTACCTATAAAAGTCAATCGTTTTCTTAGCGATGAATACGCAAAATAATAGATTAAAAATAAGACAACAAAACAAAACACAAAAACTATGGCCGTTTTTGCCCACCCATCAAAAGTCATCGTATTAGCTGCATTATTTAAAATTTTAGATAAACCTGCTTCTGGAACTACGTCAATAGCATCAATGGTCATATTTTGAGCAAAAGCTAAATTGTTTTTTATATCTTCATCATTAGGCGCTAACTGCAATGCTTTTTCGTAATAATAAATACTGGGCGCTATATTGTTTAGCTTATAATGAGCATTTCCTAGATTAAAATACAGTTCTGCTGAATGATTTTTGGTGTCTAAAATAGTTTTGTACTTATCTATAGCTTCACCATATTTCGCGTCGTTATATAAGGCGTTTGCTTGTTCAAAGAGGGCTTCATTTTGAGCAAATAAACCAAGACTGAGCAAAAACGATAGTATGTATAGTAATTTCTTCATTTTAACGAGCTTGTTTATCAATTAAAGAAATGGTTTTAGCGGCTTTTTCATAATCTTCTTGCATGGTTACAATATCTATAGGTGTGTAACGTGCTAATTCACAACTTTCTAGAATCTTATTAAAATCAACTATTACTTCATTATCTACCTGTTTATTTGCAAGCAATTCATTAGTTTTTTCCCTACTTAAATCACTAGTTTCAATGTGTAATTTCGCTTTTAAATAATTATGCAACGCTTTCTCTAAAGCAATATAAAAAGCTTCTTTTTTACCAAGCGATTTTTTTGCGTGACTCAAATATTTCCTAGCTAACTTATCGGCTTTTCTAATTTTATTTCCATAAACATCCGCATCTCTTGTTGCTTTTTTATTTCTAATTACAATTGCTAACGGAATGGCTAAAAAAGGCAGTAATAGCAAACTCCAAAAACTTGTTGTCTTGAAAAAGTTTGAATTATGTACACTAACAAAATCAGTGCTCGTTTTAATAAAAGCAAACTGATCCTTATTAAGAACAACCGCTTGTTTTCCATTATTTGCAACAGCTGCATTATTAGCATTATTTAAAGGGCCACTTAAAACATCTAAAATAATTTCGTTGGATGTTAAACGCTTATAGCTTTCTGTTTTTAAATCGAAATAAGAAAATGAAATACTTGGTATGGGATATTTGCCTTTGAATTGTGGCACAATGGTATAACTATCGGAAATGGTTCCTTGCATACCGGCTAAATTTGTATTAACATCTTCTTTATGTTCTGGTTCATAAACCTCTAAAGAACTTGGTAACGACACTTTTGGTAGTTTAAAAAGCTTTAAATTCCCGTTTCCTTTTACAGCCACTATTAATTGCAATGATTCGGAAGCATCTAAACTTGTTTTTGAGGGTGTAACCTCAAAACTAAAATCACCAACGGCTCCTGAAAAATCTAAAGGTTTTCCATCTTCGGGTAATGCCTTAACTGTAATGGTGCTATTACCAGCAGATACCACTTTGTTTGTACGCGTCATTAAAAGACTTCCAAAAATATCGCGTCTATTGGTTGGCACACGCAAAGCAATATCTAAACTTAAAGGCTCAATATCAAGTTTACCCGTTTTTTGAGGATATAACACCACTTTCTTTAAAACTAAAAAACGGTAATCTTCTCCTTTAAAAGTGCCATTTTGTACTTTCTGTCCTTGTGTGTTGATGTTTTGACTCCAGAAATCGTTGTAACGCGGGCTATCAATTTCATTCCAATTATCAACAGCAATAGTTGGAGACACATATAATTTGTATACTACTGTAATGGCTTCGTTTAAATACGGATTGGTTTTTGAAATTTCAGCAACCAAATGTATATTCTCTGAAGCTATATAGTCTGGATTATTAGGGTCTTTGGGTATTTCTACAGCGGCAGTCACTTCAATGGTAATGGGCACTGTTTTGTATGTTTCGCCACCAATATTTATGGTGGCTTGAGGGATAGTAAAATTACCTCGAACTTTAGGCGCTAAAAAATAACTGTAGGTTTTTTTAAAACTTCTAACACCATTAATCCATGAATTACTAACCGATTGGTTTGGCCCACCAACCACTGTGAAATTAGAAAAATCGGGCGGATTAAAATTATCACCATCTTGATTCATTTCAAAATCGATACGCAAACGCTCATTAACTCCAAGTTTTTGTTTGCTCACTTTGGCGTCAAACTTAACTTGTGCTGAAGTCATACTTGTTACAAGTATGATTAATAATATGTATGTGTGTTTTATAAATTTCATATGAATAACAAACAACGATTAACGATTTTGAAACTTTAAAGTCAAAATTCGTTATTCGTTTTTACCAATCTTTTTCTGTTTTTACTTTTGTTCCTTTTTGTTTTTCAGCATTTACTTTTTCTTGAACTTTTTGTTCTTGATTGTTCATGGCTTCTAACAAACTTTTAACCTGTTGTGGAGACATTTGACCTGGACGTGGCTGTGGTTGCTGTTGTTTTTCCTTCTCATCACCCTTTCCTTTATCGTCTTTTTCATCTTTAGGCTTTCCTTCATCATCTTTCTTATCGTCGCCTTCTTTTTTATCTTGATCTCCTTCATCCTTTTTATCTTGGTCTTTCTTATCGTCACCTTCTTTTTTATCCTGATCTTTTTTGTCGTCCTTTTTATCCTGATCTTTATCGTCTTGCTGGTCTTTTTGTTGGTCTGCACATATTTTAGCTAAACCCAAATTATAACGTGTTTCTTCATCAGTAGGATCGTTTCTTAGAGCATTTTTATAAGCTTCAACCGCTTCTTTACATTTTTTATTTTCCATAAGCACATTGCCGATGTTATGGTATGCTTTGTGTTTTTCTGCTTTTGATGTCGAAATTTTTGCAGCTTCATCTAAGCGATATAAAGCCTCATCAAAACTTCCTTTTTTAATATAAGAACTTCCTAAATTATAGATACCTGCAACACTTGTTCCTTGTTCTGAAATGGCTTTTCTATATTCTTTTTCAGCTGAAACAAAATCATCTTCATTAATTAAATTGTTGCCTTCATATACATAGTTATTAGCCTTTTTGGCAGCTAATAAGGCCGCTTTGTCTTTCTCTTGCGAAAAAGAAAACGTAGTGGTTAATGTTATTATGATAAATAATATATACTTCATTTTATTCTTCATTAATCGACTGATAAATATATAAAACCAAACAACGGCTTATAGTTAAAGGTTTTATAAAAATTATAGGTTTTCGTTGAATAAATTCAACTTTTTCAACCATGCTGTTTTACGTTCCAACAAGAAAATATCTACCAACAAAAAGAAAATGGCAAACACTAAAAACCATTGAAATTGGTCTTTAAAATCGGCATATTCTTTTGTTTCAAATTCTTTTTTATCCATTCCGTTTAAAATATCTCCTATTTTTTTAACAACATCGTTTGTATTTTTACCATTTAAATACACACCATTGGCTTCGGCAGCAATCTTTTTAAGTGTTTCTTCATCCAATCGCGTAATAACGGTTTCCCCTTGATTATCTTTTTTATAATTCAAAACAACCCCGTTGCGTTTTTCTGGAATGGGACCCCCTTTTACATCACCTACTCCAATGGTAAAAATTCTAATACCAGCTTCATTTGCTTCCTCAGCTATCGTTGTGGCGCCTTCACTATGGTCTTCCCCATCTGAAATAATTATAAGAATACGGTTAGTTTGTTCTTCATCATCAAAATAAGTAGTAGCTAATTTAATAGCTTCGTCTATTGCGGTTCCTTGCGATGATAACATATCGGTATTCATACTTTGTAGGAACATTTTTGCCGAACCATAATCGGTAGTAATGGGCAACTGCGGAAATGCTTTTGCTGCATAAGCAATAATACCTACACGGTCGCTTGCTAAATTATTAATGATTTGGGTTACTAATTGTTTTGCTTTATCCAATCGGTTGGGTGCAATGTCTTCTGCAAGCATACTTTTAGAAACATCTACAGCAAAAACAATATCAACGCCTTCACGTTTTATAGTTTCTAACTTGGTACCAATTTTTGGATTTACCAATGCCATAGCTAAACATGCAAAAGCTAAACTTAATACCACTATTTTTAAAACCGATTTGAATAAGGATGCATTCGGACTTAACTTTTTTAATAATACTTTATCGGCAAATTTGCGTTGGGTGCGATGTTTCCAAAATTGAAGCAGCAAAAAGAATAGGATTATTACTGGAATAATTCCTAAAGCCCAAAACCATATTTTTTCGTCTAATTGATACATTAACTGTTTATTTGTTTGTCCCCTAAATCCCCAAAGGGGACTTTTTTTGTTAAATAAAACTTCTAAAAAGCGTGTTTCTAAGTAAAAATTCTATTAATAAAAATAGGCCCGCTAATAATACCAACGGACGGTATTTTTCTTCGTAATTGTAGTATTTAAACTCTTCTACATCTGTTTTCTCAAGTTTGTTTATTTCGCCATATATTTCTTCAAGCTTTTTGTTATTGGTGGCTCTAAAATATCTTCCTCCTGTAACTTTTGCTATATCTTTTAGTAATACCTCATCTATTTCTACTTGAACACGTGCGTATTGAAATTGTCCGTTTCTAGGGTCTATGGCAACAGGCGATAAAGCCATGCCATTTGTGCCTAAACCAATGGTGTATGTTTTTATACCATATTCAACAGCCAATTCACTCGCAATTTTAGGATCTATAAAACCGGTATTATTAACCCCATCTGTAAGTAATATAATCACTTTACTTTTAGCTTTACTATCTTTTATTCTATTTACAGCTGTTGCTAAACCCATTCCAATAGCGGTTCCACCTTCAATAATGGTGTTGTATTTAATGTCTTTTAATGAGCGTAATACAATTGATTTATCACTAGTAACAGGGGTTCTCGTATAACTTTCTCCAGCATACTCTACCAAACCTATTCTATCATTTGGTCTGCCTTTAATAAACTCTGCCGCTACATTTTTTAAGGCTTCTAATCTATTTGGCGATAAATCTTTTGCCAACATACTTGCTGAAACATCTATAGCCATTACAATATCAATACCTCGGGTTGTTTTTGTTTTAGAAGACACATCAACCGTTTGTGGTCTTGCCAATGCCGTAATTAACAAAGCTAATGCCAATAATCGCAATATAAATAAACCATGCTTTAGTTTTGGTAACCAAGAGCTTGTAAGCTTAAACCCTTGCAAACTTGAGATTTTAAGTTCGGCTGTTTGCTTTTTATGTTTGAAAATATACCAGAGTATTGCCAGTGGCAATATCAAAAATGCCCAAAACCATTGTTTATTTAAAAAATCGATGCCTTCAAACATTATTCTTCTGCTTTTTTAAGTTCAACTGAATTTAAAATACGTGCTATCATTTGGTCTGCATACTCATCATCCATTGGGTAGGATAAAATAATTTGTTGTAACACATTTTCTGAAGCAAATTGTAATAACACATAGTTTGCTTCTTGTAATTTTTGACTAATTGGATTTTTAATTTTTAGTGTTCCATAAGTTTTTAATCCTTCGGCACCGTTTGGAGTTACAAACTTATCTCTTAATACCACAATATCTTGAGCACCTTGAGCTTCTATACCTTTTAGGCTTTGTTCCGATGCCTTTTCAACATCTATCTCTATTTTATTTTCACCTGTATTTTTATAGGAATTCGTATTTACCATAATACTAAACACATCTAATAAAGTACCGTAAGTAAAGGTGGTTTGAGTTACTTGTGCTTTCATTTCATCTGGAAGCGGCATCTCAATACGAGATAATACTTTCGGAGTCGAAATAGTTACGGGAGGTACACCATAAGCACTGGTTACCCAATCGCCTTCTAAAAGTTCTACACTATCATGACCAATAATGGTATCTTTTACATAGCTGAACCCATATTTTAAACCAAAACCAACAAATGTTGCTATTAATAGGAACACACCAATTACAACTGTAATGATTATCTTTTTACGTTTCTTTTTACGTTCTAACTCTTCTCTGTATTGTTCATCTAGAAGTTTTTCTTCTTCGGTTGGTTCAGGAAGTGCTTCTTTTACATGGTCAATCTCAATATCGATGGTATTTCTATCTAATTTAGCAAGTTCAATATCTACGGCAGATTTGGCGAACTTCACCAAATCGGCACGTTTTAAAATGCTCTCTAAATTTTTAATATCTTCTAAACTCAACTCTATTTGATTTCCATCTTTAAGGATATTAAGTCTGTTAATCAACTCGTCTGTAGTACTTTCTAAGGCGCGATCATATACCTTTTCATCTAGGTATTTTCTAATAATAAAGGTAAGATCAGAATAGTATTCTTTTATGGAATCGGTTTCTAAATAATGACTTTCATCTAACTTTTTCAGTGCCAATTTCGCACGATCGTAAGGTGGTAATAAGGCTATTTGTTCGGCTTCAGTTAATGGTTTTTTACGCCAAATAAACCAATACATTAAAAATCCAACAATGCCAATTATTAAAAGTGTTAGTAACAAATATTTCCACCAATCGCTGCCCTTTTCTTTAACTTCAATAATGGGTTTTATATCGTAAAGCCCTTGTTTTGTTGTGTCTATAACCACATTATTAACCTCAACCTTTAATGAATCGGTAAAAAATGTTTTATCTCCTATAATAATTTTTTGTCTAGGAATGGTGTACGTCCCCGAATCGAATTGGGTTAAACCATACTTTTTTATAAGGTTGTATTTGTCATTCTTTTTAATGGTATCAATCGCATACGATTCAATCATTTCTAAAGGGGAGAATGTTTGCCCTTCGGGAAAAACCACCAAGCCGTTGGGTTTGGTCTCTACTTCAATTTTAAAAGTAATTTGTTGCCCTATTTTGATTTTTGTAGAATCGATGGAAGATGTTACTTGTGCATTTAAAAAACAAGAAAAAAGAAACAGGAAAAAATAAAATAAGACCAATGACCGTTGATTATTGACCATGGTTTTCATATTTATAATTCGTAATTCGTAATTCATAATTTGTTTATCCTCTTCTTTTAAAATACCCCAACATTTTTTTAACATAACTTTCATCCACACGGCAATCGATGTTACCAGCTCCCGATTTTGTAAAGCTGTCTTTATAATACTCTACTTTTTCTTGGTAAAACTTACCATAATTAAGTCGTACTTTTTTCGATGATGTATCCACCAACATATATTCACCAGTTTCTTCATCTAACATTTGTACCACTCCTAAATTAGGAATCTCCTCTTCACGTTTATCGTACACGCGAATACCTGTTACATCGTGTTTTCCAGAAACAATTTTCATGGTTTGGCGGTAATCATCTGCAATAAAATCAGATAATACAAACACGATTGCTTTCTTCTTCATAACGTTTTGCATGAATTTTAGAGCTTCGGCTAAGTTGGTTTGTTTACTTTCAGGCTCAAACTCAATTAATTCACGAATAATACGCAGTACGTGCGAACGTCCTTTTTTGGGTGGGATATAAAGTTCTACTTTATCTGAAAATAAAATTAAGCCAATTTTATCGTTATTCTGTGTTGCAGAAAATGCTAAAGTAGCTGCAATTTCTGTAATTATTTCATTTTTAAATTGTGCTTCGGTACCAAACATTTCAGACCCGGAAACATCTACCATAAGCATCATAGTAAGTTCCCGTTCTTCTTCAAAAACCTTTACATAAGGCTCGCTATAACGTGCGGTAACATTCCAATCTATATTTCGAACATCATCACCAAATTGATACTGGCGCACCTCGCTAAAAGTCATACCACGACCTTTGAAGGTTGAATGATATTCACCTCCAAAAATATGATCAGACAATCGACGTGTCTTAATCTCTATTTTTCGTACTTTTTTTAGTAATTCTTTAGTATCCATTTTTCCTCTCTCCCAACCCTCTCTCCAAAGGAGAAAGGGCTTTTAAAAAATTTAATTTTTTTGTTACCCTTTTAAAGTCCTTCCCTTAGGGAAGGATTTAGGATGGGATTTAAGGTACTTCTATTTCGTTTACTATTTTATTGATAATGTCTACTGAAGTTATGTTTTCAGCTTCAGCTTCATAAGTGATGCCTATTCTGTGTCTTAATACATCATAAACAATAGCACGTACATCTTCAGGAATTACATACCCACGACGTTTTATGAAGGCGTAGCATTTTGCAGCAGTGGCTAAATTGATACTACCACGAGGTGATGCGCCAAAAGAAATTAATGGTTTTAAATCGGCAAGTTTATATTTTTCTGGATAACGTGTTGCGAAAACAATATCTAGTATGTATTTTTCAATTTTCTCATCCATGTAAACTTCACGAACAGCAGATTGCGCTTTCAAAATTTGTTCAACGGATACTACAGCATTCACTTTATCCCAAGCTCCTTTTAAATTAGCTCTCATTATCAATTGCTCTTCAGCAATTTTTGGATAGTCTATAACCGTTTTCAGCATAAAACGATCCACTTGTGCTTCTGGCAAAACATAAGTTCCTTCTTGTTCAACGGGATTCATGGTTGCCATTACCAAGAAAGGTTTGTCAAGTTTAAAAGTTTCATCACCAATCGTTACTTGCTTTTCTTGCATCGCTTCAAGTAATGCCGATTGTACTTTTGCTGGTGCACGGTTAATCTCATCGGCTAATACAAAATTCGCAAAAATTGGTCCTTTTTTGATAGAGAAGTCGTTCAACTTCATGTTATAAATCAAGGTACCTGTAACATCGGCGGGTAATAAATCGGGGGTAAATTGTATTCTGCTAAAGCTTCCATCAACCGCTTGTGCCAAGGTATTAATGGCTAAAGTTTTCGCTAGCCCTGGAACACCTTCTAATAATATGTGTCCTTGTCCCAACAAACCAATAAGCAAACGTTCAACCATATGCTTTTGACCTACGATGACTTTATTCATCTCAAGCATCAGTAAATCAACAAAAGCACTTTCTCTTTCAATTTTCTCGTTAATAGTCTTAATATCAATTGTACCTGTTTCTTCCATTATTATTTTATTTTTAAAAGCTCGAATATACAGCCCTTATTTGAGCATTGCAAATTGTTAAAATTTTTCTTTTAAGCCTGTTAAAGATTGGTTAAAATAATTAGGCTAAGGCGTTAATAATAGGTTAAATAAATATCTGGTTAAAAAGTATATAAGATGCTTATCGCTATTAAAGCAAGTTTTAAGTATTTTTATGAATGAATTAGACGATTTAATATTAAATAAATGACAAAAACAGCCTTAATAACTGGCGCAACAAGCGGCATAGGACATGCAACAGCTTATGAATTTGCAAAGCATGGTATTAATTTAATTTTATGCGGAAGACGATTAGAACGTTTACACACCATACAAGAAGCCTTAAGTAAATTAACAAATGTGCATATTTTAAATTTTGATGTACGTGATAAAGCAGAAACTTTTAAAGCCATTGAATCACTTCCAGTAAACTTTAAACATATCGATATTTTAATAAACAATGCAGGTAATGCACATGGTTTAGATCCTATAAACGAAGGCAGTATTGACGATTGGGAAGCCATGATAGATATAAACGTGAAGGGACTACTATATGTAAGCAAAGCCATTATACCGCAAATGACCGAACGACAATCGGGTCATATTATAAATATTGGTTCATCGGCAGGTAAACAGGTGTATCCAAAAGGAAATGTGTATTGCGGTAGTAAACATGCTGTTTTGGCTATTACAGAAGGCATGCGCATTGATTTAAATCCGTTTGGAATTAAAGTTGGCGCCATAAGTCCTGGTTTGGTTGAAACCGAATTTTCACAAGTACGTTTTAAAGGTGATAAAATTGCCAATACCGTTTATGACGGTTTTAAAGCTTTACAAGCTGAAGATATTGCTGAAATTATTTATTTCGTTGTTTCTAGACCTGCCCATGTTAATATTGCCGATATGCTAATTTTTCCAACGGCGCAGGCTAACGCATTCACCTTGAATAAACAATAAAAATAGATAATGCCCTGATGATCAACAAACGCCTACTTATAAAACACCTTTTATCACACAACGATGAAAATAGTTTTTATGATAAAAAACGTAAAATTGATATCAGTTTTAAAGAAGGTAAAGCTAAGTTTTTAAAACATGTTTGTGCACTTTCAAACAGCAATCCAAAAAACAACTCGTACATTGTTATTGGTGTTGAAGACGAGGATAATGATATTGTAGGTGTCGATTTTTTTGATGATAGCAAAATTCAAAATCTCATCAATGCCTATTTAACCAATCCGCCTGTTGTTCAATATGAAAACATTCCGTTTCCGCATTTACCAGATCATAAGGTGGTTGGATTAGTCACCATTCGCCCAACAGGAAAAATCACATCTTTACGAAAAAATATTTGGAAATATTATGGCGGTTCTGTGTTTTTTAGAGATGGGAGTATGAGCATGCCCAAAGTTTTCGATGTCGAAATAAAAGACGTTAACTCTAAAATTGTTGAGTCTATTGAAAACAATTCACAAAATAACATAGAACACACCTTAAACGGTGTTTTCGATTTTTTAAATAAAAGAAAAGACTACAACGCTCAATATAAAGTATTTAAAGAATACTTTGTGGTATGTTGGGCTGGGCAAAAAAAAATTATTAAAGATGAAATATTCTTTTCTAGGGTTGATATTGAACTGATTAACGAACAGGTACGCTTGTTTTTTTCAGCTTTAGATGAAGTGGCTATTTTTATTGATGATGATTCATTTAAAATTGTAGAATATGTAAATTTAGGATTTCAAAATTCTAATAAGTATTATCAATTAGAAGAAACGATTATCAATTTCGAAAACAATGCCAATTACACTATTGAAACCAAGCTACTCTTTGAACCGCCGCAGTATGATAAAAAAATATTACACCATATTTACAATACCACAAACGCCATTTTAGAAAAACTAAAAAAAGGACAACCTTTCACAAAAAATGAAGAAACCGATTTAAAAAATTTACCAATAACCTATTTAATTTGTTATCTCAATTTATTTCATGAAGCTATAGATAAATTGAATGAAGCAAAGCCCTACTTAAGAGCATATAGTGAAGAATTATACCATTTATATAAAGAATCCATGCGTGTTTTAAGAAAAGTTAAATACAGTTAATATAAAATGTAGGAAACTTAACCATAAATTAACTTTAATGTTTTTTTTCTTACGAAATAAAACATATATTTGTTTCGCTATTAATCTTTTCAAGATAAAACCTTGTTTCTCCCGACATAAATTCGGCATTGGAGCAAGGTTTTTTATTAAAGATTATTTAGTATTCTGTGATATCTACTTCTATCCATTTATTTAAAACCACGGCATAATCGTCTCCATTTGAAAAATTATTTGAACCTATTGAAGTTTTCTTATTTATACCATTAACCCCTAATTGTTAGAAAGCTTCCTTTATTCCAAGACTGCAACTCGTTAGACCTTATTATTAATTTGCGAATTACTTAACTATAAATTAAAACACTAATAAAAGTAATTTTAGTTTGAAGTTTCATTTTTAGAATTCACTAACTTTAAGGCATATTTATCAGCCATAAAAAACCTAAGTAATAAAATAAAACCGTAATTTAATTAACAAGAAACAGCCTACGCTCCCTTTTTGTAAATTTCGCCGTCTTAAAATCATCCATTCTATGTCATTAAAAAAACTTTTCACTTTCGTAATGCTAATCACTTTAGCCGTATCCTGCAAAAAGAAAGAAATAGAAACCGATAATTTATTTAAGTTTAGAGAGTATATAAGTTATACCTCTTCTGGGTTAGTTTCGGTTGCAGAACCTATTCAAATTAATTTAGCCAAGGATGTTGAAGGTTGGGAAATGGGCATGGAAATTACAGACCCTATTGTAACGGTCTCTCCTCATGTTCAAGGAAAATTGGAAGTTACTAACAAGCATACACTACTATTCACACCAGATGAATACTTAGAACCTTCAACAGAATATACTGTAAATGTTAAACTAAAAGACATTTATAAAAACATTAAAAAAGACTTTGAAACTTATACCTTTCAATTTAAAACCATAACTCCAAATTTTAATATTGTTACCAATAATTTACAATCGTATAGCAAAAATTGGCAATATTTAGAAGCTATTATGCGTTCGGCAGATGTTATTTCGCTTCAAGATGCCAAAAAATTAGTAGAGGCATTTCAAGGTGATAAAAAACTTTCTATTGCTTTTAACGAAGCGAGTGAATACGCTAAAGTATTTGAGTTTAAAATTGATAGCATCAACCGTAAAATAGATGACAGTGACATTCTTGTAAAATGGAATGGTAAGGCTATTAAAGCAGATAATGAAGGTGAAAACAAAATATTTATTCCTGGAATAAATAACTTTACGATTGTAAATGTCGATGTTATTCAAGCTCCAGAACAACATCTGTCTATTAACTTTTCCGACCCCTTAAAAAAGCAACAAAACTTTGATGGATTGATAACGCTACAATCAGTAAAAAATCCTAAATATGTAGTAGATGGGAATGTGCTAAAAGTATATCCAGAATCTAAATTGGTTGGGAATATTCGGGTTGATGTATTTCAAGGTATTTCGAACACCGATGGTTTCAAACTCAAAAAACCATTTTCTGAAATCATTGCTTTTGAAGAACTAAAACCAGAAGTCCGCTTAATTAGCAACGGAACGATTCTACCAAACTCGCAAGAACTAAAATTTAATTTTGAAGCAGTAAACTTAAAAGCGGTTGATGTTCGAATTATTAAAATTTTTCAAGATAATGTGCTTCAGTTTTTGCAGGACAATAATTTAAATAGTAATGATTCTTACGCTATTAGACAGGTAGGTCGCCGCATTGCAAAGCAAACCATTCAACTTCAAAATCAAACTGAAAACACGGGTAAATGGAAAGCGTATAGTATCGATTTATCTAAATTTTTCAATGCAGATGCAGGTGCTATTTATCGCGTTGAATTGAGCTTTAATAAAAGTTATTCATTATATAATTGTGATGCCAATACTACGGTTACAAACACAGAAGATGATGATTATGACGAATATTATGAAGATGAATACGATGAAGAAAATCCAACAGAAAGCACGCCCGAAGAAGAAGAATTGCGTGAAGAAGCCTATTGGGACAACCTAACCTACCGCTACAAAAACTACCATTATAATTATCGCGAAGAAAATAACCCGTGCCATGATGCCTATTATAACGACTCTAAAATTGTCTCGCAAAACCTATTGGCATCAAACCTAGGTGTTATTGCGAAACAGGGCAGTAATAACTCGTATTATTTTGCAGTTACTAATATTTTAACCACCGACCCAGAAACTAATGCTACGGTAAAACTTTATAACTTTCAACAGCAAGAAATAGCTAGTGCATTAACTGACAATGAAGGTTTAACCCTTGTTGATTTAGACAAAAATGCGGCTTTCGCCATTGTTTCAAAAGGAAAAAACACGACTTATATAAAACTTGCCGATGGCAACTCGCTATCGCTAAGTAAATTTGATGTGTCTGGGAATAAATTACAACGCGGACTTAAAGGCTTTATTTATGGTGAACGTGGGGTTTGGCGACCTGGAGACACGCTTCATTTAACGTTTATGTTGAACGATTTCACCAATCCACTCCCAAAAGGGCATCCTGTTAAAATGGAAATTACAGATCCCAACGGTAAATTGGTTTATAAGAATGTAACATCCTATCACTTAAATAACTTCTACAAATTTACGGTTGCAACATCGTCTGAAGATAAAACAGGAAATTACAATGCTAAAGTTTCAGTTGGTGGCGCAACGTTTTATAAAGGTTTAAAAATTGAAACAGTTAAACCTAACCGCTTAAAAATTAAAGTAGATTTTGAAAACGACATCCTTACAAGTAAAGAGCCTTTGAAAGGAACTTTAGATGTGAAATGGCTTCATGGCGCACCTGGAAAAAACTTAAAAGCAGAAATTAAAGCAAAATTCAGTAGTTATAGTACCGCGTTCAAAAATTATAAAGATTATATTTTTAATGATCCAACACGACAATTTAACACGGAAGAAATCAATGTTTTTGAAGGTGTTGTAGATGCTGAAGGTTTAGCGAAAATCAATAATAAATTGGAAATTGGTAAAAATGCCCCAGGCATGTTAAACGTACAGTTTTTGGTACGTGCTTTTGAAAACGGTGGCGATTTCTCAATGGATGCTTTTACCAAGCAATATGCTCCTTACGAGTCGTTTGTAGGTTTACGCGCCCCAAAAGGAAATACTTATGGTTCATTTTTTACAGACGAAAATCAAACCTTTGATGTGGCTGTGGTAGATGCCAACGGTAAACCTATAAAACGCAATAACCTTGAAGTTAAAGTATATAAAGTGGAATGGCGCTGGTGGTGGAATTCATCATACGACAACTTGTCTACTTACGTATCTAGCTCGTATCATAAACCTTTTTTAAACACAAAAATTAACACCGATGCTAATGGAAAATCACAATTAAATATAAAAATTCCAGATAATCAACGTGGTCGATACCTCATTAGAATTGTAGATCCTGTTAGTGGTCATGCTACAGGACAAACTGCCTATTTTTATAAAAATTGGTATACCCCAGCTGGTGATAAAGAAGCTGCTAAAATGTTAGTTTTTTCTGCGGATAAAGAAAATTATAACGTAGGTGAAACGGCTAAAATTAAATTCAAATCGGGTAGTGAAGGTCGTGCTTTGGTTAGTATTGAAAATGGTACTGAAGTGTTAGATTATAAATGGGTGAAAACAAAACAAGGAGAAACTACCGTTGAAATCCCTATCACTTCTGAAATGACACCCAATGTATTTATCAATATTTCATTATTGCAGCCACATGCCATAACAGCCAACGATTTACCAATTCGTTTATATGGCGTAATTCCCATTATGGTTGAAGATCCAAGTACTAAACTAGAACCTCAACTAAAAATGCCTAATACACTACAACCTGAACAAGAATTTCAAGTACAAGTTTCAGAAAAAAACAAAAAAGCCATGACCTACACACTAGCCGTTGTGGAAGAAGGTTTGCTTGATTTAACACGTTTTAAAACACCAAATGCTTGGGACGAATTTTATGCCCGTGAAGCTTTGGGTGTAAAAACTTGGGATGTTTTTGATGATGTTATTGGCGCTTATAGCGGAAGTGTCGATCAGGTTTTTGCTATTGGTGGTGACGGAAGTGCCGCAGCAGGGAAAAACAAAAAGGCAAACAGATTTAAACCTGTTGTTACCTATTTAGGGCCTTTTTCATTAAAAGCAGGCGAAACAAAATCACATAAAATTAAGCTTCCAAATTATATTGGCGCAGTTAGAACGATGGTGGTTGCAGGAAACCATAAAACCAAAGCGTATGGAAACACAGAAAAATCTGTGGAAGTTAAAAAACCTTTAATGGTATTGGCTACGCTTCCGCGGAAATTAAGTCCTGGAGAAAAAGTAACGCTTCCAGTAACCGTTTTTGCTATGGAATCTAAAGTAAAAAACGTTAACATCAGTCTCAAATTAAGTCATGGTATTTCTATAGTGGGAGAAAAAACCAAGAATCTATCATTTGCCAGACCCGATGAACAAATGGCGTATTTTGAATTAGACGTTAGTAAAGCAAAAGGCATTAGCACCATTGAAGTAATCGCAACAGGAAACGGAGAGAAATCGACTTACAAAGTGGAGTTGGATGTTATAAATCCAAACCCGATAACTTCTATTCCTATTGATAAAACGTTGGAAGCAAATGAATCGCAGTCTTTAGATTTTTCAACCTTTGGAGTAACAGGTACAAATAGGGCAACCGTTGAGTTTTCAACCATGCCGCCTATGGATTTTTCACGTCGTTTACAATACCTCATTCAATATCCTCATGGGTGTGTAGAACAAACCACATCCAGTGTGTTTCCACAATTATTCTTAAGTGATATTTTCGATTTAACACATGATAAAAAACAAACTATTGAAAGTAATATAAAAAATGGCATCATTCAATTAGGACATTTTCAACAAGCAAATGGCGGTTTAAGTTATTGGATTGGAGAAAATACTGCCGACGATTGGGGTACCAGTTATGCAGGTCATTTTATGATTGAGGCAGAGAAAAAAGGCTATGTACTACCATTAACCTTTAAAAATAATTGGCTAAAATACCAAAAACAAGCAGCTAGAGATTGGCGTCCAAGTTATAGAACCTATAATTCCGATTTAGCTCAAGCTTACAGATTATACACTTTGGCACTCGCAGGAAATGCAGATTTAGCCGCTATGAATCGTTTACGAGAGTTTACTGAAATTTCCAACGAAGCCAAATGGCGTTTAGCAGCGGCTTATGCTTTGGCTGGTCAAAAAGAAGCGAGTACCAGTATTTCAAAAACAGCTAATATTAATTTCTTGCCGCCAAAATATAATTATTATACCTATGGTTCTGTGGATAGAAATCGAGCTATGGCTTTAGAAACCATGGTACTCACTAAAAACTCTAAAACGAGAGAATTGGCACAATACATCGCTAAAGATTTATCAAGTAATCGATGGATGAGTACGCAAACCACCGCATATAGTTTACTAGCCATGGCAAAAATGGTGAACGCTAATGGCGGAAAAGCATTACATATAAGCTATACCATTAACGGGAAAACCGAAACCATAAACTCTAAAAGTGCCATTGCCCAACGCGAATTAAGAGTATTAGATGGAGCAAACGCCATGTCTATAAAAAATAATAAAGACAATATCGTGTATGTGCGTATATTAAACTCTGGAAAATTACCTTTAGGTGAAGAAATTGCAGAACAACGTGGTTTAAGCATTTCTCTAGCTTACAAAGATTTGAAAGGGAATAAAATGGATGTGTCGAAACTGCAACAAGGACAAGATTTTGTAGCAACCGTTAGCATTAGTAACATGAAAAATGAAAGTGTACAAAATGTGGCACTAACCGAAATTTTTCCTTCTGGATGGGATATTGTAAACACCCGTTTTACAGACTTTGGAGAAGCTACTACAAGTCAGGCGCGCTATACCGATATTAAGGATGACCGTGTAAATTTCTATTTCGATTTGCCCGAAAAAGGAAAACACAGCACCAAAACTTTTAATGTGATGTTGAATGCATCGTATTTAGGAACGTATTATTTACCAGGAATTCAAGCCGAAGCCATGTATGATAATGAGTATTTAGTAAGAACAAAAGGGCAGTGGGTTACTGTTGAAAAATAAATTATGACAAAAGATTTCAAACCTTATTACGCCGTTATTTTCACTTCAACCCAAAACATAAACATGGAGGGTTATTCAGAAATGGCAACAAAAATGGAAGATTTAGCTAAAAAACAAAACGGCTATTTAGGAATGGATAGCGCCAGAAACGAGGTTGGTATCACCGTGAGTTATTGGGAAAGTCTTGAAGCTATAAAAAATTGGAAACAACAAACAGAACATCTCGAGGCACAACAAAAAGGGCGACAAGATTGGTATAGCTGGTACAACGTGCGAATTTGTAAAGTAGAACGGGAATATGAGTTTAATAAATAACCGTCATTACGAAGAAAGTATGACTGAAGTAATCTTTTAAATTGAACAGATTGCTTCGCTTCACTCGCAACGACGTTTCACATCAAAGTTTGAAACTAATAAGCTATATAAAACATCATAAGTTAAAATCGATACTAATCGTTTCGCTTTTAATTACATACTATTTCAGTTTACCCAAACAACTTTTTAAAGACCCAACTGCTACGGTAATTACAAGTAACAACAATGAACTTTTAGGGGCTCAAATTGCTAAAGATGGCCAATGGCGATTTCCTCAAAATGATCGTGTTCCAGAAAAATTTAAAACCTGTATCATTCAATTTGAAGATGAATATTTTTATAAACACCCAGGTTTTAATCCTATTTCCATTTTTAAAGCATTACGCGATAACCTTAAATCGAATACTATAAAACGAGGCGGGAGCACCATAACGCAACAGGTGATTCGTCTGTCAAGAAAAGGACAAGAACGCACCTATTTTGAAAAAGTCATCGAAATTATTCTTGCCACAAGATTAGAATTTAGAGCATCAAAAAACCAAATTCTGTCTTACTACAGTAGCAATGCCCCATTTGGTGGTAACGTGGTTGGTTTGGATGCCGCTTCGTGGCGGTATTTTAATAGAAATTCCTCCGAGTTATCCTGGGCAGAAAGTGCTACACTTGCCGTTTTACCAAATGCACCAAGCCTTATTTATCCTGGGAAAAACCAAGAACGCTTAATTAAAAAAAGAAATTTACTGCTTAAAAAACTTTTAGAAAACGAAGTCATCGATTCGTTGACTTACAATTTATCAATTGCTGAAAGTTTACCTCAAAAGCCCTACCCATTACCACAAATAGCACCTCATTTATTGCAAAAAGTGTCACAATTACATTCGGGTAAACGCATACAAACCAGTATTGATAATCGTTTGCAAAACCGCGTTAACTATATTGTAAAAACCCATTACAACCAATTAAGTCAAAATGGAATTTACAATGCCGCTGTATTGGTTTTAGATGTAAAAACCAGAAAGATAATGGCTTATGTTGGTAATACGCCAACAGACAAAGCTCATCAAAAAGATGTAGATGTAATTGATAAACCCCGAAGCACCGGAAGCATTTTAAAACCATTTTTGTATACAGCCATGTTGGATGCTGGTGATATTTTACCCCACACATTAGTCGCCGATGTGCCCACACAATTTGGAAGTTACAACCCTGAAAATTATAACAAAACGTATGATGGGGCCGTAGCAGCAAGTCGGGCTTTATCACGCTCGTTAAATGTGCCTTCGGTACGTATGCTTCAAGAATTTGGGTTAGACCGTTTTTATCATTACCTAAAAGCTCTTCAGCTTAAAAATTTAAAATATAATGCGAATCACTATGGCTTGTCACTTATACTTGGTGGGGCCGAAAGCAACCTTTGGGATTTATGTAAAAGCTATGCAGCATTATCTTCAACCTTAAATCATTTTTCTGAAACCTCCAGCGAATATTACAGTAATGAGTTTTGTGAACCCACTTTTTTAGCTTCGGAAACTGTTAACTTTGGAAAGAAAACTTCTGATAAAACGCTGTTTGATGCCGCTTCCATTTATTTAACTTATGAAAGTTTAAAAGAAGTAAATAGACCCGAAGGCGATGAAAGTTGGGAGTTTTTTGATGGCTCTAAACAAATTGCTTGGAAAACGGGTACCAGTTTTGGCTTTCGTGATGCTTGGGCAATAGGAACTACAAAAGATTATGTAGTAGGTGTTTGGGTAGGTAATGCCGATGGCGAAGGCAGACCCGGATTGGTGGGGGTACAAGCAGCAGCTCCTATTTTATTTGATGTATTTGATTTATTACCAAAAAGCAACTGGTTTTCTAAACCTTTTGATGAAATGCAGGAAGTATTCATCTGCAAAAAAAGTGGCTTTAGAGCGTATCAAAATTGTGATGAAGTTGAAGAAAAATTTATTCAACTAAGCGGGTTAAAAACCAGACCTTGTCCCTTTCATGTGTTGGTACATTTAGATGCTTCTGAGAGTTATCAGGTAAATGGATCGTGTGAAACGCTTAGTGATATTAAACACAAATCTTGGTTTGTACTTCCACCATTAATGGCTTATTACTACAAAGCTAAAAACCCATTTTACAAGCCATTACCTAAATTTAGAAGTGATTGTTTGGGCGATAACACTATTACCATGGAATTTATCTATCCTGAGGAAAACAACACTATTTTTTTACCAAAGGATTTTGATGAAAAACCAAACGATCTAATTCTAAAAATAGCCCATTCAAAACCAGATGCAGCCCTATTTTGGTACTTAAATGAAACATTTATTGGAAGCACTAAAGATATTCATGAATTAGCTATAATTCCCAAAGAAGGCAAACACCTTATTACCGTTGTAGATGAATTTGGAAATGAAGCAAAAAGAAGTATTACTATTACAAAATAATTTATAAATTTATGGAAATCAAACAACTGCACTATGCCTGCTTTTCCTAAACCAAATTTTGTTTACAATTTTGATGTGGATAACTAAATTTAAAACCCAAAAAATCATAAAATAAAACATCACATTCCATAAAAATCAAGTGATAAACTTTTAATTGCCAACTAGAACATTACCAACTTAGGTTTACAAAAACTCTAAATACGCCATTTCAAAAAATATAATTACGATGGGTCATTTTAATATTCCTAAAATTGAACAAGGCGACCAAACATATGATGCTTTAATGAAACGTGGTTTAAAACTACCTGAACATTCTACTCAAATTTATTCTAACATCAATAATGATAAACAATACGATCAAATTGCATTTTTACCTTCATTGAAATCTAACATTAAAGCCAATGGTGTATTTGATTTTGATGCCGTTTTATTTCCAGATTTATGGCAATCTAGCGTTTCCAACTTTAAAAAATATTTAAAATATTATATTTCGGACCATAGACCTATGTGGATTCAATTCGAATTGTAAAAATTAGTTTCTAATGTATGTTTTCAACATACTATGGTCACTTTTAAAAGTGCCTATTTTTTCAGTTTTAAGTATTTTTAAATCTTTAGAAACCCAAATATGATCGAGGGAAAGCAGTGGTATATTCCAAAACCATGTTTCTCTAAAACCATTTCCTTTTTCATTAAAAGCGTGATTAAAATTGGTTTTAATAGTGTTTAAATATTTAGATTCAAAAGGCACATTAAAATCGCCTAAAACAATAGTTTTTTCTTTGGTTTCAATAAGTTTATTTACAAAATCCAATTCCCAAGTACGAGGTACATCAGTACTTCCTGTAACATCAATTGCATAAAAATTAATATCCCTGGTTTTAAATTTTATAACTGTTGAATTATAGTTTGATGTATGTTCACTATCTATTTGAATTTCTGTTTTAGAGAATATATATATTTCTCTTTTTAATTTATAAAAGAAATATTTTGGATTTTTTTGTTGAATTGCCTTAAAATCATTCTTTTTTGACTCTACTAAAACTAATACATCTGGAATACTTTCATTCAAATTGAACGCTTCATCAAAACCATTATCTCGAGATGCGTTCCAAAAAACCACTTCTACATCGGAATCATTTACAGACTCTGGAATATGGATTTTAAAACTTCGGCTTAACCAAATAATTAACAGAATGCCCGCCAATATTAAATTATACTTTCTTTTACTAAGAAAAATTGATAGTAGTAAAACAATAGTGATAATTATTAGTAGTGGTAATGTGTAATACCTTAAAGAATCCGAAAAACTACGCTCTTTTAACACAAAATGCACCACCAAAAGTGCTGTAATTATTACAACATTTACAATCCAATAAAGAATTTTAAAAACCTTAATCATTACCTAAGCGGAGCACCCTTTGCAGCCCACCAAGGATGTATTTCTACAATCAAACGTCCTGCTTTTACCATCGGGTCTGCATTGGCTAAACTATCTGCCATTTTAAGAGTTGGCACATTGTAAATTGTGACACCTCTAATATCTCCTTTATCTCCAAAAGGTCCAGAAATATCAGCATATCCTAGTTCGTGCATTTTACTTAAATGTGCTAAATGTTCAGTTTGTAAAATCTCTGCTTCTTCTTCAATTTGCGTACGGATAGGACCGTTTTTCAAAAAGGCCATAAAGTATTGCTGCATTAAAATGGTGTCTTTTGTTTTTTCATCTACATAATCATACGTTTGAAAGCCTTTTGCTGCTAGAGATGCTTTGATTTCTTTCGCCGATTTTTTAACAGGTATTTCTATAATTTCAATGATAGTATCTTTGACCGTTTCTTCAACGACGGTACTTTCCTTTTTTCTACACGAAACAATTGCTAATATTGAAAAACATACTATAATAATTTTTTTCATCTTCTCTGTTTTTATAATTTACGTTACCAAGTTTTAAATGGTTTTTTGCTTAATTGTGAATTGTAATATTTAATAATGCCTGTAACTTCTTCTCCTAACCAATTTGGTTTTAAAAATGTGTCATTTTCAGTGTTTAGTTCAACTTCTGCTATAACCAATCCATCATTTTCGCCATAAAATTCATCAACTTCAAAAATATGATTTCCAGCTTTTATTTCATAACGGATTTTATCAATAATTCCAGGTTCACTAAGTTTCAAAAGTGCATTAGCTTCATCTTTCGTAATTTCTTTTTCCCATTCAAAACGCGATAAACCATCGCTTGTAGACGCTCCTTTTACAGTTATAAACCCCTTTTCTCCTTTTAGCCGAACTCTAACCGTTCGCTCTTTATGTGTATTTAAAAATCCTTGTATAATTCTGGTACTTTTAAAAGCTTCTTCTTTATATGTATTTGAATTTACTAAAAATTTACGTTCAATTTCTACCATTAACTATCCCAACTAATTTTAATTAATTTACTCGTTAAAAGTGCCAATAAAAAACGGCATTTAATGCCTAAATTTACAGTATGTTAACCGATTTACCAATTCGAAAAATAATTCATGTAGATATGGATGCATTTTATGCTTCTGTTGAACAACTGGATAACCCAGAACTTAAAGGAAAACCTGTTGCTGTTGGTGGAAGCGAAAAACGTGGTGTTATAAGCGCTGCGAGTTATGAAGCTAGAAAATTTGGAGTAAAAAGTGCTATGGCTGGAAATTTAGCTATTAAATTGTGCCCTAATCTTATTTTTGTACGACCTCATTTCGAACGTTATGCTGAAATTTCGAAAAAAGTACGAAAAATTTTTCTTGATTATACCGACTTAGTGGAGCCTCTTTCTTTAGATGAAGCTTATCTAGATGTTACTAATAATAAAAAGGGAAACCCGAGCGCATCTTTAATTGCGAAAGAAATAAGGGAACGTATTTTTAATGAATTGGGTTTGACTGCATCTGCTGGTATTTCAATAAACAAGTTTGTAGCGAAAGTTGCTAGTGATTATAACAAACCCAACGGACAAAAAACAGTAAACCCAGAGGAAGTTATTGATTTTTTGGAAGCCCTTGATATTCGAAAATTTTATGGCGTTGGAAAAGTTACAGCAGAAAAAATGTATCAATTAGGCATTTTTACGGGAAAAGATTTGAAATTAAAATCTATTGAATTTTTAGATGAACATTTTGGAAAATCTGGAAAATATTATTACTACGTTGTAAGAGGTATTCATACAAGTGAAGTGAAACCAAACCGAATTAGAAAAAGTTTAGCTGCCGAACGTACTTTCAGTGAAAATTTGTCGAGCGAAGTATTCATGCTTGAAAAATTAAAACATATTGCAGAGGAAGTATCACGACGCTTATTAAAAAGTAAGGTTTCAGGTAAAACAGTAACTTTAAAGATAAAATACAGCGATTTTACTTTACAAACCCGAAGCAAAACCTTGCACTATTTTATTAGTGATAAAGCATTAATATTAGAAACTGCAAAAGATTTGTTATATCAAGAAGAATTAAGCAACTCAGTACGACTGCTTGGTATTTCTATTTCTAACCTAAATACCGAAACAAAAAAAATACCTGAACAAAAAAGCGTGAGTGTACAATTAAAATTTGAGTTTTAATGACATTCATGATAGAAAACCTTCTTCCCTTATTTAAATAAAAAAGCGCAAGATTCTCAATGAGAAACATGCGCTTTTTTAAATTTGATAAAGATAACTTTATTGTGAAATCTCTCTAATACGTAAAGTGTTAACCATACCTTTTTCTGCTATAGGCATCGATGCTAAGCTAATGACCATATCGCCTTTTTCAACGTATCCGTTTGCTTTAGCTAGTCTGTTAATATCTCCAACAGTTTCATCGGTAGATACAAACTTATCATAGAAAAATGCTTTAACACCCCAAAGTAAACTTAATTGTGTTAAAATACGTTTGTTTGATGTGAACACTAATATATGACATGATGGTCTCCAAGCTGATATTTGAAATGCAGTATAACCACTATTAGTTAATGTGGAAATTGCTTTTGCATCAATTTCGTTTGCCATTATAGCAGCATGATAACAAATAGATTTGGTTATATAACGGTTGGTACGAATGTGTGGAGGTAATTGAGGTACTTTAATTAATGGCGAGTCTTCAACATTTCTTAAAATGTTTGCCATTTGCCTAATAACTTGAACAGGGTAACTCCCTACCGATGTTTCTCCGGAAAGCATTACAGCATCAGCACCATCCATAACAGAGTTTGCAACATCGTTTACTTCAGCACGGGTTGGTGTTAAACTGGTAATCATAGTTTCCATCATTTGGGTTGCTATAATTACGGGTATTCTAGCTTTTTTCGCTCTTAAAACTAATTGTTTTTGAATAAGAGGAACTTCTTCAGCAGGAACTTCTACACCTAAATCGCCACGAGCCACCATTAAACCATCGCAATGTGCTATAATGGCATCAATGTTTTTTACAGCTTCAGGCTTTTCAATTTTGGCTATAATAGGAATTTTATGAGGACTGTGCTTTTCAATTAAATCACGCAATTGCATTAAATCTTCTGCATGACGTACAAATGATAAAGCGATCCAATCGACCTCTTGACTTATAGCGAAAATAGCATCTTCAATATCTTTTTCGGTTAAAGCGGGCTGCGAAATATTGGTATTAGGAAGGTTTACACCTTTTTTAGATTTTAATGGGCCACCTTGTATCACTTTTGTTTTCACCTCTGTTTTACCATCGGTTGAAATAACTTCAAACATTAATTTACCATCATCTAAAAGAATACGCTCACCTGGTTTTGTGTCTTGAGGAAACCTATCGTAGGTCATAAACACACGGTCTTTAGTGCCTACAAATCGTTTACCTGTTGCAAATATTATTTCGTCACCCGGATTTACAAAAACATCCTCTTCCATAACTCCTACTCGAAGTTTAGGTCCCTGTAAATCGCCTAATATGGCAGCATTATAACCAAATTCTTCATTTAGTTCTCGTATCATTTTAATACGTTCTGCTACGTCTTTATAATCTGCATGGGAAAAGTTAATTCTAAATACATTGGCTCCTTCTTCAAGCATTCCTTTTAGAACTTCTTTAGTACTTGTTGCTGGGCCTAATGTGGCTACTATTTTGGTTTTTTTTCTTAATGGCATATTAGCTAAAAATTAAATTGTCTTTGGATTTTAATTGATTGATATCAATAGTAAAAGCTGTTGCTACTTGTGGTATTTCAAATATATTATTTAAAATACTTTTTTCTTTACTTAAATTAAATTGATTATCTATTTTTAAAAAATAGTTAACAGCTTTATATTCTGGTACTAAATAGATTATTCGTGTTATTTTTTCTTCTGTACTAAATAATGAATTGAAATTGTCTTGTTTATAAATTTCTGTTTTACAAATATTAGACACCAAACTCCATGTTATAAGTTGTTTAGAATCTTTCCATTCAAAAATTGAATATGTGGCATTATCAAAACTAAAATCTAAATTTGATACGCTTCGAGTCAGATTTATACTCAAATGTTTATTTAGAAGATATGCTAAACGATAATCCTCAACGGTAGAATGAATTGCTATTAAAGTGCAATCTACCTCTTCAAAAACATCACCAAGAATAAGTTTGTGTATTGCCATAACTTATATTAAACGTGGTAAATATAGTATTTAAAAACATTCCATTGTAAAAGTTATACGAATCTTAACAAGTAAAACAACTAAAACGTTATAGTTAATTACTTTGATTAAAACCTTCTAAATCATTTTAGACATTTTGTTTTGGAATACAAAAAAAGCGCGTTTTGAAGCTTTTTCTTCGGCCTTTTTTTTAGAAGTAGCTCTTGCTTTAGCTATAACTTTATTATCAATGGATAGTTTAACTGAAAAGTGTCTAACCTCATCATTTCCAGTATCTTCATAAACATTATAACCAAATGTTCTTTTCTCTTTTTGGCACCATTCTATGAGTAAGCTTTTATAGCTTATTACTTTTCCTTCTAAGGTTTCTATATCTACATATGGTAATATAACACGTTTGTAAATAAATTTTTCACAAAACTTATAACCTTTATCTAGGAAAATAGCACCTACTAAGGCTTCAAATAAATTACCGTGTATATTGTCTCCAAATTGTCCAGGAGGTATTTTACTTTCTACTAGACTAATTAAATTTAGTTCTTTTCCAAGTTCATTTAAGTGTTCTCTGCTTACTACTTTAGATCGCATTTTAGTTAAATAGCCTTCGTCGCCCGCAGGTACTTCAAGATATAGGTGAGAAGCAATAACGGCACTTAACATGGCATCTCCTAAAAATTCTAATCGTTCATAATTGATAGCGTTCCCTTTGCTATCTTTTATGTTCATAGATCGGTGTGTAAAGGCTTTTTTATAAAATTTAATGTCTTTAGGCTTAAACCCAAGAATCTTAATTATTTCCATAAAAAAATTCCCGTTGCGTTTAAAACGGGAATTTAATATGTTACGAATGTTTTTCATTCGGGATTCAGTCTAATTTTTTAAATAATACACAAGCGTTGTGTCCGCCAAATCCAAATGTATTACTCATTGCTACTTTAATATCGCGCTTTTGGGCTTTGTTTAAAGTTAAATTTAATTCTGGATCAATGTTTTCATCTACCGTTGTATGGTTAATAGTTGGAGGAACAATACCATGTTTCATTGCCAATATAACCGAAATAGCTTCGATAGCTCCTGCTGCACCTAATAAGTGCCCAGTCATTGATTTAGTTGAATTAATATTTATATGCTTTGCATGATTGCCAAATATTTCTGAAATTGCCTTTAATTCTGCTACATCTCCTAATGGAGTAGAAGTACCATGCGTATTAATATGGTCTACATCTTCTGGTTTTAAGCCTGCATTTTCTAAGCAATTTTTCATTACGGCAACAACCCCTCTTCCTTCTGGATGAGGTGCTGTCATGTGGTAAGCATCGGACGATAAACCTCCTCCAACAAATTCAGCATAAATTTTTGCTCCTCTTGCTTTTGCATACTCATATTCTTCTAAAATAAGTGCACCAGCACCTTCGCCAAGTACAAAACCATCTCTGGTAGCATCAAATGGTCTTGATGCCGTTTCTGGACTTTCGTTTCTAGTTGAAAGGGCATGCATTGCATTAAAACCACCCATTCCAGCAATAGTAACTGCTGCTTCACTACCTCCTGTAACTATAACGTCACAATGCCCTAAACGAATTGAGTTTAATGCATCAAACATAGCGTTTGCAGAAGATGCACAAGCAGAAACTGTTGTGTAATTTGGCCCCATAAATCCATACTTGATGGAGATGTTTCCAGGTGCAATGTCTGCAATCATTTTAGGAATAAAGAACGGATTAAATCTTGGTGTCCCATCACCTTTAGCAAAGTTTAAAACTTCTTCTTGAAAGGTTTCTAAACCTCCAATACCTGCTCCCCATATAACACCTACTCGCAATTTGTTAATGGTGTCTAAATCCAAATTAGCATCAGCAATAGCCTCATCGGCTGCCACCATAGCATATTGTGTAAATTTATCCATTCTATTAACTAGCTTTCTGTCTATAAAATCGGTAGCAGTAAAGTTTTTCAATTCGCAAGCAAATTTCGTTTTAAACTTTTCTGTATCGTAATATGTTATAGGCGCAGCACCGCTTTTACCACTTATTAGGCCTTCCCAATATTCGTCTTTGGTATTGCCAATAGGTGTTAAAGCCCCTAAACCCGTGACTACAACTCGCTTTAATTCCATAAATGTTTTGCTTATTTAGCAGCTTCTATATAAGAGATAGCTTGACCAACTGTTGCTATATTTTCAGCTTGATCATCTGGAATTTGAATATCGAACTCTTTTTCGAACTCCATTATTAATTCTACAGTGTCTAAAGAGTCCGCTCCTAAATCGTTTGTGAAGCTTGCTTCAGTTACAACTTCGTTCTCATCAACTCCTAATTTGTCTACGATAATCGCTTTTACTCTTGATGCAATGTCTGACATAATCTTTTAATTTTAAGTTTTAATTAAGTCGCAAAAATAAAAAACTTTATTTTATAATTTGCTATTCTGTTAAAAATGTATTGGTAATTTACTAAAATTACTTTTAAGTATTTCAAATTTAACTCTTAATTGTTAATAATTATTCTTTTTTTTGTTCGAATAATTAAACATCTTGTCTGTAAATGAAACGTATAGTAATTTTTGCTTCCGGATCTGGAACTAATGCTGAAAATTTAATCAAGTTTTTTCACAACAGAGAAAATGCATCTGTTATTCAAGTGCTTACTAACAATCCTCATGCCAAAGTTTTAGATCGCTGTAAAACACTTGCCGTTAGTGCCCTATCTTTCAACAAAATAGCCTTTACAAAAACGGATGATGTTCTTAATGTTTTAAAAGCTTCGAAACCCGATTTAATTGTTTTAGCTGGTTTTTTATGGAAGTTTCCTGAATTTATTTTAAATGAATTTCCCAATAAGGTTATTAATGTACATCCTGCTTTATTGCCTAAATATGGAGGTAAGGGCATGTATGGCATCCATGTTCATGAGGCTGTAGTAGCTAATAAGGAAACTGAGACAGGTATTACAATACATTATGTAAACGAACACTATGATGAGGGCGCTATTATTTTTCAAGCAAAATGTGATGTGAACGATAGCGATACAGCCGAAAATGTTGCTGCTAAAATACATGAATTGGAGATGGAACATTTTCCAAAAGTGGTAGATAAATTGTTATCTGAATAAAATAACAACAAAAATTCATGAGATTTCCTTCTTCAAGGAAGTAAAAAAATGAGTAAAAAGAAGAAAAAATATTATACTGTTTGGAAAGGACACAAAACTGGTGTTTTTGAAACTTGGAAAGATTGTAAAGTGCAAATAACCAATTTTGAAGGTGCCCAATACAAGTCATTTGAAACTTTAGAAACCGCAAAAGAAGCGTTAAAAAACAATTACTTTAACTATATAGGTAAAAAGTCTAGTTTTAAAAGTGAATTATCTTCCATTCAACTAAAAAAAATTGGGCAACCTAATTATAATTCTATTTCGGTTGATGCAGCTTCTAGTGGCAACCCAGGTATTATGGAATACCGCGGAGTTGACACAAAAACTAAAAAACAACTATTTATTCAAGGGCCTTTTGAAGAAGGTACTAATAACATAGGTGAATTTTTAGCATTAGTTCACGGCTTAGCACTACTAAAAAAAAACAATAGCGACCGTATTTTATATACTGATAGTAGAACTGCTATGAGCTGGGTACAAAAGAAAAGATGTAACACCAAGTTAGAACCCAACCAAAAAAACAAAGCACTATTTGAATTGATTGATAGAGCTGTAAATTGGTTAAAAACCAACACTTATACAACAGTTATTGTAAAGTGGGAAACCAAAGCTTGGGGAGAAATTCCTGCCGATTTTGGACGAAAATAACAGCTTTTTTTATTGCTATTTAAAACGATACTATTCACAAAAATATTCTTGCCTTAGTATTTAAAAGCCTTATATTTGCACAAAATTATCACACACTTTTATGAGTAAATTAGTAATTGTTGGCACCGTGGCTTTTGATGCTATTGAAACGCCTTTCGGTAAAACCGATAAAATTCTTGGTGGTGCTGCAACATACATTGGTTTGGCTGCTTCGCATTTTAATATGGATGCTGCTGCAGTTTCTGTTGTCGGTGACGATTTTCCTCAAAAATATTTAGACATTTTATCAAATAAAAATATCGATATTTCTGGTATTGAAATAGTTAAAGAAGGTAAAACATTCTTTTGGAGTGGGCGTTACCACAACGATATGAATACTAGAGATACTTTGATTACCGAGCTAAATACGCTTGCCGATTTTAGCCCCGTAGTTCCTGAAAATTATCGTGATGCAGAAATAGTCATGTTAGGAAATCTACATCCTACCGTCCAATCTAGTGTATTAGACCAAATGGTTAAAAAACCGAAATTGGTTATTTTAGATACTATGAATTTTTGGATGGATATTGCACTTGAAGATTTACACAACGTTATGAAACGCGTCGATGTTATTACTATAAACGATGAAGAAGCCAGACAACTTACTGGAGAATACTCTTTGGTAGTAGCTGCAAGAAAAATTCATACTATGGGGCCTAAATATGTCGTGATTAAAAAAGGAGAACATGGCGCTTTATTATTTCATGATGAAGCTATTTTTTATGCTCCAGCATTACCCTTGGAAGAAGTGTTTGATCCCACAGGAGCAGGTGATACCTTTGCGGGCGGATTTGCTGGATATATTGCCAAAACGGGCGACACCTCTTTTGAAAACATGAAAAAAGCGGTAATTTTTGGATCCACTTTAGCATCCTTTTGTGTTGAAAAATTCGGAACCGAACGCATGGAAAATTTAAAAAGCGAAGAGGTACATAAACGATTATTGCAATTTAAACAATTGACACAATTTGATATAACATTAACATAAACCAACGCGCTCTAAATAGAGCGCGTTTTTAATTTAAATAATAATTTAACATTTCCGCTTAAGCGAAAATCTTTAAAAATGAGTGATTCAATAAAACACGAATGTGGTATAGCTGTTTTAAGACTTTTAAAACCGTTAGAATTTTATAAAGAAAAATATGGAACTGCTTTTTATGGGGTAAACAAAATGTACCTCATGATGGAAAAACAGCACAACCGTGGGCAAGACGGTGCAGGTTTTGCAAGTATTAAATTAGACACAAAACCAGGAGAACGCTACATAAGTCGCGTACGCTCTATTGCACAACAGCCCATTCAAGACATCTTTGCTCAAATAAACGACCGAGTTAATAAAGAGTTTGAAGCCCATCCTGAATATACTGACGATGTCGCTTTACAAAAAAAACACATCCCTTACATAGGCGAGGTATTTTTAGGCCATGTACGTTATGGTACTTTTGGAAAAAATAGTGTAGAAAGTGTGCATCCATTTTTAAGACAAAATAACTGGATGCACCGTAATTTAATTATGGCAGGAAACTTTAACATGACCAATGTTAAAGAATTATTTGCTAACCTTATTAGGCTTGGACAGCATCCAAAAGAATACACCGATACCATTACCATTATGGAAAAAATTGGTCACTTTTTAGATGATGCGGTAAGCAAAATTTACAAAGATGTAAAAAAGGAAGGTTTTAGCAAAATGGAAGCATCTCCATTAATAGCCGAACGATTAAATGTCGCTAAAGTTTTAAGAAAAGCAGCTAAAGATTGGGATGGTGGCTATGCTATGGCCGGTTTAATTGGTCATGGCGATTCGTTTGTATTAAGAGATCCCGCTGGTATTAGACCAACCTACTATTACAAAGACGATGAAATTGTTGTAATAGCATCGGAGCGGCCTGTTATTCAAACGGTATTCAATGTAAAATTTGAAGATGTAAAAGAACTAGATCCAGGACACGCCATTATTACTAAAAAATCTGGTAAAGTAGTTATTAAAAAAATATTAGAACCTATAGAACGTAAAGCCTGTTCGTTTGAGCGTGTTTACTTTTCTAGAGGTAGTGATGCGGAAATTTATCAAGAACGCAAAATGCTTGGTAAATTGTTAATGCCAAAAGTTTTAGAGGCTATTGATAATGACACGAAAAACACCGTGTTTTCTTATATTCCAAATACAGCAGAAACATCCTTTTTTGGCATGATAGAAACTGCTGAAGCGGCATTGAATAAAAAGAAAACTGCCGCTATTCTAAAAGGACAACGTTCGCTTTCTGCTGAAAAAGTTACCGATGTGCTTTCTGAGCGTATTCGTGTGGAAAAAATAGCCATTAAAGATGTAAAACTTAGAACATTTATTACTGAAGATAGTAGTAGAGATGATTTGGTAGCACACGTTTACGACGTTACTTACGGTGTTATTAAACCAACTGATAATTTAGTAATTATTGACGATAGTATTGTAAGAGGTACGACGTTAAAGATGAGTATTTTAAAAATGCTTGATCGTTTAAATCCTAAAAAAATTATTGTGGTGTCTTCGGCACCACAAATTCGTTATCCAGATTGTTACGGTATTGATATGGCGAATCTTGAAAGTTTAGTCGCTTTTAGAGCTGCTTTAGCATTGTTAAAAGAAGCTGATACATTCCATATCGTTAAGGACGTTTACTTAAAATGTATCGAGCAAACCGATTTAGACGATAAGCATGTACAAAATTTTGTAAAAGAAATTTACGATCCTTTTACCGACGAGCAATTATCTGATAAAATAGCGGAATTATTAAGTGATGAAAGCATTAAAGCCGAAGTGAAAATTATTTTCCAATCGGTTGAAAATTTGCATAAAGCATGTCCAGAACATTTAGGAGACTGGTATTTTACAGGAAACTATCCAACCGTTGGTGGCAACAGGGTTGTAAACCGTGCTTTTATTAATTTTTATGAAGGCAATAAAGAACGCGCCTATTAATTTATAGACATCTATTATTATTAAAAAATACATTTAATCTGAAAAAGACGCTGTTCATCTAAAAAATAATAAGATTATCTAAAATACGCATAAATTGGTCTCACCATAACATAAGTAGGTTAAGTTCATGGTAGATTTGGGGCAAAAAAAGGTGAACTTCTGTTCGCCTTTTTTTATGCATTTTGGTTTCCTACAAAAAATGGATCAAGCTCATTTTTTGGGGACTAAGTTATTTATGCGTATAATTTAGTTAGTCTGAACAGGAAAAATTTCACATCTCTTACGCCTCTGAATTGCGATCTAAACTCTTTTATTTTGGCGTTGAATGATTCCGCCGAAGCATTAGTGCTTCTATTATTAAAATAGTTCAAGATAGAATTATGGTGTATTTGTAATGATTTAGATATTGTATTAAATGATTTAAATCCAGATTTCTGAACATTTTCATACCAATGTGCCAGTTTTAATCTTGCAACATCTTTATTGGTATTGGTTTGGTAAATGTTGCTAAGTTGTTGTGCTAAGTTATAGCATTTTTCTATTGATGGATACCGTTTGAATAATAGTTCAGCCCTTGTAATTTGTGATGGAGTCCATTTGGTTTTGTGTTTAAACAATAAATATCTACTCCTAGCCAAAAGCTGTCTTTTGGTATCCCCATTGCTAAGTATTTCTGGCGAGTAAACCATGTCTTTCTTTTTTGACTTCCCGATAAGCCTGTTTTCTTGTTCAAGAACCTCCCAACGCAATCGAATACGTTCTTCTTGAACAGCTTCCGTGGCTAACTTTTGCACATGGAACCTATCGGTTACAATTTCTGCTTTAGGGAAACACTTTTTGATGATTAAGTTCATGTTTGCAGCCATGTCCACTGTAACCTCTTTAACCATATTACGTCTTGAGCCGTCTATCATTTTGATTACTTTTATCACATCTTCTGCCTTGGTTCCTTTAACTAAGGCTACAATAGCTCCTTTTTTACCATGAGCATCTTTATTGGTTAAGATGGTATAGAGTTCTCCGTTTGAAAGAGAGGTTTCATCTAAACTTAAATATTTGCCTAAGTTTTTTCCAAAAAACAACCATTCGCTTGCATGGGTTTTCTGTTTCCACTCATTAAAATCGCTAAGATGGTTTTTGTAAATAAACTGAAGACGCTTACCATTGGTTTTGTAATACTCCCCAAATCTACTGGCACTTACCGCGTTAGTATCTAGAGATATCTTTTAAAAAAGCAGCAAACTCTGAGGTCATTCGAGTTCCCTGCGCTACTAAATTCCAATCCCTTTTTATGATCTGATGACTCTCTAAAAGTGTCCAACGACGCCGTTTGATATGAAGTAAAACCGTTTTCCCTCGCAAAGGGAAATCTTCTACAGTAATTTCAGGTATGAATCCCTTAGATTTAGCAGGGAGCTGTTCGTATTCGACAGGTAGGATATTTTTTTCTTCTAAGTAAAAGTGAATTTTATCAGATTCAGATTTACTGGAAACTACATCAAAATATTCTAAGATTCCTTCGGGTAGTAAATATTGGGCTAAATTTAAATGCAAAAGCTCTTTTGATTGTAAATTTAAAAAAATATATATAATTGTCCCCAAGTTTTATTCTTGAGCCCAAAAAATACTGTGAGGATTATTAAAAATCGCTTAAGCCAATATATAAGCAGTTTAACTAAAATATTTTTCACAACGCTCAAGCCACTTTACATTTGTTCCACCATAACATAAGTAGGTTAAGTTCATGGTAGATTTGGGGCAAAAAGGTGAACTCTCGTTCACCTTTTTCATTTTATAAATTCTCGTAAAAATTGAATCTCGATTTAAGACTTCCTTAAGTATAATTTCTATTTATTCTACTGTTTCAAAGTTGCGTTAGGGATGGCAGTGAAAAGCCCACAGCGAGGCACGAGCGAGGACTTGTAACGTACAGCCCGACCCTTTTGGGTAACGCCTAAAAAAAAAGCAAACCCCAGTAGAGCTTGCTTTAATTCTAATATGTGAAAATGTCTTATTTCGCTTCTGCGTAACGTTTTTCAACTTCATTCCAATTAATAACGCTAAAAAACGCATTAATATAATCTGGACGACGGTTTTGGTAATTTAAGTAATAAGCATGTTCCCAAACATCAATTCCTAAAATTGGTGTTCCACCGCAACCAACTCCTGGCATTAATGGGTTATCTTGATTTGGAGATGAACAAACTTCTACTTTACCTCCTTTATGCACGCATAACCAAGCCCATCCTGAACCAAAACGAGTCGCTGCTGCTTTAGAAAAGGCGTCTTTAAAAGCGTCTACAGAACCATAGGCCGCTTCGATAGCGTCTTTTAAGTCTCCAGACAAATAACCTTTTCCTTCTGGGTTCATAACATTCCAAAACAACGAGTGGTTGTAAAAACCACCACCATTATTTCTTACTGCTGCGTTATTCATATCAAGGTTAGCAAGAATATCTTCTATAGATTTTCCTTCTAATTCAGTTCCTGAAATAGCATTATTTAAATTGGTTGTATATCCTTGATGATGTTTTGTGTGGTGTATCTCCATCGTACGAGCATCTATATGAGGCTCTAAAGCATCATAAGCATATCCTAATTCTGGTAATTCGAAAGCCATAATTTTTTGTTTTTATTATTAATATTTATTTTCTTTTTCAAATTTACGGATAAAACGCATCAATTAAAAATAATTAATTGTTATCAAATGATTGATAGTTTTTATCTTGTATGCAAAATTTAAAATCCATGCCACAAAACCATCCTTTTACAATATACAATGCCTCTGCTGGTAGTGGTAAAACTTTTACTTTGGTTAAAGAGTATTTGAAAATTTTATTTAAATCGAATAACCCAGACCAATACAAACGCATTTTAGCCATTACCTTTACCAATAAGGCAGTGGCTGAAATGAAAGAACGCATAATAGAGGAACTTAAAACGTTTTCTTCTTCTGAGATTTTGGAAAAACCCGATGGTATGTTTGAGGTTGTTTGTGATGAATTGGACATGTTACCAAAGGAAATTCACCTAAAATCTAAAAAATTATTAGACACCATTTTACATAATTATGCGGCTTTTGATATATCGACTATAGATGGTTTTACGCATAGACTGATAAGAACCTTTGCTTTTGATTTAAAATTACCTCTAAATTTTGAAGTGGAATTGGACCAAGAAGCTTTGTTAAATGAAGCTGTTGATAGCTTAATTTCAAAAGCGGGTACAGACAAATTGCTCACAAATGTGTTGGTGGATTTTGCTATTGAAAAGGCCGATGGTGACAAAAGTTGGGATGTCTCTTTCGATTTTAACAAAATTGCGAAACTTTTGGTTAACGAAAATGACATTCCTTTTATCGCAACCTTAAAAGACAAAACCTTAACTGATTTTGTAGCTTTAAAAACTCAGTTAAAAACTGAAATAAAAACAACCGAAACTGCTATTGTGGAAGCCGCACAAAGCGTATTAACTTTAATTGAAGAATCTGGACTAGAGTTTAAAGACTTTACAAGAAGCACACTTCCTAATCATTTTAAAAAAGCATCTGAATTAAGCTTAGAAAGGTTGTATGATAACAAACTTGAAGAAAACATAGAGGCAGGAACGGGTATTTACACAAAATCTTTAAATCCCAGTTTAGCAAGCACTATAGATGCTATTTTACCACAAATTGAAACATACTATAAAGCCATCAAGCAAGCCGTTTTTCATCTTAAATTTTTAAACGCTTTTTATAGAAATATTACGCCATTATCGGTTTTAAATGCTATTAATAACGAATTGAAAACATTAAAAGCCGATCAAAACAAAATGCTTATTTCAGAATTTAACACCATAATAAGCAAAGAAATAAGCAACCAACCCACACCGTTTATTTACGAACGAATGGGCGAAAAATTTAAACACTATTTTATTGATGAGTTTCAAGATACATCAAGAATGCAATGGCAAAACTTAATTCCGCTGCTAGATAATTCACTGGCGACAGACAAAGGAACTACTATGTTGGTTGGCGATGCCAAACAAGCTATTTACCGTTGGCGTGGCGGAAAAGCAGAACAATTTATTGGACTATTCCATGACGATAATCCGTTTCATATAGAAAAAGAATTAAAAAACCTGCCCACAAATTTTCGTAGCTTTAAAGAAGTTGTTACGTTCAATAATGCTTTTTTCAATTATTTAGCTTCTCAAGTTTTTAGTAATGAGGCTTATAAAAACCTTTATGAAAACGCACATCAAAACATAAGTAAAATCAACGATGGGTACGTAGAGTTATCATTTTTAGACATTGAAAAAGAGGATGATAGAGACAAAATTTTTACGGAGCGTGTTTTAAAAACAATTCAAGATTGTCAAAAAAACAACTTTAAGCTTGAGGATATTTGTGTTTTAGTCCGAAAAAAGAAAGAGGGTGTGGCTATTGCGAATTATTTAAGCCAACACCATATTCCCATAGTATCTTCTGAAACTTTGTTAATAAACAATGCGCCTGAAGTTGCTTTTATAAATAATCTTATGGGGCTTTTAAATCAACCTAAAAACAACGAACTAAAAATTGCTGTTTTAGATTTTTTAGCAACTCAATTTACTATTGAAAACAAACATGACTTTTTTAGTTATCATTTAGCCCTTACGCCTTCGCAACTTTTCAAAAGTTTTGAAGCTTACAATGTTTTTATAAGTAACCAAGATTTATTACAACTTCCGCTTTACGATTTAGCCGAAACTATTGTTAGAAGTTTCGGTTTAGTTAAAATTTCCAATGCATACATTCAGTTTTATTTAGATGTTGTTTTAGATTTTTCACAAAAAAAAGGATCGGATATTTCTGGGTTTTTAGATTATTTCTACAAGAAAAAAGAAAGCTTAAGTATTGTATCTCCTAAAGGACAAAATGCGGTTCAAATTATGACTATTCACAAATCTAAAGGTTTAGAATTTCCTGTGGTTATTTTTCCATATGCCGATTTAGATATTTATAGAGAATTAGAACCTAAAGAGTGGTTTCCTATAAATAAAGAAGTTTATAATGGTTTCTCGCATACCTTACTAAATTTTAATAAAGATTTTGAGCATTTTAGTGAAGTGGGATTAGAGATTTTTAACAATCATAAATCTGAACAGGAACTGGATAATATTAATCTATTATATGTAGCACTAACCCGTGCCGTTGAGCAATTATATGTTATTTCTACCAAAGATATTTCAGCAAAAGGCGAAGTTAACAATAAAAAATATTCAGGATTATTTATTAATTATCTAGAATATTTAGGTGTTTGGAATGATTCTCAAGCAACTTACACATTCGGAAATGCTGAAAAAACTTCAGAACTAAAAGTCTCTTCAAAAAACACAACCTTTCAAACAGAATTTATTTCCACTTCCAAAGAATCACACAACATAAAAGTGGTTACAAAATCGGGGATGCTTTGGGATACCACCCAAGAAGAAGCTATAGAAAAAGGGAATCTTATTCATAACATCATGTCTAAAATTAAAACTAAAGACGACATTGATTTTGTAATTAACGACTATACAAATACATCAATAATTAATATAGAACAAGCTCAAAAGTTAAAAACTTTAGTAGTTCAAATAGTGACTCATCCAAAACTTGAAACTTATTTTAATTCTAACAATATTATTTATAACGAACGCGACATTATTACTAAAGATGGTGTAATTTTAAGACCAGATAGAGTGGTTCTAAATATTGAAAACGAAGCGGTAATTATTGATTATAAAACAGGGATTGAAGACAAAAAGCACATGCAGCAATTACAATCGTATCAAGATGTATTGCAAGAGATGAGAATAGTTGTGAAAAAAAGAATTCTTGTATATTTAAACAACAATAATATATCAGTAAAAGAAGTATAGTTTTATTTAAATATTAATTCAAGATGTAAAAACAAAAATTTTAGTAGCCATTTACAACATTATTTAAAATTAAGAATATATCTGTACATAATTGTTTAAAAAGACTAAAAATTAAATAAAATCATTCTGAACCATGAACAAATAAGTAAAATCTTCATTTTTTTTATATATTTGTCTTTGTTAATAAAATTTAACAACTTACTTTTGTTTACAATTAACACTTAAAAATTAAACTTTTGAATATGAAAAATCTTAGCAGATTATTGTTCGCTATGTTGCTTATACTTGGTTATAGCAACGCTAATGCGCAAGACAAAAACAACCCATGGCAAATTACCATTGGTGCAAACGCAGTTGATTTCTATCCTACTGGTGAGGATGCTCCTCTTGGAGAAATTTTTGATGAATACTTTAATGTGACTGATCACTGGAATATTTTACCTTCTTTATCTACTATTTCTGTATCTAAATATGTAGGTGATGGTTTCTCTTTTGGAGTAGCTGGGTCTTTAAATAAAATTGAAAACTTTGGTGATGCTTCAGTAAGTGATTTATCTTACTATGGTGTTGACGGTACTATTAAATATAATTTCCTAGAAGAGAAAACTCTTGATCCTTTCGTAGGTGTTGGAGGGGGTTACACTTGGGTTGACGAAATCGGGGCTGGAACTGTAAACGGAACTGTAGGTTTAAACATTTGGTTTAGCGAGAATATCGGTTTAACACTACAATCTTCTTATAAACATGCTTTTGAAGATTACTTAAACACTCATTTCCAACATACAGCTGGTATTTCAATTAAATTTGGTGGTACTGATACTGATGGTGATGGTATTTTTGACAAAGATGATGCTTGTCCAGACGTAGCTGGTGTTGCTGCATTTAACGGATGTCCTGATACTGACGGTGATGGTATTGAAGATAGCAAAGATTCTTGTCCTAATGAAGCTGGTACTGCTGAATTAAACGGTTGTCCTGATTCTGACGGTGACGGTGTTGCTGATAAAGATGACAGATGTCCTACTGTTGCTGGTTTAAAAGCTTTATCTGGTTGTCCAGATGCTGACGGTGACGGTGTAACTGATGCTGACGATAAATGTCCTACTACAGCTGGTCCTGCTGCAAACCAAGGTTGTCCTTGGCCAGATACTGACGGTGATGGTGTATTAGATAAAGATGATAAATGTCCTTCTGTAAAAGGTACTGTTGCTAACAATGGTTGTCCTGAAGTTTCAGCAGAAGTTCAAAAAACTTTAAATGCTTATGCTAAAACAATTTTATTTGATACTGGTAAGTCTTCAATTAAATCTCAATCTAGCGCTGTATTAGCTGATATCATTAAAATACTTAATGAATATCCGAACTCTAAATTTACTGTAGAAGGTCATACTGATAGTGTTGGTAGCGATAAATTAAATCAAGATTTATCTGATGCAAGAGCACTTTCTGTAAAAGAATATTTAGTGAAAAATGGTATTGATGAATTTAGACTTTCATCTAAAGGTTACGGTGAAACTAAACCAATTGATAAAAACACTACTTCTGCAGGTCGTGCTAATAACAGACGTGTTGAAATTAACTTAGCTAAATAATTAAGTTTTAGTTAAAAAATAAATAAGTTTAAAACGCTTCGGATATCCGAAGCGTTTTTTATTTTTATACAATGACAACTTTTATTTTTGATGTTCTAAAAGATTTACAAAATAACAACTCAAATCTTTCTGAGCTAACGTTTATTTTACCCAGTAAAAGGGCTGGTCTCTTTTTAAAACATCAACTTTATAAAGTTAGCAATCAAACTATTTTTTCACCTACCATTATTAGTATTGAAGAATTTGTTGAAGAATTATCACAACTTCAAACCATTTCAAATACAGAATTACTTTTCGAGTTTTATAGTACCTATTGCCAAATAACAAAAAAAGAAGAAACAGATACTTTTGAAGTATTCTCTAAATGGGCACAAATTCTACTTCAAGATTTTAATGAAATTGACCGTTACCTTATTCCTCAAGAAAATATTTTCAATTATTTAATTGCCATTAAAGAAATTGAAAACCATCATTGGTCGCTTGAAAAAAACCAAACAGCGTTTATCAAAAACTATTTGTCTTTTTGGAATAAATTACACACCTATTACACCCATTTTAGCAAACAACTTCTTAATAAAAAAATAGGGTACCAAGGTTTAATTTATAGAGAAGCTGTTGAAAATTTAGAACTATACATTCAAAACAATTCTGAAAAGCAACATGTTTTTTTAGGTTTTAATGCGCTTAATACCTGCGAAGAAACTATTATTCAAGAATTGTTAAAAAACAATTTGGCAAAAATTTATTGGGATATTGACACTGCTTTTTTTAATAGCGCAAACCATGACGCTGGTTTATTTACAAGACAGCATCACCAAAAGTGGCCATACTTTAAAAACAATCTATTTAATTGGATAACGAATAATTATTCAACACAGAAGAACATTTCAACCTTTGGCATTCCTAAAAATATAGGGCAAGCAAAACATATTGGCTCCTTGTTAAAGCGTTTACAAAATGAAAACTTAAATTTACAAAATACCGCTGTTGTTTTAGGGGATGAGAATTTACTAATTCCTGTACTTAATGCCCTCCCTGAAAATATTGATGCATTAAATATAACGATGGGCTTTCCGTTAAAGTCTATACCACTAGCTTGGTTGTTTGAAACGTTGTTTTATATTCACAAAACACCCTCAAACAGCTTTTACTACAAAGATGTTATTAATGTCATGTCTCATCAATTTATAAGGCCACTTTTCAATATTGACCAAGTAGACTATGCCTCTAAAATAATTGAGACTGTAGACGCAAATAATATTATTTATTTAACAGCCGATAGACTGAAAGAAATAGCGCCTTACTCGGTTGTTATAATCGACCTCCTATTTTCAAATTGGGGTAAAACAATCGATTTAGCACTACAAAATTGTTTTCAACTTATACTATGTATAAAAAATCATTTAGACGACAATAAGGCTGCTAATTTGCTCTCATTAGAGTATTTGTTCCGCTTTAATGAATTGTTTAATGAGTTATCACGCTTAAACACCAAATACCAGCACATAAAAGATGTTTCAACTCTGTTTAGCATCTATAAAGAATTATTAAGTTCTGAAACCTTAGATTTCCAAGGGGAACCTTTACAAGGCTTACAAATTATGGGAATGTTAGAATCACGTGTTTTAGATTTTGAAACCGTTATTATTTCTTCTGTAAATGAAGGCGTACTGCCTTCAGGTAAAAGTAATAATTCGTTTATTCCTTTTGATGTAAAATTAGAAAACAAACTTCCTACTTATAAAGAAAAAGATGCAGTTTATACGTATCACTTTTACAGACTTTTACAACGTGCCAAAAATATTTACATTTTATACAATACCGAGGCAGATGTGCTAACTGGTGGTGAAAAAAGTCGCTTTATCACCCAACTGGAATTAGAAGGGATTCACAACATTAACCATCAAATTGTAGCGCCGCAAGTACCTGTTATTGAAGCATCATTACAAACTATTGAAAAAAATGAAAGCTTACTAAATAATATTATTAATGTATCCAAGAAAGGTTTTTCACCCTCATCTTTAACCTCCTACATCAGAAATCCAATCGATTTTTATCATCAGAAAATATTAAAAATAAAAGAGCACGATGATGTTGAAGAAACCGTTGCCGCAAACACCTTAGGAACCGTAGTTCATAATACCCTAGAAGATTTTTACAAACCCTTAGTTGGTATGTTTATAACAGTAGATATTATTAAAAATTTAAAATCTAAAATTGAAGAAAAAGTCACTTTTCACTTTAAAAATGAATACAAAGAAGGTGATATAACCAAAGGAAAAAACCTGATTGTTTTTGAAATAGCAAAACGTTATGTGTCCAATTTTTTGGATTTAGAAATTCAAGATTTAAAAGCGGGGAACCAAATTAAAATAGTGGCTATTGAAGCTAATAATGAGGTTGTGGTCGATATTCCTGAACTTAATTTCCCTGTGAAATTGGTTGGAAAAGTAGATCGGGTTGATGAATATAATGGCATTACCAGAATTATCGATTATAAAACGGGACGTGTAGAGCAAAATCAAGTCGAAATTGTTAACTGGGAGGAGCTCACAACCGATTATAAAAAATACAGTAAATCTTTTCAAATACTAGCTTATGCTTATATGATGCATCGTATGGGAGACATTAACCTGCCTGTTGAAGCTGGGATTATTTCCTTTAAAAATTTAAGTGCTGGTTTTTTGAAATTTGCTAAAAAAGATAAATCTGGAAACGGCGCAAAAAAAGATTTTTTGATAACGAACGAAACTTTAGAGAACTTTAAATTTGAATTAAATCAGCTTATTTTAGAAATATGCGACCCGAACATTCCTTTCACTGAAAAAGAAGTTTAAAATGACTGTAAAACAACATTTAGTAATAAACGGAAAACATCAAAAACCTATTGTAATTGATGTTAGCTATATTGAAAATAAAACGAACCTGCCCGTTATTATATTTTGCCATGGTTACAAGGGTTTTAAAGATTGGGGAGCATGGAGTTTGATGGCAAATCAATTTGCTGACGCCGGATTTTGTTTTATAAAGTTTAACTTTTCGCATAATGGTGGAACTGTTCAACAGCCTATAGATTTTCCTGATTTAGAAACATTCAGTAATAATAATTACACTAAAGAATTAGACGATTTAACAACCGTTATAGATTGGGTTTTTAATAATTCAGACATACAGAAAATAGCCAATACGAATGATACTTCATTAATTGGTCATAGTAGAGGCGGTGGTATTGCATCCATTAAAGCAGAAGAGGATAGTAGAATTAAAAATTTAATTAGTTTAGCAAGTGTCTCCGATTTTGGTAGTAGAATGGATGGACTTTGCGATTTAGAAGCATGGAAACAAACTGGTGTTACCTATGTTATAAATGGTAGAACTAAGCAACAAATGCCACATTTTTATCAGTTTTATGAAGATTTTAAAGCTAATGAAAAACGACTAACTATTAAACGTGCTGTTTCAAACTTAAACATCCCACATCTTATAATTCATGGTAACAATGATACCAGTGTTTTAGTAGATGAAGCGAATAATCTTCATGCTTGGAACCCAAAAAGTGAATTGCAAATTATTTATGGTGCTAACCATGTGTTTAGAGCTAATCATCCATGGGAAAAAATGAACTTACCTAACCATTTAAATGAAGTAGTAAAGAAGATTATTGCCTTTTTAGATTAAATAACAAAGCCAGTAAATTTGTTTCACTGGCTTTGTTTCATTTTATATTTTTAAAATATTATTTAACCGAAAACTTAAAGCTTGTTTTAGATTTATATGTTTCGCCTGGATTTAATACTGTAGAAGGAAAATCTTTTTGATTTGGTGAGTCTGGATAATGTTGCGTTTCTAAACAAAAACCTGTTCTATAAGCATAAGTCCCTCCATTTTTACTTGGCAACGTACCATCTAAAAAGTTTCCAGTATATAATTGGATCCCTGGTTCATCAGAAAGTACCTCAAGAACTCTACCACTATCTTTATCATAAGCAGTAGCGACTAATCGAACTCCTTCATTTTGATTATTTAAAACCCAACAATGGTCATATCCTAAACCTCTTTTTAATTGCGTATTTTCAGCATTTATATCTTGTCCTATTGGTTTAGAATTTCTAAAGTCAAAAGGCGTATTAGTTACATCTGTAAGTTCTCCTGTTGGAATTAATGTAGCATCAACAGGAACTAACTTATCTGCATTTATCATTAATTCATGATCTAAGATAGTTCTTGAAAAATCGCCTGTTAAATTAAAATAAGAATGTTGCGTAAGGTTAACGATTGTGGCTTTATTAGTAGTTGCTTCATAATCCACCTTAAGTTCGTTATCATTGGTAAGTGTATAAATCACCTTTGTATTTAAATCTCCTGGGTAGCCTTCTTCCATATCTTTACTTAAATAGGTAAGTATTATAGATGCTGTACTATCAGTTTGTGCTTCTGTTGCAGACCAAACCACTTTGTCAAACCCTTTTACGCCGCCATGTAAATGATTAGAACCATCATTAGTCGCCAGAGTATATTCTTTACCATCTACAGTAAATTTGCCTTTAGCAATCCTATTTCCATATCTGCCAATTAAAGCTCCAAAAAAGGTTGGGTTAGTTTCGTAGGGCTTTAGAGTATTATAACCTAACACAATATCTTTATAATTATTGCTTTTGTCTGGTGCAGTCCAAGAAGTAATAATTCCTCCGAAAGTAATAATACTTACTTCCATTCCTTTTTCATTTTTCAAAGTATATTTTTCTACTTCAATACTATCAGAAGTGGTTCCAAAGGACTCTTTAGAAATGGATACTAGATTTACTTTTTCAGGAATTACTTCAACCTCTTTTTTCTTTTCATTTTTACATTGTACACTTAAAAAAGTGATGCTTAATAAGGAAAGAACATAGAAACTTTTTTTTAATCTATTCATAATTAGTTATTAATTTTAATTGGTGATTTTTTTAACGCATCTTAAATAAATGGGTGTGATTATAACACTTATAAGTTTTGATGCTTAAAAGTATTAAAAAAATAGAACTTATATCAATTTAAATTTTAAAATAGAAAAGGGATATGTTACTGAGTTTAATTTGTTTCTTTTTAATTTAATAATAATTTTTATCAGTATTTTGATGTATTTACGATTATTTCGCTTCTATCACTACTACAGAAAAAGGCGGAATCGTTAACTCTAATTCATCTTTTTTAAATGTGAATGTATTAAAAATTTTAGGCTCAATTTTATTAGGCTCATCAAAAGAGTTATGGTCTTGAATATGTTTGGATGTTAATATCGTTCCAGAAATTTTCTTTATATTAAGGATACTACAATCCATTTTTATTGTGTGCTCTTTATTTGCATCAATATTTACAAAAGAAATATGTTTAACGCCTTGTTTATCTTTGGATGCAGAAACCGACAAGGCTGGTAGCGTTTCATTATTAAGCGTATATAATGGAGAGGTGAATGAAATTGGTAATAATTGCGCATCTTGATGTACATTATACATTTTCATGATATGATAAGTTGGTGTTAAAATCATTTTAGCTTTATCTGTTAATATAACAGCTTGTAAAACATTTACACATTGTGCCAAATTTGCCATACGAACTCGATCTGCATGATTATTAAAAATGTTAAGAGTGGTTCCTGCTAATACTGCATCTCGCATGGTGTTTTGCTGATATAAAAAACCTGGATTCGTGCCTTTTTCAACTTCGTACCAACCTCCCCATTCATCTACAACCAAATCAATTTTCTTATTGGGATCGTAGGTATCCATGATTGCAGCATGTTTTGTAACTAATTCTTCCATTTTTAAGGCTTCTGTCATAGTTTGAAAATACTGTTTTTCTGTAAAACTAACAGCATCCCCTTTCTTTTCCCAATCTATCACAGAATAATGGTGTAATGCTAACCCTCCTAACATTCTTCCAGGAATATTTTTCATTAGGGTTTCTGTCCATTTATAATCGTTACTATTTGCTCCAGAAGCAATACGTTTTATATCACCCGTATTTTCCCAATCTGAAATAAATGTTGCATATTTTCGATATTCATTTGCATAATAATCTGCGGTCATATTACCACCACATCCCCAAGCTTCATTTCCTATTCCCCAATAGGTTACTTTCCAAGGTTCTTCTCTGCCATTTGCTTTTCGCAAATCGCTCATCGGGCTTTTTCCTCCAAAATTGGTATATTGAACCCAATCTGCAAGTTCTTGCACGGTACCACTTCCAACATTTCCAGAAAGATATGGTTCGGTTTCAAGTATTTCACACATGTTTAAAAAATCGTGTGTACCAAAACTATTGTCTTCGGTGACACCTCCCCACCATTTATTTACTATAGTTGGCCTATTTTCTCTGGGGCCAATACCATCTTTCCAGTGATACGTATCGGCAAAGCAACCACCAGGCCAACGTAAATTTGGTATTTTAAGCTCCCTAAGAGCTTCAATTATATCTTTTCGAACACCATTTATATTTGGTATTTTAGATGTATCTCCAACAAAAAAACCTTCATAAATACAACGTCCTAAATGTTCTGCAAAATGACCGTAAATATGTTTACTTATAACAGGTGCATTTTCACTTTTATTTATTGAAATTAAAGTTTTATTGTTTTGTGAGTTAACATGGTGGGTAACCACATAAAATATTATAATACATATAAGTGATTTGACATTAAACATATCTGTTTTGTTTTTTCTTATTAATAATTAGATTATGAAATTGAATTGTAAGTGTTATATGTTCGATTTATACATTATTTAAACTTTAAAATTCCTTTTTGCAACCATTCAACATAGGTGTCTACATCGGGCGTGTAACCTACTGGAGTAATCAAGTTTTCTTCATTATGATCCATTAATACATAAAACGGTTGTGAGTTAGCTTTGTACCTAATAGTTTGTAACTCGCTCCATTTTTGTCCAATATATTTCAACTTTTTCCCTGGCTTTAATTTGGATTCGATAACTTCATGAGCTTCTAAGGGACGTTTGTCATCAACATACAATGATATTAATACGATATCTTTTTTAAGAATATTAAGTACTTCTGGTTTAGTCCACACGTTTTGCTCCATTTTTCTACAGTTTACACAGGCCCAACCTGTAAAATCTATCATAACAGGTTTGCCGACTTCTTTTGCATATGCGAGCCCTTTATCATAATCATTAAAGGCTAAAATGTCGTGTGGTGCTAATAAATGCGCGCCATCTGGTAAACCTTCATGAGAATCTAAAACGGAGGCTGTACCCATTTTTGAAAAACCAACCCCGTATGGCGATTCGCTATATTCTAACGGTGGTGGGAAGGCACTTATTAAATTTAAAGGTGCTCCCCAAAGTCCTGGTATCATATAAATAGTAAATGATAAAACAACAAGCCCTAAACTGAGTCTTCCAACAGAAATATGGGTTAAGGGCGAATCGTGTGGTAATTGTATTTTTCCGAATAAATAAAATGCTAATGCTCCAAAAATGGCTATCCAAATGGCTAAAAATACTTCACGCTCTAACAAGTGTGCTTGAAGTACTAAATCGGCTTGTGATAAGAATTTAAAAGCTAAGGCTAATTCTAAAACCCAAGTACGACTTTCACGGTGTTTAACCAACCACCAGACTTTGGTAATGAATTTAACCAACCTGGGAATGCAGCAAATAAAGCAAAAGGTAAAGCGATAGCGAGTGAAAAGCCTAGCATGCCAATTATAGGAGCTAAACCTCCTTTAGAGGCAGCTTCAACCAACAAGGTTCCAACGATAGGACCGGTACATGAAAATGAAACTATAGCCAATGCTAGTGCCATAAAAAAGATGCCTATCAATCCGCCTCTATCAGCTTGTGAATCTACTTTATTTGCCCAAGAATTTGGTAGCATAATCTCAAATGCACCTAAAAAGGATACCGCAAAAATGACTAACAGTAAAAAGAATATAATATTAAACCATACGTTGGTTGCCAGTGCGTTTAATGCATCGGCACCAAATATACCAGTGACAGCAGTTCCTAATAATACATAAATAACAATGATACAAATTCCGTAAATAATAGCGTTTCTTATTCCTGCTGCTTTGGTTTTGCTCTGTTTGGTAAAGAAACTCACCGTCATAGGAATCATAGGAAACACACAAGGTGTTAACAAGGCTGCAAATCCTGACAAGAATGCTATGAAAAAGATAGACCAAAGTCCTTTGTGAGACTCATCATTCGTTATTGAATCTGCATTATCTAAAATAGTTTCATTTGAATTTACGACTGCTTCATCAGAAAGTATGAATACCAAATCGACTTCGGTTGGTGGTAGGCACCTACTATCATCGCAAACCATAAACTCTACAAAAGCATTGATGCTTTTAATATCACTCTCTACAATCACTTTTTGTTTGAAAATCGCCGACTTTTCGAAGAATTTAATCTTCATTCCAAAAACTGGATCATCAATAGTATGGCCTTCTTCTTCTGAAGTGTTTCCAACGATATTGAAACCTCCTTCGCTATCATCATAAGTAAAGGTAGTGGCAATGGGTCCATTTTCTGGGACATTTTGTGAATATAAATGCCATCCAGATTCTATAGTTGCCTTAGATGTTAATTCGTACTCGGTATCTGATAGTTTTTCAACACTTGTCGTCCATTTTACAGGTTCAAGAATTTGGGAGTGACCTGTTAGTGATAGGATTAAAACACTTAATAGGAAAAGAAACTGCCTCATTTTATGATATTGTTTATTTGATGTTGAATACTAAATCTACTTCGGTAGGCGGTAAACATTTACTGTCGTTGCAAACCATCTTTTGTTGGGATGTTGTTTAAGTTGTAAACAGTTTCATCAAATCCTGTATAGGCATTAATACCTTTCACAAATACAGCACCCTGTTTTTGAAGTGTGTTTAATATCCCTTTTCCAGGAAAATTCTCGGTACCATTAAATGCCATATGCTCTAGAAAATGCGCTAAACCTTGTTGGTTATCATTTTCTAAGATGGAACCCACATTTTGAATGATATAATAACTAGCGGCATCTTTAACGACATCTGTACTTTTTATGTAATAGGTCATGCCATTAGGCAGTACTCCTTTTTTGATTGTTTCATCTACAGGCAGGGGCTCACTATAATTAAGTGATTGTGCTAAACCGTTTGGTGCTAGTAAAATAAAAAAGATAATTGATAAAGTTAAAATGTGTTTCATATAAATTTTTTCTATTTATAGATTTGACTAAATTATAATTTTAAACCGTTATTACTACCTATTTAGGATAGTTTTAATAAAATAAGAACTGATTAAAATAGTAACTAACTCAAATAATAAAGAAGCACTTCTTTGTGTTAACAGTAATAAATAATATGAAAAAACAGTAAAAACACCTATTAATAACATGCTAAAATTTACTCTTCAAATATTCTAGAAAGATTTTCTTCTCCTGTGAATTCTTTTAAATAAACATTCTGGCAACCTTAAAGAAATTAATAAAAGAGATGTTTTTTACAATTACATAAAAAACCTATCGTTAAACAAATCTAAATAATTGTATATTTGATTTTCCCTAAATACTAATAATATTATGTTCGAAAATTTTTGGTTCAACGTTCAATATGGCATCAACCACGTACTCGATATAAAAGCCTACGACCACGTATTATTTCTTGTAGTTTTAACCGTGCCGTATATGTTTAAAGATTGGAAACGTGTGTTGTTGTTAGTTACCATGTTTACTTTGGGCCATACACTATCACTTGTTTTAGCAGTCTATAATATTATTAGTGTTAAGGCGACCATGATAGAGTTTCTTATACCAATAACCATACTAATTGTAGCACTCTTTAACGTATTTACCTCGGGTAAAGGTGCTCAAAAAGAAAAGGTAGGCGTTTTATTTTTGTCAACTCTATTCTTTGGTTTAATACACGGTCTAGGTTTTGCGCGTGAGTTTAAAATGCTATTAAACGATTACGAAAGTAAACCAGTGCTATTACTCGAATTTGCTTTAGGTATCGAGATCGCTCAAATAATTATTGTATTTGCGGTTTTATTATTAGGCTATATCATGCAAACCATATTCAGGTTTAACAAACGCGATTGGATTATGGTAACTTCTGCCATCGTTGTTGGCCTCGTCATTCCCATGATACTTCATAGTGGTTTTTTAGCTTAGTTTAAAATTTAAGCATTCCCGGCCGAATGATTGGGGTCGTTTTAGGCTGTTCACTAGTACCCCTAACGCAAAAACATGACTAAATAAAACCTGTTGCTGTTTTAAAAACTTTCTAAAATTTTAACTAACTTACGTTGTAATTAAAATACGAACCAAGTATCTTCGTTATAGTATTTGGCGTTAATAATATTAGCGCTACAATTATAAAATTAATGCCAGAAAAAAAACAGCTTAAATACGATAAAGCTTACTTAAGAATTGCACAAGAATGGGGAAAACTATCGTATTGTAAACGCAGACAGGTAGGAGCTCTTATTGTAAAAGATAGAATGATCATATCAGATGGATATAACGGAACACCATCGGGCTTTGAAAATTTTTGTGAAGACGATGAAGGTTATACCAAATGGTATGTATTACATGCCGAAGCAAATGCTATTTTAAAAGTAGCAGCATCAACACAATCCTGCAAAGGCGCAACACTTTATATTACGATGTCACCCTGTAAAGAATGTAGCAAACTCATACATCAAGCTGGTATTGTAAAAGTAGTATATCATCAAGCCTATAAAGACAATTCTGGATTAGAATTCTTAAAAAAAGCAGGAATTGAGCTAAAACAAATTGAAGATTTACAAGCCTAATGCCATATAAAAATAAATATTTACCCTTAATAATTGGTACAGCCATTGCTGTAGGTATTATTATTGGAGGTAAGTTAAATTTTAGTGATGCACCTGATAAATTATTTTCAAAAAATAGCAAAAAAGATAAGCTTAATAGGCTTATAGATTACATTGAATATGATTATGTAGATGATGTTAATACCGATAGCATTGTAGATGTTACAGTAAACGGTATTTTAGAAAATCTAGACCCCCATTCGGTGTATATTCCTAAAGAAGAAATGCAAAGTGTTGCCGAAAACATGAAAGGTGATTTTATAGGTATTGGTATTAGTTTTTATCCATATAAAGATACCATAGCAGTTATTAGAGCCATTGAAGGAGGGCCAAGCGACAAAGCAGGCATAAAAGGGGGCGACCGGATTGTTATGGCCGATGGAGATACCCTTTATGGTAATAAGTTAAATGACGGCGAATTGGTAAAAAAACTTAAAGGAACATTAAATAGTAAAGTCAACTTAAAAATCTTTAGAAAAGGCGAACCAAAGCTGTTAAATTTTACCGTAAAACGTTCAAACATTCCCATAAAAAGTGTCGATGCAGCTTACATGCTTACCAATAAATTAGGCTATATAAAAGTCAATCGTTTTGCTGAAAGTACTTATAAAGAATTTAAAAAAGGTTTAGATAAACTCTTGGGTTTAGGAGCAACCGAAATTGCGCTTGATTTACGTGATAACCCTGGTGGATTTTTAGGTATTGCGGAACAAATTGCAGACGAGTTTCTCGAAGATGATAAACTAATTTTGTTTACAAAAAATAAACGTGGTAATATCGAAAAAAGCTTCGCTACTGATAAAGGCGATTTTGAAAAAGGTAAACTGTACGTATTAATAAATGAAAATTCAGCTTCTGCAAGTGAAATTGTGGCGGGTGCTTTACAAGATAATGATAAAGGCACCATCATTGGGCGACGTTCTTACGGCAAAGGCTTGGTGCAACGCGAAATGGATCTAGGCGACGGCAGTGCGGTACGTTTAACAGTGTCAAGGTATTATACACCAACAGGTCGTTCCATTCAACGTCCATATAGTAAAGGAAATAAAGATTATTACGATGAGTATTTTAGTAGAATGGAGAGCGGTGAGCTATTGGATCCAGATAAAATTCAAGTGGCAGATTCCTTAAAATATAAAACACCTAAAGGAAAAATTGTATATGGTGGTGGTGGCATCATACCAGATATGTTTGTGCCTATAGACAATAGTATGCAAAACGAGACACTCACTTTTTTACAGCGACGTGGTTTTATCAGCTATTTTGTTTTTGAAACTTTAGAAAAAGACAGAAAACTTTATGATGGTATTTCAAGACAAGTGTTTATTGATACCTTTGAAATTCCAGAAAAAATGGTTTATGATTTTCAAGAGTATTTAAATAAAAGAACTGAATCTCAATTAACATTCGTAGCCTATCATGATGAGGTAAAACAATATTTAAAAGCAACGTTAGCAGATCAACTTTATGGCTCTGGTGCTTTTGAAGAAGTAATCAATCAACGAGATATTATGATTGAAGAGGTTATTGAGTTGAGTAAAAAAGGATAAAAAGTAGTTATATATCCGTTTTTATCTAATCTCATCATACACTTCAACATGTTTTTTATTAACATTTTGCAAAAAAAATCATCTATCCCTTGCAAAGAGGACACTTAATGAGACTGATTTTCCATGTTCCAGCAACTTCGTACTATTCCCTAAAACATTAACTAGTACGCTATTAAATAAAGCGTTTTATAAACAGGATATTTTGAAGCTTAAAAATCAGATATAATCTCTCACGCAAAAGATTATTTATGTCAAAAATAGTATTTAAATTTGTTCGCTTTATTAAAAATTTTTAGTCCTTAAATCATTACCTAAAATAGAAGATGTACCGTACAAAATGCTTAATTGTTTCATTCGTTTTTATTTTTTTAGGTAAAGCAACATCTCAAAATTCTATTACTTCCAAAGTATTTGATTTTGAAAAAAATACACCTGTTTTGGATGTTTCTATTCGAATACAGGGCACAGATAAAGGAACTTATACAAATGAGGATGGTTTTTTTTATTTAGACAATATTGCAAATAGTTCTATCCTAATTTTATCTAAAATTGGCTATAGTCCATTGCATATAACTGTTAATGATATAGGTGATGTTATTTATTTGGAACCTGAAATTAGTTTATTAAAAGAAGTAACAATAAGAACTTTTTCAAGCAGTCAATTAAAAAAAGTAGTTCCAGGTCAAATTTATTTTTCACAAAAAGATATAGAGCGCCTACCTTTTATTTTAGGAGAAAAAGATGTTATTAAACTAATTCAATATACTCCTGGGGTTCAGCAGGCCACTGAGGGTCAATCGGGGCTCTTAGTAAGGGGTGGCAATGGCAGTATGAATTTAACCTTACTAGATAATATCTATTTGCATAACACATCTCATTTAGGAGGCTTATTTTCGGCTATAAATTCTGATTTTGTTCATTCTTTAGAATTTTCTAAAGCTGGTTTTGATGCTAGTTATGGCGGTCGATTATCTTCTATTACAGATATAAAAACACTAAAAGCGCCTGATAGTACTTATTTTAATGGAAGCTTAGGTTTATTATCTACAAAGTTAACAGGTAATATAAAAATTGATAATAGTAATAGTTTGTTAATATCGGGCAGAAGAACATATCTAGAACTTTTCAAACCTATTTTTGGGAAAGATGACTCTGTTCTTGGGAAAGATAGTAACTACTCGTTACACGATTTCTTTGTAAAACATTCTTTAAGTTTAACATCAAGGGATAAATTAGAAACCTCTCTGTATTTAACAGAAGATAATTATAAAGACAAAACTAAAGGGAGAAACAGAAAGTTGAAGTGGGGTAATTTTTTATTAGGAACCACTTACACACACCAATTTTCTAATAGTTTTAGTTCTCAAACAACACTTAGTAATAGTTTCTATAAGTTTTCATTTGGAAGCGATGATTTTATTTTTGATTATGATGCAAATAGTACCTATAATGTATTGAATTTAAATCATCATTTTTTATGGGATAAAACCAATTATCTATTTAAGATTGGGGCATCTTATAATAAAAATAAAATACTCCCTAAACGTGTTCAAGCTAGCATAAACAATTCCCCTTTAGAAATTTTAAATCAAGAAACTTATAAATTTGATGATGTTAGTCTGTTTGGAGATCTGGAATTTCAGATTTATGATAAATTAAAAGTTAAATCAGGATTACGTTTTACAACATATATAACAGAATCTAATGCTTTGGTAACTAATGATAAGTTTTACTGCTTAGAGCCTAGATTAAGTGTTAAGTATCAATTTAAAGATAATCAAGCTTTCAAATTTAGTTACCAAAAATTAAACCAATTTATTCACCAAGCCTCTTTTAGTTCATTTAGTTTGCCTGCAGATTTTTTTGTGATAAGTAATAAAGATGTAAAGCCTCAAGTTTCAAATCAATTAAGTTTGAGTTATATTTTTGAGGAAAATGGAACACAATTTAACAGTGCACTATTTTTTAAAAATGTTTCTAACTATACTGAATTTTCGAATGGGTCAATTAATAATTTATTTTCTAACAATATCTATGAAGATATAGTAGCAGGAAAGTTTAACTCTTATGGCTTAGAATTAAGCATTAATAAAAAAATAAACAAACTTACAGCGCAAGCCGCACTAACGCTATCTAAAACCATTGCTCAATTTGATGCGATAAATCAGGGGAATTATTTCTCAACAAATTTTGACAGACCCATAAACTTCAACACTATTGTAAGCTATAAATTAAATGATAGGATTGAGTTAGGAACTATATTCTTATTTACTAGCGGTCAAAATTATACCAGACCTAAAGATATTAGAATTGTAGGCGAACGTCCTATCGTTAATTTTGAATCTAAAAATGCCTCACGTTTCCCTAATTACCACCGTTTGGATTTATCTTGTACATATTCTTTCAAACAGAAAGGGAAGTGGAATTCAAAATTAAATTTAACCTTATATAATGCTTACAATAATAATAATCCGTTTCAAATATATTTCGCTACGGATGGTAATGCAGATGACTCATTCATAGAAATCATAGAAAAAAGGGATAATTTTTTCCCGCTTTTACCTACGCTAAACTGGCTGTTTTCTTTTTAAATTAAATTGATATGAAAAAATTTATTTTTTTGCTAATAATTCTGTCAAGTTGCATAGATAACGAAATTGATGCTTCATTTTCAGATCAGCTTACTGTTGAAGGAGCAATTATGGAAAATAGATTTGCAGAAATATACTTGACAAATAGTTTGCCCTTTGATGGTATTATTGACTCTTTAGAGGTTGCTAAATCTATTGAAACTAAAGCTAAAGTTGAGCTTTCTAACGGAGAGGTTACTGAAATATTAACCTTAAAAAGAGAAGACTCTAAATTTCCTTTTTTGTTTTATAGAAGTAATATTATTAAAGGAGAACTAGGCAAGCAATATGATTTATCTATAACAATTAGAGACAAAGTGTTTACATCTAAAACGACCTTGCCAGAAAAACTGGAAGTATTGGAAATTGATTTTTTAAAATCAATTAAGGATGGAGTTAATCAACCAGATCATAGAGATATTAAATTAACGATTAATAATAATGTTAAGTCTGTTAGGTATTTCAAAGTATTAATTAAAAACGAAAAGGAAGCTAAGTTTTCATTTGCGAAACCTTTTATATTTAACACAGAAAATTTTTCTACAGATACATTTCCGCTTATAGTTACCTATGTAGAAATAAAAAAAGATGGAGAAAGAGAAAATAAACTTAAAGTTAATGAAGTGATTGAGTTACAACTTATAGCTATTACAAAAGAACAATTTGATTTTTGGAAATCAATTAAAGGGGATGAATCTACATTCATAGGGAACTCTTCTTTTTCTAATGAAATTATTAGCAATGTTAGTAATGGTGCTTTTGGCTACTGGTCAGGAGAGAATGTTGTGTTTAAAAAATTCATTATACCCCAAAACTAAAGGCTACCATAATTTCTTATTGGTAGCCCTTTTTTGCTGTTTATTATTTAATACGTTCGTTTTCTAATGTATTTCTACATATCTTCAAAAAGCTTTTCATAAGCTTCAAAAACGGCATCGAATCTGCTTTCTAATTCTGTAAAAGAACCTTCTATATAAGTGTTAAAATCATTAGAAGTGCCATCATCAAATAAAAATTTAATGTTAACAACATCTTCAGAGACTTCTACTAGCTCAAAATTCTGCGTACTTGAGTTAAAAACATAGTCGGTATAAGTGCTTTCGTCTTTATAGAATATACTTTTAGCTATAGATTTTTTATTAATACTTAATTCTGAATTAACATTACTATTTAATAAGGCTACTTCTTGATCTATAGATAATTCGCTATCCGAATTAAAATTATTATCGTTAGCAGTTATATATAAATTAGCATCTAAAAATTGAAATGATAATGTTACACTATCAATTATATCTTCAATGTTGCCATCTTCATTATTAAATTTTCCTTTTGCAGTGTAACTGTAACCTATAATAACATCACCATCAATTTTAAAATCAAAAGATTGAGTGATGGTTTTGTTACTTGAATTAGAATAATCTGTTACAAATGCAAATCCACCAATAGTGGTTGTGTTATTGATAGTGCTAGGAATTAGTTGATTATCTTTAAAAGAAGCAGAAAAAGCTTGAGTAAACACTGTCGTGTTATCTATTTTAAGATTTGCTTTAATTAAAGTCGGTATTTCTTCTTTAGAGCCTTCACTTCCAGCAAGTTTAGTAGTAAAATCTGTAAAACTAAATACAGCAACTTTACCATTGTAATTTATGTTATAAATAACGTCATCACTTGAACCTGTTTTATCGAACTTTTCAGTATCTGAATTCCATAAGTATATCCCTTTTTCTGCTTGAAAATCATCAGCAAGCGGAGTTTCAGAAATAATTGCTATAGATTGTTTTGCATTAAATGTTGTAATACTTTTATTAGACGCTTCTATAGAAGATATATTGTTTATTGTACTAAATGCTGTTTTTTTAAAGTTAACTATTTTAGAATCATTAGAACCATTTAAAAACTCTGCTAATTCAATAATTTCGTTTAAGGCATCATTATTTTTAAAAGCATCTATTTTATTTAACAATTCAATGCTATTGTCTTCTAATTGATTTTTTCCTTCTTCAACACTTAGAGATCCTGTTATTTTAGGTTTGTCGCCATCTCCGTTATCATCGCTTTCGCAAGAAATGTTTAAAACTAATATAAAACATAATAAAGTTAAGCTAATTGTTTTTTTCATTTGTTTTGGGTTTTTAAATTCGAAGCCAAATATACTTTTTTTTTAGTAGTTTACTAAAAAAAATATCCATTGAGGGCAAGGAAAACAGTTGCCGTTTGTATGACCCAAAACCCAAGCGAAGTGTAAACAATTGGTATTAATAATAATAGACAAAATACTAATATTAGCGGCGTTCTTTTACTTTTTCTTCAATACGTTTAGAAACTCTTAAAATAAGCATCATAACAATGGCACAAAGTGCTGCTAAAATAGTTATTAAAGCAATCATACTTTCTCCTTTAAAAGGTGCTTCAAAATTTACTTGAGTAAAATTAAAGACAATAAGCACTAAAGCAAGCACACTAATTATAATGGTCAAAATTTTCATTTGTTATATAGGTTATATTATTTCAAACAATGCTTTAATATTATGAGCAAACAGTTTAACCGCAATCGCTAATAATATAACGCCAAATACTTTTCTAACAATACTAATACCATTTTGCCCTAAAAAACGTTCGATGGTTTTTGATGTTTTTAAAACAATAAAAATAACAATAACGTTTAATATGATAGCGACTATAATATTCTCGATTTTAAATTCAGCTCTTAACGATAATAGTGTAGTTAAGCTTCCAGGGCCAGCAATAAGTGGAAATGCTAATGGAAATACCGAAGCTGCGTCAGCCGTATATTCTTCATGTTTGTAAAGTGTAATACCTAATACCATTTCTAAAGCAATGAAAAACAGAATAAATGCTCCTGCAACTGCAAACGAATTCACATCAATACCAATAAGGGTTAAAATACTGTTTCCTAAAAAAAGAAATGCAATCATGATAACTCCTGATATAATAGCGGCTCTTCTACTATTAATATGACCTACTTTTTTTCGTAAATCAATTATTATTGGAATATTACCAACAATGTCTACAACCGCAAACAATACCATAAAAGCAGTAAATATTTCTTTAAAATTAAGTTTCATGGATTTGCTTTTTAAATTAAATTACTTAAACCCTCATTCAAGGTTTTCGTTAAAATAGTTATTCCCGTAAAAATAGCAATCAAAAATTTAGAATTTGATCAAATTCTAAATTTGTCGCAAAATTAGCAGATTGAAGTCAATAACTATAGTATTAAACGCTAAAGTTTAGTTATTTTTGCCCCCTACTAAATAATTTTACAGCATATGTTTCAATTAGGGAAAACCATCGTTTCAGAAGATATTATAAAAAAGGATTTTATGTGCAACCTTTCTGCATGTAAAGGAGCTTGCTGTATAGATGGTGATGCCGGAGCGCCTCTAGAAGCTGAAGAAGCTGAAATATTAAAATCAATATACCCTAAAGTAAAGCCTTTTTTGCGAAAAGAAAGTATTAGAGCAATTGAATCTCAAGGTGTTTATGTAACCTCCGAGGATGGCGATTTAGAAACGCCTTTAATTAATGGTGCCGATTGTGCCTATGTTATTTTTGATGAAAAAAAAGTAGCATTGTGCGCTATTGAAGAGGCCTATAATCAGGGTGAAATTTCTTGGAAAAAACCCGTTTCTTGCCATTTATATCCGGTAAGAATACAAGATTACACCGAATTTTCCGCCGTAAACTACCACAAATGGGAAATTTGTGATGATGCGTGCACTCTAGGAAAAGAACTGCAAATTCCTGTTTATAAATTTGTAAGAGAAGCCTTGATAAGAAAATTTGGCGAAGATTGGTATTTGGAATTAGAAAAGATTGCCAACAAGTTGTCGTAACTAAAATAAACCTCTAAAACACCTTTAAAATTAGGGGTTTAAAATTAAAAAACTTGTTTTTTACTGCAAACTTTTTAAAAATCTAAAAAATATAAAAATCTGTAAATCAGTTATTTATTACTTTTAATTTGTTCACTTTATTTTGTTTCGTTATTCTTTAATTGTTAAAAACTTGTTGACAATGTTTATAACTAAACCTTTCATTTTAAATAGCATTTTTCAATCTTTGTTACTCCCTAAATCGGTATCGATTTTTGTCTAATTTTAAAAAATAAAACTAAAAGAAATGTCTCAATCAATAGAACCCATTCTACAAGAAAACAAAAATCGTTTTGTTATTTTTCCAATTGAACATCATGATATTTGGGAATGGTATAAAAAATCGGAGGCAAGTTTTTGGACTGCAGAAGAAATTGACTTACATCAAGACCTTACAGACTGGAAAAATAAGTTAAATGACGATGAACGTTATTTTATAAAACACATTTTAGCTTTTTTTGCAGCTAGTGATGGTATTGTAAATGAAAATTTAGCAGAAAATTTTGTAAGCGAAGTACAATATAGTGAAGCGAAATTCTTCTACGGATTTCAAATCATGATGGAAAATATTCATAGTGAAACCTATTCACTTTTAATTGATACCTACGTAAAAGACGAAAAAGAAAAAGATTTATTATTTAATGCACTTGAAAATTTCCCTGCAATTAAGAAAAAAGCAGATTGGGCATTAAAATGGATCGATTCTCCAAGTTTTGCAGAACGTTTAATTGCATTTGCTGCCGTAGAAGGTATTTTCTTTTCTGGGGCGTTTTGTTCTATTTTCTGGTTAAAGAAAAGAGGTTTAATGCCTGGTTTAACATTCTCAAACGAGTTAATTTCTCGTGATGAAGGTGTACATTGTGATTTTGCGGTGCACTTACATAACAAGCATTTGATAAACAAAGTGCCTAAAGATAGAATTAGAGAAATATTAATTGATGCTTTAGATATTGAGCGTGAATTTATAACAGAATCATTACCAGCGAGTTTAATAGGCATGAATGCGAAACTAATGTCGCAATATTTAGAGTTTGTAACCGACAGATTATTATTTGAGTTGGGTTGCGATAAAGAATATAATACAGCCAATCCATTCGATTTTATGGACATGATTTCTTTACAAGGAAAAACAAATTTCTTTGAAAAACGTGTGTCTGAATACCAAAAAGCTGGTGTTCTTAATAAAGAAGAAGATAAAGATAAATTTACTTTTGATGCCGATTTTTAATCATTAAAATCAATTAAGAGAAAAGTTTTCTATAATTTATAAAGGTGTTGTTCTCATGCCCTTTCGCTGAAGCAGTTTCAGTAAAATGAGAAATTACCAGTTTTATTAATCCATCTGAACAACTAAATATTAAACTAATTACAATTAGATAGTATTTGGAATAATCTATTAACCGTTTTTCTGAAGGTGTATCAGAAAAACTTAAAAAAGTGTAAAAATATGTATGTAGTAAAAAGAGACGGCAGAAAAGAACAAATTATGTTCGACAAAATAACCGCAAGAGTGCGTAAGTTGTGTTACGGGTTAAACGAATTAGTAGACCCTTTAAAAGTAACTATGCGTGTTATTGAAGGTTTATATGATGGGGTTACTACTAGTGAACTTGATAACTTAGCTGCTGAAATTGCTGCAACCATGACAACGGCTCATCCAGATTATGCAAGGCTAGCAGCAAGAATTTCTGTGTCTAACTTACATAAAAACACTAAAAAAACATTTAGTGAGGTGATGCACGACCTGTACACTTACGTAAATCCCAGAACTGGTAAAGATGCATCGCTTTTAGCCGATGATGTTTACGAGGTTATCATGAAAAATAAAGATGTTTTAGATTCTACCATTATATATAACCGTGATTTTGGCTATGATTATTTTGGGTTTAAAACTTTAGAACGTTCGTATTTATTAAAATTAAATGGTAAAATAGCCGAACGTCCACAACATATGCTAATGCGTGTGGCAGTAGGAATTCATTTAGACGATTTAGAGTCGGTTATTGAAACTTACGAACTCATGTCTAAAAAATATTTTACACACGCTACACCAACACTTTTTAATGCAGGTACACCCAAGCCACAAATGTCTTCTTGTTTCTTATTAACTATGAAAGACGATAGTATTGATGGTATTTACGATACATTAAAACAAACCGCCAAAATTTCGCAATCGGCAGGAGGTATTGGTTTGGCTATACACAACATTCGTGCTACAGGAAGTTATATATCGGGTACTAATGGTACATCAAACGGTATTGTTCCTATGTTAAAAGTATTTAACGATACGGCACGTTATGTAGATCAAGGTGGCGGAAAACGTAAAGGAAGTTTTGCAATGTATATTGAAACATGGCATGCCGATATTATGGATTTCTTAGACTTGAAGAAAAACCATGGTAAAGAAGAAATGCGTGCACGTGATTTATTTTATGCTATGTGGATTTCCGATTTGTTTATGCAACGTGTTCAAGAAGATGGAAAGTGGACCTTAATGTGTCCTAACGAATGTCCTGGTTTAGATGAAGTGCATAGTGAGGCTTTTGAGGCATTATATTTAAAATATGAAGCAGAAGGAAAAGGACGTAAAACCATCAACGCTCGTGAACTGTGGGAGAAAATATTAGAATCTCAAATTGAAACAGGTACACCTTACATGTTGTATAAAGATGCAGCAAACCGTAAATCGAATCAACAAAATTTAGGAACCATCCGTTCTTCAAATTTATGTACAGAAATTATGGAGTATACATCTCCAGATGAGGTTGCTGTTTGTAATTTAGCATCCATTGCGCTACCAATGTTTGTTAAAAATGGCGAGTTCGACCATAAAGAGCTTTTCCGTATTACAAAACGTGTTACAAAAAATTTAAACAGAGTTATCGATAGAAATTACTATCCTGTAATAGAAGCCAAAAACTCGAATATGCGTCACAGACCTATAGGTCTTGGTGTGCAAGGATTGGCAGATACGTTTATTTTGTTACGTATGCCTTTTACAAGTGATGAAGCTAAAAAGTTAAATCAAGATATTTTTGAAACGCTTTATTTTGCAGCCGTTACTGCCAGTATGGAAGAAGCTAAGGCCGATGGTCCGTACGAATCGTATGAAGGATCTCCTATAAGTAAAGGTCAATTCCAATACAATCTTTGGAATTTGAAAGATGAAGAATTAAGCGGTATGTGGGAATGGGAGAAACTCCGTAAACAAGTATTAAAACATGGGGTGCGTAATTCACTTTTGGTTGCTCCGATGCCTACAGCTTCAACATCTCAAATTTTAGGAAATAACGAGTGTTTTGAACCTTATACTTCTAACATTTACACACGTCGTGTATTATCGGGTGAATTTATTGTAGTAAACAAACATTTATTGGAAGATTTAGTAGAGTTAGGTTTATGGAACGATGCTTTAAAGCAAGATATCATGAGAGCTAATGGCTCGGTTCAAGGTATTGATATTATTCCGCAAGACATTAAAGAACTTTATAAAACAGTTTGGGAGTTAAGTATGAAAGATATTATTGACATGAGTCGCCAAAGAGGTTACTTTATTGATCAGTCACAATCGCTTAACCTGTTTATGGAAGGTGCCACTATGGCAAAACTAACCTCTATGCACTTTTATGCTTGGAAAAGTGGTTTAAAAACAGGTATGTACTATTTACGTACTAAGAGTGCTGTAGATGCCATTAAGTTTACTTTAAAAACCACTAAAAACGAAGAACCCTTAGCAGAAGAGGTAGAAGTAATAAATCAAGATGCTACACAAGCAGCACAAAAAAAGAATATAGCAGAAAAAACGGCCATTAAATTTGCAAGCCAAAAACAAACTCCGGAAATTGAGCCGATGAGTGCCGATGAAATGAAAGCTTTAATAGCTCAAGCTAAAGCTGCAGAAGGAGATGATTGCTTAATGTGTGGGTCTTAATAAATTTGCCCCCATTCTATTTAAGAATAAATATTTGAAAGCAATTTCAAGTTAAGTGTTGTAAAAAAGCACCTCGATTGAGGTGCTTTTTTTATGAAATTTTTAAATCAAATTATTTATACTGGCACAAATAAGAAGTTTGTACCGATACTTTAACTTGAAATTTTTTGTTAGCATCTATTTCATAAGCTTCCCCAGCTTTATAGGTAACCCATTCAGTAGTTTCAGGTAACTTAACTGTCATTTCACCTTCAATAACACGCATAATTTCATGTTTAGAAGTTCCAAATTCATACTCTCCAGGGTTCATAACACCTAAGGTAGAACTTCCTGTTGCTGTTGTGTAGCCTAAAGATTTTACATTACTATCAAAATACTCGTTTGCTGAAATCATTTTATGTTTTTTAAATTTATACAAAAGTAAATAATTTAAATAAACAAAGCCACCTTAGTTAAGATGGCTTTGTTTATTTGGTTTGGAAAAGTATATTTATTTAGATTCTGTTGGGTTTTGTAATAAAGTGGCAGGTTTTACCGAAGCATCATGTGCATTATGGTATTCTTCTAACAGATTCATAGTGGCATTTAATAAATCTTTAGTTTCTAGTAATAAACTAAAGTATAATGTAGTGTTTTTAGGACTCGATTCTTCAGTACGAGTACGTTCAACTTGTTTTTGGATTTTAGAGGTTACTAATCCTAAAATTTCCTGTTTTCTCCCTAAAATAAGGCCAATTTCTTCAAAAGAGCTAGAATTAAACGCTTTTTGAGTATTGTTAAAGAACGTTTCAAAGCGTTCATCAACTTCTTTCAACTCTTTTATTTGGTTAAATTTTAGTTTTTTATGATTGTTTTGAACGTGTTTATGACTAACCTTAGTAATGTACTCTAAAGACTGAGTCATATCTTGAAGGTATCCTAAAATGTGAATGTAAAAATTACTAGCACCAAGACTCGATTCATCTAAATTTTTGATGAAATAGAAAATATTATCACGTAATTCATCTACCTCACTAGATAATTTTACAATCTGTTTTTTATTCTTTTTCAATAATGCTAAATCTTGCTTAGCCAATCCATTAATCGCATTGGTGTAAATTTTATTTCCACGTTTTACAACATTGGCAATATTTTTAGCACTTTCATGTATAACACCTTGAATAGAGCTGCTTTCAGCTTTTGTTAAACTGTCTTCAGCTTTTGCTTCTTTCGTTTTTTCTCGGTGAGATATATAATTTCTAACTAACAATAAAGCAGCTACCAATAACAATACAGGAACCATAACGTCTACGTTCCAGTTTAACAAGTAGGCTATAACTGCTGCAGCTACAAAAGCTATAATGGCAGTAAAAAACCAACCCCCAATAACATTTAAAACACCTGCAACTCTATAAACAGCACTTTCTGCACCCCACGCTCTATCTGCTAAAGACGACCCCATAGCAACCATAAATGTTACATAGGTTGTTGACAATGGAAGTTTCATAGAGGTTGCTAATGATATAAGAATAGCGGCTACCATTAAATTTACGGCTGCACGTACCATATCGAATGCTGGTAATTCGTGTGTTTTAGATTTTGCTAAATTAATTACAGGTTTTTCAAACTGTTTATCAATTTTAGCTTGCCAAGTATTTGGTAGTATATAGGATGACATCTGTGAAATACCTAACGCCAATCTAACAAAACCCCGCGATAAAAAATTAGGTTGAAAGCGTTCTTTCCCGTCGCCTTCTCTAGATAAGTTGATTTCAGTTTCTGTAACCGATTTTGCTTTTTTAGAAAACCATAAGGTGGCAACCATAATAAACCCAGCAATTACTAATAAAATGGTGGGTGTTGGTACTTTATCGGCAAGAAAGCCCATGCTAAAAGCCTCGGGAGCAATACCCGATCCGGCCCAAGCGTTGTAAGACTGCCATCCAGCAATAGGCACACCAATAAAATTAACTAAATCGTTTCCTGCAAAAGCTAAAGCCAGCGCAAAGGTACCTATGATGATAATAAGTTTATAAATATTAACTTTAGCATAATTTATTAAAGCAAAAGAAATTAAGGACCATACAATAAGGCTGCATAAAATAATTAACGCCACTTGTGTTTCTAAAAATTCTTTAATGGTCGCTCCTCCAGTAATAGCAAAGCTTTGTTTTGCAAATGCGGTTCCACCAATTCCTTTCATGAAAATAAAATAGGTGATAGATGTAATAGCCATTCCGCCAAAAAGAGCACCTACCCAGTTAGCTTTTTTCTCAAAATTATAGGATAATAAAAGTCTGGCTACCCATTGAACCGCTGCCCCAACTGAGAAAGCGACGACTACAGAGAGTAATATGCCAAAAATAATTTCAGAAGCCTTAGAGGTATTTATATAATTAACAACATCAGTAAATGTACCCTCATTATGTCCAATTTTAATAAGTGCCATAGCTACTGAAGCACCTAATAATTCGAAAACAATAGAAACCGTTGTAGATGTTGGCATACCTACTGTATTAAAAAAGTCTAATAGCAGTATATCTGTTATCATAACGGCCATGAAAATAATCATGATTTCATTAAACATGAATTCATGAGGATTGAAAATACCTTTTCTGGCAACTTCCATCATCCCACTTGAAAATACAGCTCCAACCGCAACACCAACACTGGCGACTATCATAATAGTTTTAAATGAAACGCCTTTAGAACCAATGGCCGAATTCAAGAAATTAACAGCGTCATTGCTAACGCCAACAACTAAATCGGCAATGGCTAATACCGCTAGGGCAATTATCATTAATAAGTATATATTATCCATAGTTATAAATAAAAATAAGTTTGCAAATATCCTTTGTATTTTATAATGCTAAGTTACGTAATTGTTATGTTTTATTAGAAATGAATATCAAACTGTAATCGATACAACAATTGGTTATTGCTGTTAGCAATATCTAGATAGCTGATGTCCGATTGTACTTTTAATTTATGTCCAACAATATATTTTGAAACACCTAAGGTGTATTGATTTTCGGCATCTTTACCTGTGACGGTTTTGTTGAGTTCAATATTTGTATAACGTCCTGAAATTTCCCAATTAGATTTAAAAAGGTATCCTGCTTGCATGTTTAAACCATTGCCTACTTGTACTTCTGCCCCTGTTAGAGAACCATCACTGTTTTTAGCATAGGGGTCTTTGGCATCTCTTTGGGCATACTCTCCCATAAAAGAAAAGCCGAGATACTTAAACATGGCATCTATATAAAGGGTATTGATGTTTGTTTCAAAAAAGCTTTCCTCATTATCAATAACCATGTAAGCCCCTTGATTACTTCGTGTTTTAACAGCATTGTTATTAAAATCATAAGTAACTGCTAATGCTAATTTTGGTGTTTTTTCTCTTTTTAAATCACTACCAGAATAATCACCTCCATCAGTAAATTCACCAAAAGGAAATAGTTCTAATCTGGTTGTGTATTGATGTCCTCCCAGATTTCCTTTAGTTATATTCCTTCCTTCACCTTGTGATATAGCTACTATTTCCTTAACAACAAAAGTTTTACTTAAATTAAAATGATGATGTAATTGAATACCCATATCGCGATCAATAGTAAATCGACTGTTAAGTAAAGAACGGTCTACAAATTGCATATTTCCAGAAGAAATAACGCGTTCTCTATTTCCCGGTAATTTAGTTTGTCCAGCCCATAATACAAAATCCTTATAAAAATTCCATTTTACGACTGCATCAAGTATGTGCCTAGGTGCATTGCCTGTGTAAACTGATCCTCCCGATAAATCATCATTGGATAAGCCTAATTCTAATTTATATTCAAGTTTTGGACTATAAGCAAACCCTTCAAATTTTAAACGAGCTCTTCTAACAGAAAAATCAGAATTCGGATTCATTAGGCGGCCATCTTCTGCATCCCAACTGGCTAGAGACAAAAACTGCATTCTTAAACCAACTTTCATAGTCCAAGAACTATCTTGTCCCACAATGTTTAATAAACCTTTTCCAAATTTAGAGCCGTTAATTTCTTGTGCGTTCAGTGAAGTAGTTGCATAAATTAATATCGCAACTATTGAAAATTTAATTTTCATTATTATTTCTTAGTTTTTGTCGCTGCAAATAACTAAAACCAATGTTAACTAAATGTTTCCTAATAATTAAGTTTAAAACAAAAAAAAGCTGCCTCGGCCAAAGGCAGCTCATTAGAAATCATGATAATGTAGTCGACAAAAACTAATAGATTATATGAAAAACTAATTGTTATGTCTTAAGACATTGCGAATATCAATCTTTTAGTTTAGCTAATTGTAATATTAATATTAAGTAATTATTAATATTACCAATGTTAAATTTAACATTGGTAATATTCTAAAAAACAAACAGTTATCATGACAATGTTATCTTAATGTTAACAAGACGTTGTTTTAAAGTTAACAAATTTGTATATTTGATATATAATGTTAAAACCCCCATAATTATGAAGAAATGTATTTTAGTTTTTGCCTTTTTAATTACTGTGGTTTCTTTTGGACAACAAAAGAGAGATTTAAAACTTAACAAAGACACTAATTTAATTGAAGTGGTTTATTATCATGACAATGATGTTGTAAGTCAAACTGGAACTTACACAACAGATGGTAAATTACAGGGTGAGTGGTTAAGTTTTGATACAGCAGGCAAAAAAACAGTTTCAGGAAATTATGATAATGGTAAAAAAGTCGGCAAATGGTTTTATTACACTAATGAAACCATAAAAGAAGTAGATTATAGCAACAATGCTATAGCGAGTTTAAAAGAATCTGAAATTCAATAAGTAACATTTTTTTAAATAAACTAAAAACAAAAAGCATCCCAAATGGGATGCTTTTCAATTATATAAAACTAATTGTTTCTTATTAGTTGTTAATCCATGCTGCCCAAGTAGGTAGCGTAGCTCCAGAACCAGCACCTGTTTCAGCTGAAACATAATCAGTAGTTAAGTTGCTTGCACTTACAAAGTTTTTACCATTTACTTTAAAGTCTCCAGCGGCAATTCTTGCAGCTGCAGCAGTTCCAGCATCTACTTTAGCAAATGTCTCGATACCTGAAACAAATAAATTAGTATATAGTTGTTTTCCACCACCATCTTTAAAGTTAATAGCTTGCTCAGTAGCTCCAAATTTGGCATCACTTCCTTTTACAATTGAAACATTTGATAATTTAGCATCTGTCATTGGAGTTATGGCACCATTTTGCTCATTATTTGATCCTTCAATACCTGCTTTAGTAACCCCTGAAATATATATATTGTTAATAGAACCAACATATCCATCAGCGAAATCTAAAGAATCATCATAAGAATTTATGATTATTAAATTAGACGCATTTACAGCACCACCAAAAAACTCAATACCATCGTCTCCACTTTCAAAAGTGTAAATATTAGAAACTTGAGTTCCGCTACCTACTCCAAAAAACGAAACACCGTTATATTCTTTGCTTGAAGAGAAATTAGAACCAGTGTATTTAATTATTAAATAGTTAATCTTACCTGACGAATCTGCATTGTTATTACCACCATATAGTAAGCCTCCAACTTCAGATGTTCCATTATCTCCTGTATTTACTTTTCCATCACCACATATAATTAGACCTCCCCAATCACTTTGCTCAGGTGATGCTTGCCCTGAAGTCATAATTACAGGGTTTGCCGCAGTTCCGTTAATATTAATTGTTGCTCCTCTTTCAACAGCAATATATAGAGTGTTTGGATCTACTCCAACTGTAGGATCTGATTTTATAGTAGTTCCAGCAGGAATTGTTAAAGTAGCGCCAGATTTTACAACTAAACCACCAGTTAAAGTATAGGTTTGAGATGGATCTAAAGTAATAGTACCATCATTAATGTTTCCTTTTAAATCATCTACTTTCAACTCGAAAGTACTTTTATCTGATGATCCATTATCGTCACTACAACTTGTAAAAGCAAGGGTAACAATTGCTGCTATTGCTAAAATTGATTTTTTCATTTTTGAATATTTTTTGTTTTATTTTATGTGGCAAAGAAAGCACCAAACTGTTTTTAATAGGTTAAGCCTTTATTACCTTGTTGTTAAGTATTTTTATAAAAAGGTGATTTGAGTTAACATAAATTTTACATAAAAGTGTATAAAGCAAAAAGGTGATTGAATATATATTCAATCACCTTTTTGCTAATTTAAAAATCGTATTTTTTTTAAAACTTATATTCTAACGAAAGTTTTAAATCAGAACCTATTTTGTATGAACTAACTAAAATATCGGGTGTTGTGCTCCCAGACACTTCACTTTGTTCCAACATCCTTTCATAGATTGGGTTTAATATGTTTTTATAAGATACTCCTAGTTTTAGATTCTTTGTTAAGTTAGATTTAATAATGAAATCTAATCTGTTTATAGACTTATCAACCATATTACCTAAGCCAGAAGTTCCAATAACAGCTAATTTGTCTGAAAAATAAGCATAAGATAAGGTTGCAGATATATCTTTATGTTTAGCAAATTCCTTTAAAAAAGTAATGTCGGCATTTGCTAAAAAATCGGATGCTCCAGACAGCTTCACCTCATCAAATGTAAAGTTTGCACCAAAACCATTTTCTTCCAAAACTTTATCTTTATCTAAATCTTGATTGTGATAAATGTATGAGCCATTTATTCCAAATGATAATTTATGTTTTAAATCGTTTTCATTTTCGATTTCAAAAACATTTTTTCTTAATTCAATTTCAGCACCTACTACAGTTGCTTTTTCACCTGTATTAGCATAAGTAATGTTTCCAGAAGAAGAATTGGTAAACATTTCGTTAATTGGGTTTTGAATTAATTTACCAAAAGCAGTTACCGAAACTAGTTCGCTATTACTAGGGAAAATTTCCCAACCTAAGTCTACATTATAATTGGTTGATGCATATAAATTCGGATTTCCTTCATAGCCTTGGGTTACTTCTTCAAAAAATAATTTGACTTTTTCCTTAAATTGTGGCAAAGTATAAGTTTTACTTGCTGCAAATTTTAAATTTTGCTTATCATTTAATTTATACTTTGCAGTCAAACTAGGTAAAAAATTAACAGGAGTATAATTAGACGTATCACCACTTGGTTCAAGTGAAGTAACATAATATATACTTTGGTCTATCTGTTCAAATCGAGCTCCTAAGATAACAGATAATTCATCAGATATTTGATATTCCAGATTCCCATAAACAGCATGTATATTTAAATTGCCATTATAAAATTGAGAGAGCTTGCTTGATCTATCTCCATCTGTCAAATCAAAGTTTGAAGCATTTAGGATAGAATCCATATTATGAATATCTTCAAGGGGGAAGTTAAGTAAATTTGGAAAAAACGAGTATTGTTGCGAATCAAAAGAAATATCTTTTAGCTTTCCAGAATACCCTAAGGTTAACTTCCCTCTATACTCAGCTTCCTCTATTTCATTAAAATTATAAGACACTGAAAGATTTGCGGACCATTCATTTTCCTGTAAATCTTGAAAATAACGATGATTATATATACTAGAATCGGTAAAGAACGTATAATTGGGCGAGCCATCACGAGCAGGAACAAAAGTATTTTGCATACGGTCTGGAATTACATTATTTAAAATACTGTAACCAACGGCCCAATTGGCTTCCCATTGCTCATTAATGTTGTGTTTGCCTAATAATTGGTTTATGAATAACTGTGTTTTATTGAATGTGCCACGCTTAATAAATCCGGATAGATTACCTGATCCAGAAGCTCCTCCATCAAAATTCACATTAGTGCCTTCATATTCACTATAATCTTGTGAGCTTGAGTTTAAGAATAACGATGTAAATAATACAGAATTGTTATTATTAACTTTGTAATCTGCAGAACCCATTATCGTTGTATTGGTGTTATGTTGGTATGATTTTTTGTAGAAATCAGAATTAATAGTACCTTGGGTATTGATGTTACCTCTGTTTATCCCTTCAATATATTTATTATCAGCATCAAAAGTAGCTGTAATAAAGGTGCCTAAACGACTTTCATCACCTAAATTGAATTTTTTTCCAGCAGATAATGAATAACTATTGTTAAAGGTGTTTTTACTTGTTTGTCTGTCCCAGCTTGTTTCATAATTATAAGGTAGCAACGGATTACTTGGTGCGCTTCCAAAATCAAACCCTAAATACGATGGACCATCTTGCAAATAAAAGTCATCCACTTTTAAAACATTTGTATTAGCACCTAAACCAACACCTACCGTAACAAATGGCGCTCCAGAGAATTTTTTAGATACAATATCAATATTTGCACCGCCAAAATCGGCATAATTTTGAGATTCGAATGTTTTGCTTATTCCAACATATTCAACAATGTCGGTAGTAAAAATGTCTAAAACAATATTTTTATTTGAAGGATTGTTAGAAGGCAATGGTAAGCCGTTTAACGTTGTAATGTTATAACGATCGCCTAAGCCTCTAACAAAAATATTACCAGAACCTTCTTGTTTAGAAATACCACTTACTTTGGTTACAGCAGTAGCGACATCGCTAACACCTTTTCTTGAAAGTTCATCGGCTCCAATTGATGCTTTAAAACTTACAGCTTTCTTTTGTTCTAATAATAACGCCGTTTCACTTTCTCTTTTTGTTGTGGTTGTGATAACAATTTCCGATAAGGATGCAGCACTTGCACCCATAGGCACATTTACGGTTGTTACCTTGTTCGCAACAACATTTACCTGGATTTCCTGGGTTTCATAACCAACGAAACTAAATACAAGGGTATAAGCACCTGCTTCTAAATTTTCAATACTATATAAACCATCAATATCCGATGTAGTTCCTTTTGTAGTACCTTTTATTAATACATTCGCAAAAGCCAATGGTTCATTATCGTATTCTTTGTCGGTTAATTTACCAACCACAGAACCTGTATTTTGGCTGTATGACATTGTTGCTGTAAATAGCAGAAACAATAGGGTTAATTTTTTCATTTTTTTTAGTTTTTATCTGGTGCAAAGAACGAAACACAAAATGAATAGGATGTTACGGGTAGGTTAAACAACGGTAACAAAAGCGTTATGTTAATGTTACCGAATCGTTGATTTCTAAACATTAATTTAACATTGCTTTTTTTAATGAACAGAAATATAATGTATATAAAATGTGTGGATTCAGTTTATATTAATAAGTGAAAAACCCATTCTTTTTTTGAATAGAAACAACTATGAAGATTTTACTTTTAAATAATAAAAGTTGTGTTAATTTATAACAGCAGTCGATTTAGTATCTTCTTGTGCTACGCTAGTAAGTAAAGCTAACTCACTTAAGGATATGGTGCTTGCTGCTAAAGATAATTTTATTTCAGTAGCTTGTAAAGCATCTACATGTACGTTAATTTCTTTGGTTTCATAACCAGCAAAACTACAGACTAAGGTATAATCGCCAGCTTCTAGGTTTTCTATAACAAATACACCTGTTAAATCCGTATTTAAATTAATAGAAGTTCCTTTTACCAACACGTTAGCAAGTACTAATGGTGCATCATTCAATTCATTATCTAAAACTTTACCAACGATCAAGCCCGTGTTTTGCCCAAAGGATAAAGCGGTAAAAAGGAATAGGGCAATATAAATTAAATGTTTCATGCTGCGATTATAAATAACAATGCAAAAAAAACGAATCCACTTAAATTGTATGTTACTTAAACATTAAAGAACAATCATTTTAATGTTACCATAATGTTACCAGATTTTCAATTTTAGTTTTGCTGAATTTAGTTATCTTGCCCAAGCATAAAATTTAACAATGAACTGGGAACAATTATTATCATTAAAACGCTTTGGCGACACCAATAAACGCATACGAAAAGAACAAGACGAAACCCGTTTAGGTTTTGAAGTCGATTATGATCGCGTTATTTTTTCGTCTGAATTTAGAAGTTTACAAGATAAAACCCAGGTGATTCCTTTATCGGAAACCGATTTTGTACACACCCGCTTAACACACAGTTTAGAAGTAAGTGTTGTGGGGCGCTCTTTGGGGCGTTTGGTTGGAAAAAAACTATTGGAAAAGCATCCGCACTTGCAAAATGTACATGGCTATCAAACCAACGATTTTGGGGCTATTGTAGCCTCCGCAGCTTTAGCGCACGATATTGGAAACCCGCCTTTTGGTCATTCTGGAGAAAAAGCCATTGGCGAATTTTTTAAATCGGGTGCAGGAAACCAATATAAAAGCCAACTAACAGAAAAAGAATACCAAGATTTATGCGATTTTGAAGGCAATGCAAACGGTTTTAAAATTCTAACCGAAAGCAGAGTGGGCAGAAGTGGTGGTTTACGCCTTAGCTATGCTACCCTAGGTGCATTTACCAAATACCCAAAAGAATCCTTACCTAAAAAACCAACCACCCATATAGCCGATAAAAAATATGGGTTTTTCCAAAGTGAAAAAAAAGCATATGAAGATGTTGCGAACGAATTAGGTTTATTAAAACGTAGCGACAAACACCTAAGTTACGCACGCCATCCGCTCGCTTTTCTAGTAGAAGCCGCCGATGATATTTGTTACACCATCATCGATTTTGAAGATGGCATCAACCTAGGGCTTATTCAAGAAGAATTTGCTTTAGAGTACCTGTCTAAAATAATACGCCACAACATCAAGCCCGAAAATTATTATGCGCTTTCCTCCAGAGAAGACCGTATTGGTTATTTGCGTGCCTTAGCTATAGGAAGTCTTATTAACGAAACGGTCGATATTTTTATGAACCATGAAGAAGCCATTTTAAATGGTGATTTCGACTGTGCCTTGTTAGATAAAAGCAAATACGATGCACAAATAAAGGATATCATTAAAATAAGTGTCGAAAATATTTACCAATCTACCGAAGTGATTGATAAAGAAATTGCAGGTTATGGTGTTATCAACACGCTGTTAAACACCTATACCAACGCTGTTAATAATACCTTTGAAGGCGTTGCATCCAACTACGACAAACTTATTTTAAAAGGCTTGCCAAAAACTATAAAAGCAAACGATACCAGTTTATACAACAGACTTTCAAGTGTGTGTTATCACATCTCGTTACTATCAGATAGCAAAGCCATATTGGAGTATAAAAAAATAAAAGGGATTAGTTTTTAAATGTTTTGGGCGTTACCCGAAGGGTCGCGCTTTACGTTGCAAGTCCTCGTTCGTACCTCACTCCGGGCTTTCCACTACAATCGCTAACGCAGAATTTGAAAAAACAAAAAGCACTTAGCATAACAATTAAAATACGCATATAATTTACCTCGAATTATATTTGCTCATCTCTATTATTGCTGTTTTTAATCGGGCTCCAAAGAACCCTTTTATGGTTTTTCAATAATAATATTATCGTTTTCTATTTTCTTGTTCATTTGCAAATTTAAATTAGAAAACGCGATCAACAAGTCTTGTATGTTTACAAGTAGTTCTTTTTTGCTTGTGGTAGATAAATTAACTAAACTTTCTAGTTTTAAAATTTTGGTTTCCAAAGCAGAAATTCTTGATAAAATAGACGAACTATCTACATCGTTCGGGATGTTTTGTTTTAAGTTGACTAATAATTCTTTAACTTCTTTATTGTTGTTTTGAAAGAAACTTAAATCGGCCTTTTTTACGTTATTAATAACCTCACTCAGTTGCTTGTAAGCCTCCCAACTTATCATTAAATTTTCAGTTCTAGTGTCTAGAATATAATCAGTGTATTTAATTTTTGAAATATCCTTTTCTTTAATTTCCAGACTATCATTTGTTTTGACTGTAGTTAGTTCCCTCATTTCCTGGTTTTTTTTACAGGAAAAGATGATAACCAAAAAGCATATAATACTTAAATACTTAAAATTCATAACTAAATGTATCGTATAAAAAGCAAAGATATAAGATTCGTTTCTGTTTATTTAGTCTCTAACTGTTTAATATTTCAAATATTAATTGTTAATCAATTTTCAGAAATAAAAAAGAAGAACTGACTTGAAATAGCCCGTTGGGAAACAAGAATACTATTTTCCTCCTTTTTAAAACCCAATGTATTAGAAAAACAAGTATTACTTTATAATTAAAACTTTCCTCTATAATAATCTAAAACCTTCACACGTAAAAGATATTCATATTTAGCATTCGTCAAGTTAACTTTTGCATTCTCCAAATTATTTTTGCTTGAAATATAATTAAGGAAATTAGACACTCCATTATTAAACCTTATTTCATTTATACGATAAGATTCTTTATAAACTTCAACTTGCTTTAAGAAACTTTGATGCTTATTATAAGCCGATTCCATATCAAAATGTACCTGAGCAATAGTATTCTTAATGTCTTGATAAGTACGCTCTAATTCCAATACAGATTCCTCTACTTTAATTTTCTCTAAAGCCACATTATTCTTAGCTCTAAAACCATTGAAAAGGGATACACTAACAGCCACACCAATTACTGTGTTTAAATTAGTATCTAATTGATCTTTATAACTGATATTCTGGGAATCAAAAGACGTCTGTTCTGTTAAAACTGGTAAGATTTCCGATACGGTTTTTCAAGTTGAAGAAGATGCTTTTAAGTTAATAGTCATTCAGAATATTGATGATACTTTAAACAAAAATGAATCAGAATCTTGGAAAAAACTATTAAGTGTGATGACACATGAAATAATGAATTCTATTACACCGATTTCATCTTTGGCAGATACACTACAAAAAAATCTACAACTTGCTATTGAGCATCCAGAAAAAACAAGATTAGAATTAGAAGACTTAAATGCTGGTGTAAAAACCATTAAAAACCGAAGTGAAGGGCTTTTAAAATTTGCTAAAACGTATCGCAGTTTAAGCAAAGTAACTCAACTTAACCTACAGCGCGTTAAAATTGAGGACCTATTTAATAATATACAACGTCTTATGGAGCCATCCATAAAAGCTAAAAACATACATGTAGAATTTAATATTACGTCTCCAAAATTAGAGTTAGATATAGATATGCATCTTATTGAGCAAGTTTTAATTAATCTTATTTTAAATGCTGTTGATGCTTGTAAAAATGGAGAAAATGCACTAAAACTTTACTGAAATAGACCAAAGTTAAAAGGAACCGTTTAGGCTGCAAACGCAACAACCATTAAAAAGCAACTTAATCCCTGTTCGTATGTTTTCTTAACGCAGAATCTGAATGCAAAATAAATGAAAATTTTATTTCTATAACTCTCAAAAATACGTTTGACCAAAATTTAAAAAACATCAACAAAGATGGACTTCCAACAAAATTTGTACATCTATTCTAAATTAAATTTAGATTCTAAAACAGTTTTAGAACTGCCACCAACATATACTTTAAATTCACCAGGTTCTAAAACAAATTCACCTTCATTATTAAAGAATCCTAATTCTTTATTTGTTAACTTAAACTTGATGGTTTTTTGTTCATTTGGTTTTAATTCAATCATTTCAAATCCTTTTAATTCTTTTACAGGTCTTGTTACACTTGCAAATACATCTTGAATATATAATTGAGCTACTTCTTTTCCTAATAAAGTTCCTGTGTTTTTTATTTCAACGGAAACTTCAACTGCTTCATTTGAAATTTTATTCACCACTAAATTGCTATAATAAAAAGTAGTGTAGCTTAAACCATGTCCAAAAGGGTATAGTGGATCGTTACTTTCATCTATATAATGAGACCAAAACACTTCATTTGGTGCAGGGATAATAGGTCTACCTGTATTTTTGTAATTGTAATAAATGGGTACTTGACCCACATTTCTTGGGAATGACATAGGTAACTTTCCACTTGGGTTGTAATCGCCATATAAAACCTCAGCAATGGCATTTCCACTTTGCGTGCCTAATTGCCACGCTTCAACTATGGCTGGGACGTGTTCATCTGCCCAAGTAATAGTTAAAGGCCTTCCGTTGTTTAAAACCAAGACAATATTTTTGTTCACTTTATATATGGCTTCCAAAAGTTCTTGTTGAACCCCTGGTAAGTTTAAATCGGTTCTACTTCTAGCTTCCCCGCTTTGAAACCCGTGTTCGCCCAAAACCATTACAACAACATCTGATTTTTTAGCTGTTGCTATAGCTTCAGAAAAACCACTTTTATCTTCAGTATTAATTTGTAACTCTATGGCGAATTCGGTTTTCCCTATTACTACATCGGCACCTTTTGCATAAGTTATTTTGTTGCCTGTATATTTTTGCAATCCTTCTAAAACAGATACAGCTGTATTGTCATCAGCAGCAATACGCCAGCTTCCTAACGAACTTGTTTTATCGGCAGCCAAAACACCTATTAAAGCAATATGTTGTCCTTCTTTTTTAAGAGGAAGTACTTGGTTCGCGTTTTTAAGCAACACGATAGATTTTTTAGCTACATCTAATACTGCATCATGAATTTCTTTGCTTCCAGTGACTTCTTTTTCGTAATCTTCGTTGCAATATTTATAAGGATCATCAAAAAGCCCCAATTCAAATTTCACTTTTAAAATGCGTGTTACAGCATCATCAATTAATGATTCTTTTACTTTTCCTTCTCTAACCAAATTTGCTAATTCATCAACGTAAGCATAGGATTCCATATCCATATCAGAACCTGCTATAGCAGAAAGTTCAGCAGCATGTTTCTTATCTTTAGCATATCCATGAGCAATCATTTCGTTGATAGAACCCCAATCGGATACTACAAAACCATCAAAACCCCATTTTCCTTTTAAAATATCGCGTTGTAAATACACATTACCTGTTGCAGGAATTCCGTTTAGTTCGTTAAAAGAGTTCATAAATGTTCTTACCCCAGCATCCATAGCCGCTTTAAAAGGTGGAAAAATGATATTGTTAAGTGTTGAAGTTCCAACATCAACGGTGTTATAATCTCTACCTGCTTCGGCAAAACCGTAACCCGCCCAATGCTTTGCACAAGCTGCAATGGTTTGATGAGAAGATAAATCGTCTCCTTGAAACCCTTGAACTCTTGCTATGGCAATTTTGGAACCTAAAAAAGGGTCTTCGCCGGCACCTTCCATAACACGACCCCAACGCGCATCTCTTGAAATATCGACCATAGGAGCAAAGGTCCAATTGATCCCTGCTGCTGCAGATTCTTTTGCGGCAACTCGTGCCGATTTTTTAATAGCTGCCAAGTCCCAACTTGCAGCTTCGGCTAAAGGTATTGGACTTAACGTTTTATAACCGTGTATCACATCAAAACCAATTATTAAAGGAATGCCCAATCTGGTTTCTTCTACAGCTATTTTTTGAACGGCTCTTACTTCCTTAACGCCTCTAACATTCAGCATGGAACCAACATAGCCTTTTTTTAGATGTTCATATTTTTTTGCTGCATCACCATCGGATGGTTTTGGACCTGTAACGTTCCAAAAACCATTGTATTGATTCATTTGCCCTATTTTTTCTTCTAAAGTCATTTTAGAAAGCAATTGGGTAACTTTATTTTCAATTGTTTGATTAGAATTATTGATATTGTCCTCTGAATTATTGTTCTGCTCTTTACAAGAAGCAACTAAAATAAAGGCAATAAGCAAACTATATAAACTGTTATTTTTCATAATTATTGATATACTTTTATGTAATCTATCTCCATTACAGATTCTATGAAATTTGGATCAATAGAAAACCAACTACCACCCATGGCGACATTTAAAATTAAAAATTGTGGAGCTGTATATGGCCAAGTGCTGCTGTTTTTTTCTGTTGGTTTATAGGTGTATTTTATGTTTCCGTCTATAATGAAGTTTAATTCGTTTTCTATCCATTCTAGACTATATATGTGGAATGCTGTTGCATAATCATTTATTGTTGTTTCACCTACTTTTGTATTTGCACAACCACCAGAACAAGAAGGTGTATGTGTAGCACTAGAAATTATGGCAGGGTTGTACCCCCAATGCTCCATGATGTCTATTTCTCCACAAGCAGGCCAACCTACATTATCTATATTGGCTCCCAACATCCAAATAGCTGGCCATGTACCAGAACCACTTGGTAGTTTTGCTCTTACTTCAACACGACCATAAGTAAACTCGAATTTTCCTTTTGTTAATAATCTTGCTGAAGTATATTCTGAACCTTGATAGTTTTCCTTTTTCGCTGTTATTTTTAGCACCCCATTTTCAACTTTGACATTATCAGTTCTATTGGTATAATATTGTTTTTCACCATTGCCCCAACCATTATCCCCAGTTCCTATATCATAACCCCATTTTGAAGTATCAGGAGCTCCATCTGTGTTGAATTCATCCGACCAAATTAATTGTGGGTCTTTTTTGGCAACAAAAACAGTTGCCTTTTTAAAATCGCTGATAGCATTACCTGTACTTGAATATGCAAATACGGTTATAATATAATCGTTGGTTCCTTCGGTTGTAAACGTGTAATTAAAGAAACCATTAGCACTTGTTACTTCGGCATTGCTACCTATTTTAAAACCAAAAGAAACTGCATTTGTTGCCAAAGCTGTGCATGTAATTAAACCAGAGCCATCTCCGTTCGGATTGCTAGCATCCTTACCAGAAAGATCAATGGTTAATACCAGGTTTTTTGGAATTATTTCTTTTGGTTCTTCGATTGTTGAAGAATCATCATTACCTCCAGAGCAGGATAATAAAAGCATCAACCCTAAATTGATTATGTAAAGCATCTTTTTAAACATTTTTTCGTTTTTAACTATTCATACTGGATAGCGGTTTTCTATCCGTATCCAAATATGATTTTGTATTAATCTGCTATTAAAATAAAATTCCAATCGAATTGATTATTCCCGTCGGTGGCAATTAATGACATGGAATTGTCGGTTCTAGCAAATATTTTATATGAATGTGGTGTACTGCCACCTATATAATAACCTATAAATCCTAAACCACTTAAACTTAACGTTTCAACACCACCAGGAGCTGTTAAAGTCCACGATTCTGAATAATCTGCGTAAGAGTATTTTAATATATCATCACCATCTGCTGTACCATCGCCAGGACCACCAATTTCATTAATAAGCCCGTTGCGACCAAAAACAGCTCCATCATCACCAGTATCGTGAGTAAAGGTTCCATCGCTATTAAAAATATAACGGTCGTCATACATTCCAGAAGTTGATTTATCGGGTGTTCCTCCGTTCGGGAAGTACTCTCCTAATCTGGTAGTTCCAACAGGTCCTAAACCAAAATAATTAGGCGTTTCATAAGCAATTCTCCAAGATCTAGAACTGTTAGATGTAAGCATGGTTAATAAATCTGCTGGCGGCTCGTATAAAGCTTGCACTTCAACCTCAATGGTTTTGGTAGATGAAACACCACCGGTTCCAAAAGCAATTACAGTAACTGCATAGGTGTTTGTACCAAGCGTTGTAAATGTATGAGATACGCTACCTGATTTTTGAAGCTTTGTTTGCCCCTGTATTACAAATTGATATGCGGTAGCTTTATCGGCTTTTGCTGAAACTTTAATTTCGCCACTTCCTAATCCTGGAGCGGGTGATTCTGCACCATCATCAATATAAGTAACTATTATTTCAATATTTGAAGGTGCTATAAGGTCTCCAAGTTCGTTGTCATCATCTTGACAGCTAGTGAATAGCATTGATATTGAAAGGAATATTCCTATTATATATTTTATATTTTTCATTTCTTTCATTTTTTAATTATGATATTTAAAATCATCGATATACCCAATTACTTTATCAGAATTACCTTCACCGTTTAACTGAATAACAATTCTACTAAAATCTGTCCTATCAAGTGGGTTTTGTTGTCCTAATACAACATCTGAAGCAAAATCAAATGTTATTTCTTGCCATTGATCTAATACAATAGTTTTTTCAATAACTGTTTGTAATACCCATGGTTCTGCAGCAGTACCATCTTGGAGTTTTAATTGAATTTTATTAGTTTGACTTCCTGTTAAACCTGAAGTTGGTACATAAAGCTTTAACGTAAATTTGCTTTTCTGATTCAAATTAAAATTAGGAGTCACATCAAAACGAATGTTGGCATAATCACCACTTCCATTATCATCGTATTTTAAAACAGTGTTGGAGTAATTCATCCCTGTTTTTAAAACACCTATTGGAAAAGCAGTGTCTACAACTGAGCCATCCTGAGCCCATGTAGTGATAGTACCATTGCCCTCAAAATCATCTGTTGCAAAAGGGGCAGTATCTGCAGGTGGTGTTGAACCATAGGCAAAATCATCAAAATAGCCAATTACATGATCCGTATTATTCTCTCCATTTAACTGTAAAACGACTCTATTAAAATCTGTTCTTGCCAAAGGATTGGCTGAACCTAATATCCCATCATTAGCGAAATCAAAAGTGATTTCTTGCCATTGATCTAAAACTATATTTTTCTCAATAGCAGATTGCATAGCCCAAGGCTCTGCCGCTGTACCATTTTGTAGTTTTAATTGAATTTTATTTGTTTGGCTTCCTGTTAAACCTGAGGATGGTACATAAAGTTTTAGTGTAAAGGTACTTGAAGTAGATAAATCAAAATTTCCAGCTGCATCAAAACGAATGTTAGCATATTGACCTCCATTATCATCATATTTCAAAACTTTAAGAGAGGTATTAATTCCTTTATTAAAAACATTGGCAGTATTTAATGTTAATACTGAAGCATCTTGTGCCCAAGTTGTAATATTACTATTACCATCAAAATCATCAAAAATTAATGGTGCGTAATTGGATACTGGTCCTGTAGTTTGCTTAATGTTATCAATATAGAATGTCCAGTCTGCACTACCAGTTCCAATAGTTCCAATATCAAAAAATAATACAAGTTTTTGATAGCTTTTGCTTGTATCAATTTCACTGAAATCAAATGTTACTTCTTCCCAAGTGCTATTTCCTACTGTTGTAGCTTCAACTTCCATATTAGTGCTAGCTTCTGTTAGGTTTTCTAATTTTAATACAACCTTACCGCCGGCTCTTGGAGACCAAACATTCATTGTAATGAATTTTTTAGTAGAAAAATCGATTGGTGCAGATAATGTAATTACGTTTCCTGCCCAATTTTCTGGACCTCCTTTTACTATTTTACCAACTTTAGAAGAACTGTTTCCGTTTGTATCCGGATTGTCTATAACCTCGTTAGAAGCGCCTCCAAATCCTTGAAAAACAGTCGCATCAAAAATTTCAAAATCAATAGGTAATTGAGTTGGTTTTTCAATGGTTATTACTTGGGTAGCTTCTGTAACTTCGGTACCTCCGCTTAATGCTACCACTTTTATGGTATAATCGCCAACACTTAGATACTCAAAACTTACTGTTTCATCTAATGCTAAAATAGTTGGTTCTTCATCAGTATTAGAAGTATCAAAATAAACAAGAAAAGAAGCTGCGTAATCTGCAGTAGCAGATACGTTTAGCACAAAAGGGTTTGAGCTATCTATTTCTGCTTTTACTTCTAAATTTTCTGGTGCTCTAAAATAAACGGGGAGTTCTTTGGTTACTTCTGTTTTTAAACCTGTAATACCAATAGCTTCAATAACAACAGAATATGTACCTTCGGTATAAATGCGGGTTGTACTTTCTCCTTGTTTAACAGTTACTTCTTCCCCTGTTCCATCACCAAATTTTATAGTATAACTAGTTGCATTTTCTGCATTTGGTGTTATAGTTACTAACCCTGTATTATCTTGAGTAATTTGGAACAATGCTGAAACGTTTGATGGTGCCACCACATTATCTACAAAACTCAAATCGTTATCATCTTCAGTACAATTAAAAAAGACGATTACAATCAAGCTTAAACTAAATATATACTTTAATGTTTTCATATCTTATTTTTTTAGTTTTGATATCCTGGGTTTTGTACCCAAACGTTACCAGATAATTCTATTTCTTGGATAGGAATTGGAAAAAGCTCATGTTTTCCTGTTTGAAAACCAGGGATAGCTTGAGCAGCTCTTCCTGTTCTAACCAAATCGAAAAAACGGTGTCCTTCACCCACTAATTCAACACGACGTTCTTTGTAAATATCGTTTGTTAAGTTGGTTCCTGTAGTTGTAACATTGCCTAACATGGCTCTATTTCGAACTCTGTTTAAATAGATTTGAGCTCTAGCATCGCTAATAGAACCTCTGTTTAGTGCCTCGGCTGCCATTAACAATACATCTGCAAAACGTATTGCACGAAAGTTGTTAGGATTTGTAAGTGCTGCATCGGGACGGTTGGCATCTCCCAATCGTGCTATGTACTTTCTATTAAAATAGCCTGTTTGCTCATATCCAGCATCTTCATTATAACTGGCTGTTGGGTTTTCTTCAATCCATTTTTTAATATCTAAAATAGAATAGTCTAATCTAATATCTCCAGGCTCAAAAGCATCTACAACATCTTGAGTTGGTACATTAAAACTATATCCGAAATCGAAAACCGGACCTACATAGCCTCTTACACCATTAAAACCAACAGCATAATTACCTTCTAAACATTGAAAACAATCGTATGAACCACCGTCAACATCAGAATATTGAATTTCGAAAACAGATTCTATACTATTTTCATATTCGTTCTCCCACATTAATGGAGCAATGTTTGAAGGCAATAAATCATAAGGACCTTTGTCTATTAAGTTTTCAAGAACAGTAGCTGCTTCCGTAAATTTTTCTTGATACAAATATGCCTTGCCTAACAATGCTTCGGCTGCACCTTTTGTAATTCTTCCTGTTTGGCTTTGTGTGTAAGGCAAATTGTCTACCGCAAAAATTAAATCTTGTTCTATTTGAGCATATACTTGCGCTTTAGGGGTTCTTTCAATTCCAAATTGATCACCAAATTGAATACGCTTGTCTACCACTAAAGGCACATCTCCAAACCATTTCACCAATTCAAAGTAATAGAAAGCTCTTAAAAATCTGGTTTGAGCTAAAACACTTGTTTTGTTAACAAAGTCGGTTTTATTTTGAAACTCCATGATGTAGTTGGTACGATTAACCCCCGTGTACATCCATGTCCAAATATTTCTAAGTTGGGCATTTACTGGTGTGTGAATCATATCATCAATTTCTTGTATACCGGGTGAGTCCGTAGCACTTTCACCTCCCGCAAGTGTATTGTCTGATGCTATTTCGGCAACTTGAAATTGTTGTGCCGTTGCTTGTAAATAATCGTATGCAGCAATTAATGCGTTTTGATAATCTGCTTCCGAATTAAAGAAATCTTCTGAATTCTCGTCTTGTGAAGCCACATCAATAAAATCGTCAGCACATGAAAACATTGCTATAAAAGCGAATGAAACAAGAATCTTTATAGTTTTTAAATTTTTCATAATACTTAATTATAATTTTAAGTTAATACCTAATAAAAATGTTTTAGCGCTAGGATAAAACCCTTGGTCTATACCACCTCCAATAGGCGATCCGCTTGATGTTGTTGGATCGTAACCTTTGTATTTTGTAAGTGTGAATAAGTTACTTGCTGAAACATAAAGTCGTAGTTTGCTTATTCTAGAGTTTTCAAACGCCTTATCTGAAAATGTATAGCCTAATTGTACATTTTGTAATCGAACAAACGAACCATCTTCAACATAAAAATCTGAAAACAAATTATTTGGAGTAGCTCCGTTAGAAACTCTAGGGAAAGAGTTACTTGTGCCTTCTCCAGTCCAGCGTGCTAAATAAGAATTTGTTCTATTTGTAAGCTGTTGACCACGCTCGTAATTACGTGCAATTTCATTTCCAACTGATGCAAAAGCGTATGCTGCAAAATCGAAGTTCTTATAATCTAAAGAGATATTAAGACCCATTGTGGCATCTGGTAATGGATTGCCTATATTGGTTTTGTCATCGAGTGTAATCGCTCCGTCATTATTTTGGTCTACATATTTAATGTCTCCAGGTTCTGGAGTAATGTCTCCAACAGCCGATGCGTTAATTTCTGCTTGGTTTTGAAAAATTCCAGCAGTTTCATAACCATAAAAATATCCTATTGGAAATCCTGCTTCCATTCTAGAAGGTGCAGGTTGACCAATGCCAAAACCTCCGCCTTCAAGAAAGCCAGTATCGGTGTTTACATATAAAACTTCATTTTTAATGTAAGTGACATTGTATTTGATGCTGAATTTAAAATTATCGTTAAATCGATCTGAATAGCCAATAGCAAATTCAAGTCCTTCGTTTTCAACAGTACCTCCATTTACAACGGGTGCACCGCCTGTACCTAACAATCCTGAAACTTCTGGAATTACCAATAAATCTTCCGTTCTTTTCTTAAAATAATCGGTAGTAACATCCATTTTATTATTAAAAAAACGCATATCTACACCAACATCGAAGGTTTTTTGTTTTTCCCATCTAATTTCAGGATTGGCAATACCACCTGCAGCAGTACCAATAAACTCTTGATTATCAAAAATATAAGTTCCTTCACCATTTAATAATGAAATATATCTATAATCACCTATTCTGTCGTTACCCAAAATTCCATAAGAGGCTCTTACTTTTAATAAATTGAAGACGTTGCTGTTTTTAAGGAATTCTTCGTCTGAAGCTACCCAACCAATAGATCCTGAAGGGAAAAAACCAAATCTGTTTTCAGGTCCAAATTTTGTAGAACCGTCTCGTCTTAATACAGCCGATAGTAAATATTTACCATTGTAATCATATTGTATCCTTCCAAAATAGGATAGTAACCTAGAATCGAAAGTAGCATTTCTGCCAGTAAATCTGTTAATGTTTTCAATATCTGTAGCTTGATCTAAATTAGCATTTACAACACTATTTCCTATAATATCAAATCCTGTAGCCCCTGTAAATTCACCTGTTGTTTTAAATACCGATGTACCTAAAAGTACATTGACATTATGGATGTCATTAATTTTGTTTTCATATTTAATAAAGGCATCAAATGTATAATCTCTGAAGTAATTTAAACTTTCATAAACACTACTTCTATCAACGTTACTATTCTTTCCACTTCCAAAATAAGCTATTGGATTAAAAACTTTTGATGACACTTCAGAATAATTAAACTGAATGTTTGATTGTGCAGTAAAATGATCTAGAAAATTATATGATAGTCCCGCATTTCCACTTAATTTCAGAATCTTGCCTCTGTCATACGTGTCGTCTATTTGAGCTAAAGGGTTAATAACTTCTCCACCTAATCCTTCTGCCAACGTATATTCACCTTCCTGATTATATACAGAAAATGTTGGTGCCATATTAATGGCATTAAAAAGCACCGACGAATTTGAGTTTTCTGGAAGATTTTTTTTGTTGGTTCTCATTAAAGTAAGACCAGAAGTGAATTTGAAATTTTCTAAAAAATCTAAATTATAACTCGCATTATTAGTGAAACGTGTGAAATTAGATTTGTTTCCACCCACAATACCGTCTTGTGTTAAAAAAGAGCTACTATATGAATACGTTGCATTTTTGCCACCACCTTTAAACAAGATGTTGTGATTTGTAATAGGCGCACTTTCAAAAACCAGATCTTGCCAATCTGTACCAATACCTAAACCCAATATGCTAGAATAAGGAGGTACATTACCCCCAGCGGCATAGGCTTCATTAACAATTAAAGCATATTCTGTAGCATTTAAAACCGGTATTTTTCGAGTAGTTTCTTGAAAACCGCCATAAACATTGTACTCAATGGTTAAAGGCATTTCTTTACGACCCGTTTTGGTTTTTATAAGTATAACACCATTTGCGGCTCTAACACCATAAATACCAGCTGTAGCATCTTTAAGAATGTTTATGCTTTCAATATCATTTGGGTTTATAACGCTTAAATCTTCAATAACATTCCCGTCTACTAAAATTAACGGTTTATTATCACCATTGGTAGACACCCCTCTAATACTAATTGTAGATCCACCACCCGGTGTACCAGATTGTGACGTAATGTTAACACCCGCAACTTGTCCCTGTAAGGCTTGTTCAATACGTGTTGGTTTTAAAGCTTCAATAATTTCACTAGAAAGCACACTAACAGCTCCCGTTATTTCCTTTTTAGTTTGTGTACCATAACCAATTACAACAACTTCATCTAGCTTTGCTATATCTTCCTGAAGTGTTATTGTTAAATTGGTAGTGCTGCTAACTTTAACTTCTTGGGTAACATACCCTATATAACTAATAGTTAGAATGGAGCCTAATTTTACATCAGCTATTGTAAAATTACCATCAAAATCGGTAGTTGTTCCTTTAATTGTGTTTTTTACAATGATATTAACTCCTGGTATAGGTATACCGCTGTGGTCTAGTGTTGTTCCGCTTACATTTACATTTTGCGCACTTGAATATGCAATGAAAAGAAAAGCAAAAATTTTAAAGAGATAATGTCTCATATACATTTAGTTTTAGTTTCTATAAATTTAATTTTAACAATTGATGTATTGTAATTTTAAACCACAACAAAAAACATACACTTTATAAAAAAGGGTTCTTTTTTATTAAAATGCTAATAAATAAGTTTGTTATTGATAAAAACGTAATTTGAAGAGTTTAGTTTTTACAAGCCTAAAAAGCAGAAATGTTGTGGTGTTGTATAGGTAAAAAACACGTTTGTTGTGTAGTTATATTTTTAAAATGTAATCTGTCAAGCTATCATCGTGCTCTAAATTCATTTTTTTACGCAATCTATAGCGTTTAACTTCTACACTTCTTGCCGATATGTTAAGTAGCGGCGCTATTTCTTTGGATGATAAATTAAGTCTTAAATAGGCACACAAGCGTAGGTCGTTAGATGTTAATGCAGGATGAATTGATTTTATTTTTTTTAAGAAGTCTTTATCGGCATTATTGAAAGCTTCTTCAAAAGCGTGCCAATCGTCTGTATTGTTTATATTTCTATCTATAATTTTTATAACCTGCTTTAAATTTTTCTCATCTTGAGCTTTTTGTAATTCTTTTTTAATATTGTTTAAAAACTCGTTCTTTTTAATTAAGCTCATGGTTGAGATGCCTAACTCTCTATTTTTATTTTCAATATCCTGTCTTAATTTATCATTATTAAAACGCATCAACTGTTGTTTGTTTTCAAGTTCTTTTAGCTCTAACTCTTGTTGTGTTTTTTTAACTAACTGTTCTCGCTGCTTTCTATAATAGCGCTTATAAATGTTGTGCATTAGTAAAGAAAAAAGTAGAACAAAAAGCACATATGCCGCTATTGCTATATTAGATATATACCAAGGCTTACCAATTGTAAACGAATATGTTTCGGTATTTGAAGAAAACTGGTTTCCTAATCTTCCTCTTACTTGGAATGTGTAACTGCCATGAGGTAAGTTTTCAAATAATGCATTTGAACTAGTTGACCATTTACTCCAGTTGTTGTAAATGCCATCCAATTTGAATTGATATTCTGCTAATATATATTTTTTGTATTCGGGGATGCTAAATTCAAATTCAATATTGTTTTCATTGTTTTTGTAATCTCCTTTTTCATTTCTATTGATTAAATTAAATCTATATCCATTCTTATAAACACTAGTAGAAATTGAATTAATATTTATTTTAAAAGTTGTATTGACCATTTTATCTAAGTCAATCAAAATATAACCCTGCGATGTTCCGTATAGGTATAGGTTGTCTTTAAAATAGGATATATTTTCGTAACCAGAAACATCATTTCTTAAATTAGTAGGTAATGAAATTTGTTTAACTTTTGGGATATCGCTTAATTTTCTGGGTGCTATGTAGCTTATATTGTATTTAGAAAATCCCCATAATTTGTTAGACCTTTTGTCTGTAACTAGTTTTCCCGAAACATAATTTTCTTTACTGAACAATTGACTATAAATAGAGTCTTTAATGAATTTTTGTTCTTTTGTATTATACTTAAAAACGCCTTCGCTGTAGCTATATAAAATATCATTTTCGTATTTAATAAGACTTGATTTAGATCCTTTGGGTACCGAAGATTCTTGTGTAACACTGGTGGCCTTGGTTAAATTAGCATCTAATTTTACTTTAAAAACACCTTTGTATTCATGGTTAACAAAAATTTCAGTGGGACTAACCATTTCAAAATATCTACTTGAAATATCAAAACCCTTAATTTTATTTTTATGTTTCCATGTTCCATTTACCTTTTCAATAATATTTAAGCCATTGTAATTGCCTTGTAGAAGCACATCATTTCTGTTATCTATTTTTTTTATTTCCCAAGTACCTAAAACATCTAAAACCAATGTTGCCTTATTACCATTTACCACAAAAGTTCCCGAATTGTGACCACAAAAAAGGAAGTCATCAATAGTTGTTAAACACCAAACAGCTCCTTGAGTGCCATTTATAAGCTTAAACTCTTTGCTTCCTTCTTCTTTACAAAACAAACCTTGATTAGTTCCTAAATACAAGTAACCATTATAATTTATTGAAGTATTTACAGAACCTATATTTCCTTTTTGATCTTTGTAAATACTGAATGGTGATTTGATGTTAATACAGTTTATACCGTTTTCTAACCCCAACCAAATATTGTTTTCTAAGTCTTCAAAAACAGATAGTACTGTATTATTTCTTAACCCGTTGGTGTGGTCTATTTGATAATTAATACGACCTTCTGGTGTTAAATGAATAATGCCGTTTGAAACACTGCCTAATAAAAAACTGTTGTCTTTTAATTGGATGCTACTGTAAATTCTAATTTTTGAAAGCACTTGGTTTGCAGGAATCTCCCATTTTTTTAACTCCTTGTTTTTTAACTGGTAAAAGCCAGCATCTTCCGTTTCAAACAAAACACTATCATTATGATAAAATATGTTTACAAGAAGATTTTCCTTTAAAATTGAATTATTTGAAACTAGTTTAGATTTGCCATTTTCAATTTCATAAACCCCATCTTTTACTTTTTGAAAATAAATGCTTTCGTTAACCTTAAAGATTTTGTAAATGGTAGTGTTAGATTCAATAATTGAATAAGCTTGTGTTTGTTTGTTGTATATGTATATTCTGTTTAATGATTGAAACAAAATCCAGTCATCAATTGTAATAATGTTCCAAATTTCTTCATCATCAAGAAAAAGAATGTTTAATTTTTTTGAAAGAGCCGTGTATTTTAAAGCGCCATATATATTGTGTTCCCAATAACCAAACTCCCTATAACTTCCAGTGTAAATAAAGTTATCTATTACCTTAACTGACCTAATAATTGTTTGGTTATAAGATGTGTAAAGGCTCCATTTAGCCCCATTAAACTCTAAAAGCCCCTTGTTGTTTGCAACATAAATATATTTATCTTTAGATTGTGATATGGCCCAATTTTGATTTTCAGCACCGTAGTCTGTAGGGTTATAGGCTTCTATAGGAGGTCTTTCTTGAGATTCTAAATAGAAGTAAACACAAAATATTAATATTGAAAAAATTAGTTTAGTAGGTTTCAAAACAAAGCATGTATTGTTGTATTACTAAGTTAATAAAAATAAGACATTAAAATGCTTTTGTAAGATTTTCGTATAGATTATTATTTTAAAAACAAAAACTGCTTTTTATAGCTTTTTTGAAAAACATATTTAATTATACACTGGAAGTAAAATAAAAAAACGCATCTGCTATTATAAACAGATGCGTTTTTAAGTGGAGAAGATGGGATTCGAACCCACGACCTCTTGACTGCCAGTCAAGTATTACGCTATTTGTTAATTACCTTTTTTTTACCTAAACATTAATAAAACCAAGTATTTAAAGCAAATATACTATTTGTTTGTTAATCGCTGTTATATGTTTATTAATATATTTTTTCTGCAAATATTCTGCAAATGATTATATTTACAGAAATTAAATCAAATGAGCGAAAAAATAAAGGGTTACAAAATTTCCATACGTTTAGATATTCGACGAAAAAAAGAGACTCAAAAATATCCAGTTAAATTAAGAGTTTACGGAAAGCAAACGCAGATTGAAAAATGGTACGCCTTGGATATTGATTTGACCGAAAAACAATTTGATACTATTTGGACTAATCCAGACAACAAAAATTTAAGAGGCTCAAATAATGAAACACGCTTAAAACTTCAAGCTATTGAAACTAGAGCAAATAAAGAAGCTGAACAAATGACGGTTTTTGATTTTGCAAAATTTGAGGCTAAACTATTTCGTAAATCCACAGACCAGAGCAATGTTAAATATCACTTTGATTTAGTCATTCAGAAAAATTTAAAGAATAATAAAATCGGTACGGCTGAAAGCTATAAATACACGCTCAACTCATTAGCGGATTTCAGCGAAAACCAAAAGAAATGCAATATTGAAAAATTATCTTTTAATACTATTACCGTAGACTGGTTAAATGAATATCAAAACTTCATGCTATCAAATGGAAAGAGCTATACAACGATAGCGATTTATACAAGAACCCTCAGAGCTGTTTTTAATAATGCTATTGAAAGCAACGATATAATTAAAGATATTTATCCTTTTGGGGAAAAGAAATTTAAGATACCACAAACACGGAAAGTAAAAAAGGCTTTAAATGCTGAACAGCTAAAGACTTTGTTTAATGCTGAGGTTACAAATGAGAACGAACAGCAAGCCAAAGATTTTTGGTTTTTTAGTTACGCTTGCAACGGAATGAATTTAAAAGATATTTCGTTATTAAAATACTCAGACATCAAAGAAGATAGATTCAATTATTACAGAGCTAAAACCTTTGACAAAACAGCTAAAAAGACAGCTATCACAATTCATTTAACGGAATACACAAAAAGTATTATTTCAAAGTATGGCAATGAAAATAAAGACGGTTTTGTATTCAGTATTATAGCTCTTGAAGATTCCAGCCAAACCCAATACAATAAAATTAAAAACTTTACTCGATTAATTAACGACCATATCAAAAGAATAGCCAAAGCAAACGATTTACCAGCCGATATTTCAACGTACTGGGCTAGACATTCATTTGCTACTCAATCAATCCGCAGCGGTGTTAGTATGGAGTTTATTAGTGAAGCTTTAAACCATAGCGACCTCAGCGTAACTAAAAATTATTTTGCTGGGTTTGAAGATGAAGCAAAAAAGGAGTTCGCTAATAATTTGATGAACTTTTAATACTTAAAAAAAGGCAATGATTACAAATTCAGAAAACACGAACCATCTTACTACCAGCGAATACAGGAAAACATATTTTGAAACAAATAAAACGTTGATATTTCCTTATGCATGCATGGAGTTAATGAATGAATATTTTGAAATTAAACGAGATAGATTTCTTAAAGATGCTAAAGAACAGTTACAACCTAACTACAATCAAAAAAATGAAATTAAAATATTCATAAAAAAAGAAATTAAAGAGTTTAAAGAATACCGTAATCAAAAAAAGGAAGTAATACAAAATTCTATTTTAGAAAAAACACGTGAAAAAATATCTTTAAAACAAAAGCGATACATTAATTTCTTAAAAGAGCAATTAATCAAACTCGAACAGCTTAATGACAGTAATAGTGAGTTAGCAAAAGAGCAACTTTTTGAAGAGCAAAATAAATTAATACCGAAAGTAGCTATAAAGGATGTGTATAATCATTTTGAAACATTAATTAAAACAACGAATAAAAATAACGAGTTCTATTTGACAAATAAGCAACTGTTAATTTTCATAAAAACCACTTTCATCGATTTAGAGCCTCAGATACAAGATTTTAATTGCAAAGGTTTTATAAAGAAAAACATTAGAAAAGTATTTTTTGATTTCTACTTTAACAGTAAGAATAAAGAATCAAATCAAACAAGTTTAAAGCGTAAATACTTCAACATTATGAATGATGCTTTTAATGGATTTAATGAAAATGATTATACAGATTTCGCAAAATAAAACCTTAAAACAAACCTACTAAACCTAGAAACAGCCCCGAAACCCTCTAACTATTTCCATCCCCGAAACAAACATATACCTATGCAGTAAACAATTAAAAAATTACTGTAATGGAAACACTAAGATTTGAGCAACTACCTAATATAGTTGCAACCCTTACAAACGAGGTGAGAGAATTAAAAGCCTTACTACTTAATAAGACTGGAGATAAACCCGAAATTGAAACGCCTTTAAACATTAAGGAAGTTTCAAAGCTCACGGAATTAAGCGTACCCACTTTGTACGGTTATGTACAACGTAACGAAATACCATTCTACAAAAAAGGTAATCGTTTAAAATTTTTCAAAACTGAAATTATCGATTGGATTAAGACTGGCAAAGCTAAAACTCTTAAAGAGATTGAAGCTGAGGCGGATATGTGTTTATCTAACATAAGAAAATAAAAAAAGGCTGCAACATGGATAACCACAATAAACAGCCTAAGTCTTTGAACGGACAGGGCGAAGTTACAAAAAAAACTACTAACGTATTATTTATTAAAGAAGTACAGGAAACTTTATCTTTTGAACGCATGATGTTTGAGTGTAGTCGCATTACTGGACATGATGAAAACGGGAATCATCTACAAACTTGTGAGGGAAACTATAAAGTTTATTGGCATAACGGTAAACTTAGTTTTGACAGACCTTTAAAGCTTGAACCCTTTGTATCTCCTTTTAAAAATTTACCCCTCAATCCATTGGATGTAAAAATATAAAACAATGGATAGCGATACCGATTTTTTAAAAAAAGCCCCTCATAAATCCGATTATGAATTATTGGAGAATTTAACTCCAGAGGCGATACACGACCAGAAAATTAAAGAACACGAACTAAAGCGGCTTAAATACAAAATCGATGTAAAGGAAGTTATACCACCGCCCCAAATTGCTTACAGCTTAGCAAATACAAAAACGGACGGTTTCGCAATACTGGGAACGCTTGGAAATTTTAGCCTTGTAATAGGTAAAGCAAAAAGCCGTAAATCGTTTTACATTAATATAGCGGTATCGGCGGCATTAAGTAAAGACACAATACTTGAACTATTTAAAAGCCATTTACCACCACTACAAAACGAAGTGGTATATTTTGATACAGAACAAGGAAAGTACCACGTACAAAAGGCTGTTAAAAGGATTTGCACGCAGATTAAACAGGCAGAACCAACGAACTTACACGTTTTCTATTTAAGAAGCTTAACGCCGTCGGAACGTCTGGAGTTTATCGAAAATGAAATTTACAGTAATGATAAAATAGGGTTCGTCGTGATTGATGGTATTAAAGATTTAGTTACCTCAATAAACGATGAAGAACAAGCCACGAACGTAGCCAGTAAGTTATTAAAATGGACTGAGGAACGCAATATACATATCGTTACCGTACTGCATCAAAACAAGAGCGATACAAACGCCCGTGGTCATATTGGGACAGAGCTAATAAATAAAGCTGAGACGGTCTTAGAAGTCGCCAAAGCTGAAAACGATAATGATATTTCAATAGTAACGCCGTTGCAATGTAGAGATATAGAACCAGAGCCGTTTGCCTTTGAAATAAACGAGTATGGTCTTCCAGTATTCGCCGAAAACTACGAAGCACGAACAGAAACCAAAAGCACCAAATTTGATGTTTCAGATTTAGAAGACTTTAAAAAGTTTCAATTATTGAATGAGGTGTTTTCAAACGGCACAAGCTTTAGTTATTCTGAATTGGTTATACAGATAGGTTTAGCGTATAAAAACCAAATTAAAACAGCCATAGGCACGAATAGAACAAAGCTGTTAATTACTGATTGCAAAAATAACAATTGGTTACTTCAAGAAAAAGCAAAAGGACATTACACGCTTGGAGAGTACAACCATAAGAAAATGTTTTAAGCCTATCGGTTTAATTCATTCTTTTAATTGCCGTTTTATCGGTTTAGTTTAAGCGTATATATACGCTATTAAACCGTTAAACCTTGGATATATGGTTTAATAAACTGGTTTAAACCGTAAACCGATGAATTAAAAAAAATGCTTAAATAATAAACTAAAGTAGATTAAAATAGAATGTCCTAATAGACGATAATTAAAATAGAAAAAAATTAAACATAAAATTTCAAAATCATGGCAAACAACACTGGACAAAAATTTGGAGGGCGTACAAAAGGAACAGCCAATAAGCATTCAAACGAAATAAGACAAAAATTCCAGTCATTAATAGAAGACAACTTAGAAGTATTACAGGCTGATTTAAATAAGCTAAAACCCTTTGAACGTGTTAAGGTAATCATCGAATTAGGAAAGTTTGTTATGCCAACACTAAAAGCAATTGAAATACAAAATGATGATATTAAACCAGAAAGACCTAAATTTGTTTTTATAAATAGACGAGACCCGAAAATAATTGACGCTGCAGAAAAGCCATAATTAAAAAGTTTCCTATTAATTGGGAGCTCGTAATAATAATCTATTTAATAATTTATCTGGTTTTAAACCAAATATAAATTTGAAGTTTTTATTGATATTTATTTCTTAATTCCGAAGAAATAATAACACTCTAAGAGTTTAATAAATTGAACTAAACTAATGATTAACCATTGTGTAGAATAAAGGTTCTTTATTAGTTTCTAATTTTTCTTCGGAAGATCCTCGCACACAAATCACTCAGCTTTCAATACACTAACCGAAAGAAAAAACAACAAAATATAACATTATGTAAAAATAATTATTACTTTTAACTAAACCAAAATTAGCCAGCTTATTTGCTGGCTTCTGATTTTATATCGAAAATCCTAACAAACAAGAAAAACATATGTTAAATGACAGATTAGAACTTTATAAAGATTTAGAACAAAAAAGAAATTCTAAATTATTAGTTTATGTTACAAGTGATAGACCAAATTTAGGAACACAAATAGCATCTGACATCTTAAGTCCATTTACGGAACATTTGGATAAAATAGGAGATGTCGATAAAATCACTCTTTTGCTTTATACTAGAGGTGGAAATACTCTTACTGCATGGACATTAGTAAATCTAATTAGAAATTTTTGTGATGACTTTGAAGTTATTATACCTTTTAATTGCCATAGTGCAGGTACATTAATATCATTAGGTGCTAATAGAATAGTAATGACAAAACAAGCTACATTAGGACCTATTGACCCAAGTGTGAATGGTCCATTAAACCCTGCCATTCCAGGAACAAATAATCCTAACGCAAGAGTTCCTGTAAGTGTTGAATTTGTGGATTCTTATTTACAAATGGCTAAAAGCGAACTAGGTATTAACGACCAAAAAGGTCTATCGGACATATTAATTGATTTAACCAAACATATTCATCCGTTAACATTAGGTCAAGTTTATAAATCTAAAACACAGATTAAGATGTTAGCAAAAAAACTTCTTGCAAACCATGAAATTGAGCAAGAACACGAAGATGCTGTAATTAAATTTTTATGCTCAGAATCGGGTTCTCACGATTATACTATGCACAGGAAAGAAGCTAAAAATCTTGGATTGAATATAGAAAAGCCTAATATGGAATTATATACTTGTATTAAGTCAATATATGATGACATAGAAAAAGAGCTTGAATTAAGGACACCTTTTGAACCAAATGTGCTTTTGGGTAATCAAAATCAATCTGCGTATCAACTAAGAAGAGCGATTATTGAAAGTGTTGAATATGGTTGTGATGTTTTTGTAAGTGAAGGCATATTAAATAGACACGTTATTCAACAACCAAATCAACCGCAACAGACAACAATTCAAGACAATAGAACGTTTGAAGGTTGGAGGCAAGAAAAATTAAATTAAATTTATATATTTGCAACAATGGAAACAGGAACAAAAAATACAGGTTATACAGCTACGTCAGCAATTTTTGACACAACTGCTATCGAAAGTCCCTATTACGAAACATCTTCAATAAAAGGAACTTTAATAGATGAAATGAAAAACAATCTATTGATTATAGACGAACCCATTTTAATAAAAACAGAAGTTATTTTAGAATAAATACCGTTTACAACATTGTTTAAAATTAATAGCGGTTTCGATTTTTATCGGAGCCGTTTTTTTGTTTATTAAAGTAAGTGTTTAAACCGAAAAATTAGTGTTTTATTCCACTACTATTCATACATAACCGTTATAAGTAATTTGTATAAATGTTAGAAAAAACATCAGAATTAAAAATAAAACAGGTCTTAATTGAAATATCAAAGTATAATTCTGAAGAAATTTTATCTGAAATCTTAAAGAACTCAGATTTCGAATTCAATTATACTGGTTTAATTCAAGGGGATCGGGAGATATTCAATATAAATGTTCACATAGAACCAAAGGTTTTCTACAAATATTTAGACACCAAAAACCTCATTGAAAACGATTTAAGAAAAAGAATAAACGAGATAAGTCAAATTTTAGTTAAACAAATAAGAGTAATACCTGACAATTCAAAAGTAAGTACTAGAAAATTTGAAATCAGATCAGTTTATACCGAATGGGAAGAAATTAATTCGTCACAATTAAAGTTAATAGAACTTTTTGAAAAAAGTAATGATTCCATTGATTATCAAAACATTGGAAATGCCTCAAGAATCATTATGGAAAAAATTGCTCTTCAGGTTTTTGACTCTGAAATACATATTCCCGAAAACTCAGAGACCGACATAAGAAAAGGGAAATTTAAAAATCAGCTTCGTACCTTCTTAGAATATGAATTAAAAGGTAAAAAAAATCAACAGCTTAGAAAAGTAAGCCAATCATCGATCGACCTTGTTTGCAGTTCAATTGATATTATGAATGTTACAACACATAAACTTGATGCTGAGAAAAAATTCGCCGAACTCTGTGTAGTGTCAACGATAAACTTGATTAACATAATAAAAATAATTCTCGATATTGAATAATCTGCTTACATCAAAATATAAAAAAAAAGCTTAGTTTTATACTTAATCAAAGGTTAGTTTGCTTTTGTTAGCTTCTGATTTTCTTCCGAAAAATCTTTGCATACAAAACCACACTATTCTTATACGTATAAACGCTAGTTGCAAGCTTAAAATAATACTAACATTACTAAATCAATTACTAAATATAATAATAATGGAAAGAGTAGACTATCAATCTTTGATAATTCAAGACTTAGTAAATTTAGATGCAAAAGGAGAATTAAATAAATCACCTTGGTATCAGAGAAGATCTGTATGGCTTCCAAGTCAAAAATCATATTTATTAAACACCATTTTTGAGAAAAAACCAATACCCGCACTCTATCTCAGGCATTCAATTGATTTAGATAAGGGTATCAGTATTAAGGAAGTGGTTGATGGACAACAACGAACTAGAGCTTTATTGGAATTTTACGACAACAAATTTACCGCAAGACATCCAGAACATCAAAATAAAATAAAATTTAGCGATTTAAAGAACAGCCAAAAAGAAAGTTTTCTATTGACCGCCATTCCAGTGGGCTTCTTATTGGGAGCAACTGACTCCGATGTAATAGACATTTTTGCAAGAATTAACTCGGTATCTAAAACTTTAAATTCACAGGAAAAGAGGAATGCTAATTTCAGTGGAGAATTTAAGCAGCTTTCAGTTAGCGAAGCTACAGCACGAACTGAATTCTGGAAAGAATACAAAATATTTTCAGCAAATAGCATAGCAAGAATGGATGAGGTTCAATTTACTAGTGATGTAATAATGAACATAGCCGAACCCCTATCATCATATAGCGCAGGGAAGCTTACGAAATATTATGAGAAGCACGATGATGATTTTCCAAAAAGGGATGACGTGCAAAAAAAATTAATAAGAATATTTGATACACTTGTATCGATAAAACCAGAAGTAATTCGAGATACAATATTTAATCGCTCTCCAATTTTATTTTCATTAATAATTTCCCTAGATAATATTAAAAAACATTCAATTGAAAAAATTGAATCTGGTCTAATCGAAATAGATTTAAGATTTGATTCTGACATTCCTGTTTCGAAAAGAGAAAAAGAAGATATTGACTTTTATAATGCTTGCTCAGCCACAACACAAAGTCTTGAAAATCGAAAAACCCGTGTTAACTACATTACGAAATATATTAGTTAATGCCGACGGTTAGTCTTAACGTTACATATACGAAGAAGCTGTCCGAAATAAACAAACTTCAAAACTATGTTTTGAATTCATCCAGTCTTTCGGCCAAATATCAGCATTTCATTAGTGAAGTGGTGATGTTACGTTTATTTTCTGTTTTGGAAACCTCAATTTCGGAATGTGCATTTAAACTAGCTTGTGGAGCTAATTATAGGAGTGGTGTCTCTCCTATTCTTCTTCATAATTGTAGAAGTATGGTAGACGCGCACTCTAATATGTTAACAATGGGAAGAAGGCGTCCTGCAATATATCTTAAATGGACTCGTGCAGATTTTATTGAATATAGTATTAAAAATGTTTTGGATACTCGTGATTCATTTTATCGAAATATTAGCTATCATAGTCTTCTGATTGATGAGATGCGGGTGGTTCGCAATCATATAGCACACGGCACTAGCTCTACTAGATTGGACTATTATCGTGTTCTGACAAGATTATATGGAGGTAATCCTCGACTGATGATGGGAGCTTTTTTAACTTCTAAAACCCGACATACTAATCCGAACATTATGCGTTATATTCAAGTTTCTAAAATAATTATAAACGATATAACAGCCGGATAGTCAGCAGCTAACTTAAGAAGTCCTTTATATTGGCTGCCCTTTTCAATTTAAAATATATAGAGACATGAATAATTTTCAAAAACTAAACATATAATATTACAAATTTTAAAACCCTCTAATTGCTAATAATTCTGCAAATATTCTGCAAATGAATAAAATAAAAAAGCCTTCAATTTCTTGAAAGCCTTATTAACACTTGTGGAGAAGATGGGATTCGAACCCACGACCTCTTGACTGCCAGTCAAGCACTCTAGCCAACTGAGCTACATCCCCAGCTAATTATTTTAATTCGCTTAATACTAAAACAGGTAAGCTACTGTTAAAATCTTTTTTATAAATTTGGTTTTTCTCCCATTTCTTCATGAAAAACCCTCTTTTTCGTCTTACTACACAAAGCATATCTGGATTATGTAATTTGTAATGCTCTAAAACTCCATAGTAGGTTGTTGGATTATCAGAATAAATAGTATCTGTCACTAAACTAGATAGTTCTTCATTCATATCAAAATCACCTTCATTATAATAAGGTGTTTTAACTAGAAGTAAGTTTACTACCGCTTTAAAATTATCTTTTACAGCTTTAAGCGGCACTAGTACATTTTCTTTTTTAATTACAGCCGACTTTACAGCCATTAAAATAGTTTCGATAGGTTTAAAAACATAACCTTCAGGAATTATTAAAGTAGGCATAACAGTCTGTTTAACAATTTTACCAGAGGTTTTTCCTAAAAACAAATTGTCATCTTCAGAATAAATTCTTGGTTCAATTAAAATTAAATCAATTTCTGCTGCTTTGCAAACCAACTCTATGGTGTCAATAAACTTTCCTTTAAGGGCTCTTACAACAAGTTCAACATTTTTGGTATCAACTTTAGAAACCAAATCGTTTAAATAATTAAGCGTATCTTCTTCTAAAATATGATCAATTTTTATCATCGTGCCTGCTTTCGTATACACATTATATACTTGAACTACATAAAGTTTCGCTCCAAAAGCTTGAGCAAAATCTACAGCATATTGTAAATTGCTTAATGCGTTTTCTGAAGCTCCAACAGGTACTAAAATATTTTTCATGTGGCCATTAATTTCAATGCAAAAGTAAGTAATTAAATGAATTGCATAAAACTCTGCGCAAATATAGACGAAATTAAAATGTAATTTTAAAAATTATCACACATTAATCAACCAATAAAAACATCCTTTTTGTTAGTATGAATTTATATGACAAATATTTTTACATTTGTGTTTTAAAATCAACAACTATGGATGTTTTAAGTTTTATAAGTGGCAACGGTTTATTTCTGGTTTTAGCCCTTGTTTTAATAATTGTTTATTTAGTAAACCGAAGAAAAAAGCGTTAACTAACGTGTTTTTAACCAACCTGTTATACTTAAACGTTCCGTATTTACGGGTTTTACTTCGTGTTCAATAATCTGGCTTTCAAAAATAACCACACGCCCGGGAAATGGATAAATAACATTTTCAACTTCCTTGTCATTTTCATTTAAATACAACACCAACTCGCCACCGTTTTCAGGTAACCAACCATCTTCATTCAAATAACAAACAAACGATAATTTGCGTCTGTCATCATTTTGAAATGTATCAATGTGTCTTTTGTAATAAGTATTTTTTGGATAAATAGCATAATGAAACTCTTTATGTAAAATACCCATAAAGCATGTTCTATTTAAATAGCTAACCAATTCATTTATCTTATTAAAGAACAACAATTCACTTGTATCTGCTTTAGCTTCCTCCATCCACAAAATAACATCGCCTCTAATAGATTTCACAATGATTTCGTTCACTCTATTACCTATAGCAGCTTTCTTAAAAGCGTCCTCTTCATACTTTTCTAAAAGCGATTGTCTTAAAATGTTAACTTCTTCATCTGAAAAAAAGTTTTCTATAATACTAAATTGCTGTTTCCCTATATCAGAAATTATCTGCTCATAAAGGTCATTCTCAACAAAATCAATAGCCTCAAAAAGATGACTCATAACGACTTCATTTACATTAGCATATAAGAAAAAATGCTAATTATTGGCCAAATGTAATCTAAAAACAAATTGCTTTTACAAAACCCTTATCTTTGTGTTTTAAATTTATCCTTAATGAGTTTTATTCGCATCACAAAACTATTCTCTTTCGAAACCGGTCACGCCCTTTACGGATACGATGGCAAGTGCAAAAATGTACATGGTCACAGTTATAAACTCTCTGTAACCGTTATTGGCAAACCTATTTCCGATAGTAAAAACGTGAAATACGGTATGGTTATAGACTTTGGCGACTTAAAAAAAATAGTGAAAGAAGATATTGTAAATGTATTCGACCATGCCACCGTTTTCAACAAAAACACACCACATGTGGAACTTGCCAAAGAACTTGAAGACAGAGGTCATAATGTTTTGCTTGTCGATTACCAACCCACCAGCGAAATGATGGTAATTGATTTTGCAAAAAAAATAAAGCGTCGTTTACCAGAAAACATCGAGTTGCATTCTCTAAAACTTCAGGAAACCGAAAGTTCGTTTGCCCAATGGTTTGCTTACGATAATAATTAGAGCGTTAGCACAAGGGTCGGGCTTTACGCTATATCTTTTTTTCGTACCTCAAAAAAGGATGCCGCTTCAATCCCTAACGCACCTATTAACGATGTATAGTTATAAAACAAATATTCGTGCATTCGTGGCTAATTTATTTATATTTACCCCATGAATATTCCACAAGGAAAAAAAGTATATTTTGCCTCCGATAACCACCTCGGGGCACCTACAGCTGAAGCGTCACGCCCTCGCGAAAAAAAATTTGTTGCTTGGCTAGACAGCATTAAGCACGATGCCGCTGCTATCTTTTTAGTAGGTGATTTGTTCGATTTTTGGTTTGAGTACAAAACCGTCGTACCCAAAGGGTTTACTAGAACACTAGGTAAACTAGCCGAAATCTCCGACTCTGGAATTCCAATTTACTTTTTTGTTGGTAATCATGATTTATGGATGAATGGATATTTTCAAGAAGAATTAAACATACCCGTTTACCACAAGCCCAAAGAATTTATCTTTAACAACAAAACCTTTTTTATTGGTCACGGCGATGGTTTAGGGCCACACGACAAAGGCTACAAACGCATGAAAAAGGTATTTACCAATTCGTTTTTTAAATGGGTTTTTAGGTGGGTACATCCTGATATTGGCGTTAAAATAGCACAATACTTATCGGTTAAAAACAAATTAATTTCAGGTGACGATGATGCTGAATTTCTGGGTGAAGACAAGGAGTGGTTGGTGCAGTATTCCAAAGAGAAATTAAACGAAAAACATTATAATTATTTTGTATTTGGACACCGCCACCTGCCTTTAGAAATTAAACTTAATGAGCATTCAAAATACATCAACTTGGGCGACTGGATAGGATATTATACTTATGGTGTCTTTGACGGTGAAAATCTTGAATTGAAAGAATACAAATAAAAGTTTTAGTCTTTATTATGATCCTCCAAATCCTTTGTTAAATCTAATTTTCTAAATGAAGGTGATACAATACCTGTGGTAACAACGGTAATTAAAGTCATCGTACCTCCAAAAACCACTGCAGTTACCGCTCCCATCAACTTGGCAGTAACCCCACTCTCAAAAGCACCTAACTCATTAGAAGACCCCACAAACATTGAGTTTACAGATGATACACGCCCACGCATATGATCGGGTGTTTTAAGTTGTAAAATGGTTTGACGTACCACCATAGAAACCCCATCGGTAACCCCACTAAAAAACAAGGCCATTACCGAAACCCAAAATATTGTAGACAATCCAAATACAATAATACAAACGCCAAAACCAAAAATAGCAGCTAACAATTTCATACCCGCATTTTTACTAATAGGAATATAAGCCGTAATTAACATCGTTATAAATGCGCCTACAGCAGGTGCTGCTCGCAACACACCAAAACCTTCACTTCCTACTTTTAAAATATCTTGTGCAAATATGGGTAAAAGCGCAATGGCACCTCCAAATAATACTGCAACCATATCGAGAGTCATAGCCCCCAAAACTGCCTTAGTTTTAAATACAAACCGCACACCTTCTTTCAAACTTTCTATAACAGGCTCTCCTATTTTAGGATTTAAAATAGGTTTTCGTTTTATCTGTAATAAAATAAAAAAGGACAAAATTATCAACCCGAAAATAATGCAAAGCGACCAATGCACTCCAATCCAACCAATAAAAAACCCACCAAAGGCAGGTCCTAAAACCGATGCCATTTGCCAAGTAGAACTGTTCCAAGTAGCCGCATTGGGATATGCTTTTTTGGGCACAATTAATGCTACTAACGAGAATATGGTGGGTCCAAAAAACGAACGTAAAAAACCACCAAAAAACACCAAAGCATAAATACTAAATAGAATGGTTTGTGTAGACCAATCTCCAACAATTTTAGGCCATGTTAATAAAAATAACCCAAAGCTAATTATAGAAAAAGCTGCAATGCAAAGTGCTAATAGATTACGTTTTTCTTTTTGATCTACAATATGTCCTGCAAATAATGCCATGGTAAAAGCTGGAATAATTTCCATAAGTCCAATAATACCTAATGAAAGCGGATCTTTTGTTAAACTATACACTTCCCACTCTATCACAATAAATTGCATAGACCAGCCAAAAACAAGTACAAAACGTACTAATAGAAAAATGTTGAATTCCTTAAAGCGTAGGGCTGCATATGGGTCTGTTTTTGCCATAGCTTCTATTCTTTAATATCTCGCAGCTTTAATTGTAAACTTACATTTCCTTGCCATTCGTTTTCATCAATAGTATAAGCAGCTTCAAATGGTTTTTTGTTTGAAACTAAATCAAACTTATCTCCCATACTAAACCCTATAGCTACCAAACTTTTAGATTGTGGTTGAGTAACGGTTATTCTTAAATGCGTTTTATCTTCCCCTACACATTTTGCGTAACCTGTATCAACCAAATTATCTGTCGTAAAAACAGGCGTCATATTATTAGGTCCAAAAGGTGCAAATTGACTTAAAATGCGATAAAATTTAGGAGTAATGTCCTCCAAATTTATTTTAGCATCAATTTTAATTTCGGGAGTTAAAAGATTTCTATCGATTGTTTTGGAAACCACATCTTCAAAAGCTTGTTTAAAGGCTTCATAATTTTCTTCTAAAAGTGTTAAACCCGCAGCATATTTATGACCTCCAAATTGTTCTATATGTTCACTACAGGCTTCTAACGCATTATATACATCGAAGCCCTTTACCGAACGCGCCGAAGCAGCTAATCTATCGTTACTTTTAGTAAACACCAAAGTAGGTCGGTAATAGGTTTCTGTTAATCTAGAAGCCACAATACCAATAACCCCTTTATGCCATTCGGGGTGATACACCACAGTGGTAAGGCGGTTTTGTTCTTTATGCTCTTCAATTTGTTTCAGCGCTTCTTCTGTGATTTGCTTATCTGTTTCTCTTCTTTCAAGATTGAAATCATTAATTTCAGCAGCATATTTGGCAGCCAAATCGTTTTCCTCTTCTGTTAACAACCTTACAGCAAAATTACCATGTTCCATACGTCCCGCAGCGTTTATTCTAGGTGCCACTACAAAAACCACATCGGTAATCGTCAATTCTGTTTTATCAACTTGGTTTAGAATCGCTTTGATGCCTGGTCTTGGATTCGTGTTTATAACTAACAAACCAAAATATGCTAACACCCTGTTTTCACCATCAATAGGTACAATATCTGCACCAATGGCTGTAGCTACCAAATCCAAATAACCCATTAAATCTTCAGTCGTTTTCCCTTCTTTTTGGGCTAGTGCTTGAATTAATTTAAAACCTACACCACAACCACATAGCTCTTTGTATGGATAAGTACAATCTTCTCTTTTAGGATCTAAAACCGCAGCTGCATCTGGAATGGTATCGGCTGGTCTGTGATGGTCACAAATAATAAAATCAATTCCTAATTCTTTAGCGTAATCGACTTTATCCACCGACTTAATTCCACAATCTAAAGCAATTATAAGTGTGAAATTATTTTCTAAAGCAAAATTGATTCCTTTGTATGAAATACCATAACCTTCATCGTACCTATTAGGAATGTACGTGTAAACTAAATTATATTTTGATTTTAAATAAGACGACATGAGTGCTACTGCGGTAGTGCCATCTACATCATAATCGCCATAAACTAAAATATTTTCTTGATTAGCCATGGCTTTTTCAATTCTAGCCACCGCTTTATCCATATCTTTCATTAAATACGGATCATGCAAATCGTCTAGACTTGGTCTAAAAAACGTTTTCGCATCTTCATAAGTCTCAATACCACGTTGAATTAATAATGTTGCCACTACTTCATCTACTTGAAGTGCTTTTTGTAATACTTCAATTTTTTCAGATTCAGGTTTGGGTTTTAATGTCCAGCGCATCTATTTAATTTAAAGTTGAAAGTTGGCTATTAAACTTTATTTATTATGAAAATGCGTTTCTATTGTTAGTTCAGCAAACTGACGAAACATTTCCATAACACCACAATATTTTTCAACTGATAGATCGACTGCTTTTTGAAGTTTCTTTTCACTTAAATTATCACCATAAAAATGAAAATGCATGGCAACTTTATCATAAAATTTAGGATGCTCTTCGGTAAGGTTTGCGTCAATGTCTATTTTAAAATTGGCAACATCTAATTTCATTTTTTTAATTAGCGATGCCACGTCTAAACCTGAACAACCTGCTAAAGCCGATAGCATCAATGCTTTGGGTCGATATCCCTCACCAAGACCATCATTTTCTGGTCCTGCATCAATAAATAAATTATGTCCTGATGGATTGGTACTTTCAAACTTCATGTTACCCAACCAAGTTGTTGTAATAGTATTTGTCATTTTTTAAACTATTTTATTACTTAAAGCTTCCAAAAATACGTATTAATTCTTCAAAAAAAGCATCCAATCTTATTTGTTGTATACTTACAAACGAGCTAAAAAGTTGAAAATATTCTATTTAAATATTTTTATTTTATAAAATCTATTCAGAATGATTAGACGTAGCATTTGGTAGGTTCATTACTTTTATGTGAATCAAAAAAAAACTCTAAATTAATGCAGCACCCGTTCCATTTAAATTACCATAAGTTGTAATACCGTTTTTTAGCGTAATACCTGTTGCTATATCCTTATCTAAAAGTAAGATCCCGTCCATGTCTACATAATCTAGAAGGGGAAGTAAATGTGCGATTGCCGAAATACCCACCGAAGATTCCGTCATACACCCCACCATCGTTTTCATGTGCAGCTCTTTAGCGTGAACTAACATGCGTCTTGCAGGTGTTAAGCCACCACATTTTACTAATTTTACGTTTATGCCATGAAAGTGATTGTAACATTTAGCAACATCGGCTTCTACTTGACAACTTTCATCAGCGATAACTGGTAGTACTGATTTTTGATACACTTCTTTATGCCCTTCCCAATCATCGGCTTTTAAAGGTTGTTCTAAAAATTCAACCCCAAGTTCTCTTAAGACTTTGGCATTTTTAATGGTTTCATGAACCGTCCAACCGCCATTGGCATCAATTCTAAAAATGGCGTTTGTGTGTTTTCGCAATTCGGTAACAATTTTAATATCCTCTTTAGTGCCTAACTTAATTTTATAAATAGGCCATGACAACTCCTTCATTTTAGAAATCATTTTCTCAATAGAATCGATACCAATGGTATAGTTTGTTAACGGGTTGTTTGAAACATCATAACCCCAAAGTTCATATAGTTTTTTGCCTTGTTTTCGAGCGTATAAATCGTTGTAAGCTTGGTCTAATGCACATAAAGCAAACATGTTTTGTTTTAAATGCGGATGCATCTGTTTCCAGAATTCTTCGGGTGTGGATTGCGTTGCGATTTCAATTATGGATTGTAAAGCTATTAAATCGTCCATCATTTTTTGAACAGTAACATGGTAATATGGATTGGAAGTTGCTTCCCCAAAACCTGAAAAACCACTTGATTTTAATTCTACAATTAATGTGGGTTGCTCATTGTACGATTGCCTAGAAATTGAAAATGTATGTTTTAATTTTAAATTGAACGACCTTAAAATAATTTCCATAAAAACCTTTGTATGATTGATGAAAGTTAATGAAATTATAGGATTTGATGATATTTGTGATTGTTATTTTTTGCCACTAATGCACGAATGGTTTTTAATTGAGCTTGTGGGTATAAGTGGGTTGACTGTACAAAAAAGGGGCGAATTTCTTCCATTTGATTAACATTATCTAAACAACCACTATTTAGAATGAATTGGAGCTCGTTATTTAAATTAAATAAAAATAGTGTTTTGTAAATTTGATTATTCTTTAACTGTTTCAGTTCGAGACTTAGATATTAAAAATTATGGAACTAAAATGGGGAATTATTACAATCTCAATAATAATAGTTGTAGAGTCATTTAGAATTATTAGAATCTTAATACTTAATAAAATTGATCATTCAAAAATTGAATCTATTGGAAATTATGAAAAAAAATCTAAAAGCATATACTCATTTTTATGGTTTTGGAAAAAAAAACAACACCAATTGAAACTAATTATAATAACTTTTCAACTCTACTCCTTAACTCCGGCAACACCTCAACCTCAAACCAAGGATTCTTCGTCAACCAAAACCGATTGCGTGGTGATGGATGTGGCAATGGCAAATACTTTGGCAAATAGTCTTTAAAATTAGCAACTGTTTCGGTTAGTGTTTTCTTTGCTTGTTTTCCTAAATAATAGTTTTGTGCGTACATGCCAATTAAAATAACCAATTCCACATTTGTTAAGTGTTCTAACAAAGGTTTATGCCATTGTGGGGCACATTCGGGTCGCGGTGGTAAATCACCCGTTTTTCCTTTTCCAGGATAACAAAACCCCATAGGTATGATGGCTATTTTGGTTTCGTCGTAAAACACTTCTTCTGTCACGTTTAGCCAATCACGTAAGCGATTCCCACTAGCGTCGTTCCAAGGAATACCAGTGTTATGCACTTTAATTCCCGGCGCTTGCCCAATGATAACAATTTTAGCATGGGGATGTGCAGTCACAATGGGTCTCGGACCTAAAGGCAAGTGTTTTTCGCAGATGGAACATTGTCTTATATTTAGTAACAAGTCTTGCATCTGAAACAAAAAACTATTTAAGTTTTAATGGTTCGCCTTCAAAAACCAACCCTTCAAAACCTATTTTCATAAAGTTTCTAATGTTTTGATGCCCTGTACCATTGAGATCTTTTAAAACATCATCAAAATAAAATTTCCCGAAACACGCTAATGTTTCTTCTTTTGTAAAAGCTTGCAGTTTTGCAAAGGCAAATAATTTACATGAACCTGAATTTTCACCGGCATTGTTCTGCAATTCACCATTTTTAAAAGCGGTTGGTGTAAACTCGTAGTTTGATTCTATAACACCCATCGTTTCTGAAAACTCCATACTGTTTGGTGTGTCTTTTAATTTTTGTTTAAATATTTCTAAAGTCATTGTTAATAAATCTTATTTGTTTTACCCGAATTATATGTTGATGCTGGTTTATTAGAATTTGGAGAAGGTCTTGCATCGCTTAGTCTGTATCCTTCAACATACTTTTTAAATCGCTACTGTAAGAAGGATATGTAAACATTTGCTTTTTAAATTGTAAAACGGTCATTTTTTGTTGAATAGCCATTGAAAAAACATTGATAGTTTCATTTGCCTCCGAACTTAACAAATGTGCTCCAACAATAACATTTGTTCGTTCATTAACCAGAATTTTATAGGCGTATACAGGATTGTTTTCTTTCTTAGCATTATACCAAGCACTGGCATCTCCTTGGTATATTTTTATATTTTTGAAGCGTTTTTGAGCCTCTTCTTCGGAATACCCAACACTTGAAAGCTTCGGATTTGTAAACACCGTTGATGGAATACAAGGCACATCAAACTTTTTAGAATTCGCTTTGAGGATATTATTACCCACAACATAACCTTGTAAACCCGACAGCGGTGTTAAAGGAAGTGATTTGCTACTTACATCACCACAGGCATAGATATGAGGGTTAGAGACACTTTGTAAAAAATCATCAACTAAAACACCACTTTTATCAAATTTCACATGGGCTTTTTCCAGCTCAAGCAGTTCAATGGATGGCACTCTTCCTGCGGTATTAAAAACTTTACTTGATTTAATAGATTTCTCTTTTCCGTCTAATAAATAGTTAACTTTTAAGTTCTTTTTTAGTTTTTCAACCGAAGTGACTTCCGCATTGAATATAAATCTGATTCCCATAGTTTCAAGGTGGGTAACTAATTTATCCACTAAAAAAGCATCAAATTGTTTTAACGGTTTTGAACCATGTTCAATCATTGTTACTTTACTTCCCATGGTAGCCATCATACAAGCAAACTCCATACCTACATAACCGGAGCCAATAAACGTTACCGTTTTTGGTAATTTTTTTAGATTAAGAATATCATCGCTAATACCAAGAAACTCATTACCTGTTATTTTCAATGGTCTTGGAATCATTCCTGTTGCAATCACAAATGTATTGGCAGATATCAATTTACCTTCTACCAAAACCTGATTGTCATTCTGAAATATAGGAGATTGATGGTAATATTCAATTCCCAAATTGGATAATTTTTTTTCAGTACTTAAAGGAATCGCATCAGTAAAGGATGATTTAAATTTCTGTACCTCTTTCCATTTAATCTTTGGAAGCTTTGAAACACCATCACCTATTAAAAGTTGGCTTTTATGAATCAATTCCGTAAACTGTAATAATATTTTTTTTGGATCACAACCTCGTATGGCACAAGTACCTCCAAACGCTCTGTTATCTGCAATTCCCACTTTTAAATTATTTTTCACACACACCTCAGCAGCCGTTTGACCCGCAATTCCAGTTCCGATGACGAAAACGTCATAATGTTTCGTTTCTTCCATTAATTAACTTCTTAATACTTTAATTCGAAGTTAGATTTGTTATTTTGTTTTCCCACCCACCACAATAACAATTTCTCCTTTAGGTGGTTTATTGGTATAATGTTCCAAAACTTCTTTTGCAGTACCTCGTATGGTTTCTTCATATAATTTTGTAAGCTCTCTAGACACTGAAACGTCTCTATCTTCACCAAAATATTCACAAAAATGACCAAGCGTTTTTATTAATTTATGAGGACTTTCATAAAAAATAATGGTTCTTGTTTCTTCAGCAAGTAAAAGCAAACGTGTTTGTCTTCCTTTTTTAACAGGTAAAAAACCTTCAAAAACAAACTTATCATTTGGCAAACCCGAATTAACTAATGCAGGTACAAATGCGGTAGCTCCAGGCAAACAATCTACTTCTATGTCGTTTTCAATACACGCACGTGTTAATAAAAATCCAGGATCGGAAATGGCCGGCGTTCCCGCATCGCTAATTAATGCTACAGTGGTGCCACTTTTTAATTTTTGTATTAAATTTTCAACCGTTTTATGCTCGTTGTGCATGTGGTGCGACTGCATGTGGGTTGAAATTTCATAATGTTTTAATAATTTCCCAGAAGTACGCGTGTCTTCAGCAAGAATTAAATCAACTTCTTTTAAAACCTCAACAGCTCTAAAAGTCATGTCTTTTAAATTTCCAATAGGCGTTGGTACAATGTAAAGTTTACTCATTAATTAAATCTGCTTTCTAAAATTTGAAAGAATCGTTCTTCTACTTCTTCTTTACCAACCCAATTATTGTAATCTGGTTTTACCATATCTATAATAAATTGTTTAGCATTATTAAATGATTGGAAAGTATTTAATTGTGAAATAACACGATCGTAATCTTCATGTTTACCCTCAAATAAATGTTTAATAAAAGCTAATTTATCATTTAGGCCTATGTTTAGTGCCCCTATTTTTAATTTATCATTTAATGATTTTTTTTCATTTGAAATACCATTTTGTAAATGAGGCACAGGGTCGAAAACAGGCATGTCTTTAAAATTCGTCATAAAATCGTCTAACTCATTTTTTTGTTGCAGATTAGCCTCTTCTAAAACAACATCTATATTTTCTGGTTCTTTTGGCATGAATGCTAGCATGTCTTTAATGGTTTCAATACCTGGTTCCATAATATGGTCTTCTTCAATAGCATCCATATTCGTATAAATTTTATCCTCTACTTCAATACTATCACTTATTTTGTTGTTAAAAGCACCGTCTAACATTTCAAAAAAAGAAGAATCGATTCCAATGGTTGGTGCATTATCTTCTAAATTTTCATGAGCAAATTTTAATACTGATAACTTTTCAAAAAGCAACGATGCCTCGGCATGCATTTTAATAACATCTTCTTTTCCTTTTAATTTAAGAATTCTGTGTGCAATACTTATCAATTCAGACTCTAACTTCTTCTTCATTGTTATAAATTTTTTAAATTATTGCTGCCTAGGCTTTTGTTTTTTAATAAATTTACGTCACCTTTATGCAAACCAATAATCACTTTATTTTAGTGTTAAAATTACAAAATGTTTCTCGAAAATACAGTAAATCATAAAGAACAATTTGGATGGATTGAAGTTATCTGTGGCTCAATGTTTTCAGGAAAAACCGAAGAACTTATCCGAAGGCTTAAACGCGCGCAATTTGCAAGACAAAAAGTAGAGATCTTTAAACCTACAATTGATGTGCGTTATAACGAAGACATGGTAGTGTCTCACGATGCCAACCAAATTCGCTCAACACCCGTTCCTGCTGCTGCTAATATTCCTATTTTAGCTGATGGTTGTGATGTGGTTGGCATTGACGAAGCTCAATTTTTTGATGACGAAATTGTACGTGTTTGCAACGATTTAGCCAATAAGGGTGTTCGCGTTATTGTGGCCGGACTTGATATGGATTTTAAAGGCAACCCCTTTGGCCCCATGCCTAGTTTAATGGCTACCGCCGAATATGTTACCAAAGTACACGCCGTTTGTACCAGAACAGGCAATTTAGCGCAATACAGTTACCGGAAATCGAAAAGTGATAATTTAGTTTTATTAGGCGAAGTTGATGAATACGAGCCCTTAAGCAGAGCTGCTTATTATAAAGCTATGACGCGCGACAAAGTTAGAAATATCAAGGTTAATGATGATGATGAAGTGACTGCAAAATCCCAAAATCCCGATGCCTAAAGCTCAAGAAACTGTACTTGAAATCGATTTAAAAGCTTTAAAACATAATTTTGAACATTTAAAATCGAGAATCACCAACAATACTAAATTTATGGCGGTGGTTAAAGCATTTGCCTACGGTAATGACGCTTGTGAAATTGCCTGTTATTTACAAAACTTACCTGTAGATTATTTTGCCGTGGCTTTTGTACATGAAGGTGTAAAACTTAGAAAAGCGGGTATTACCAAACCCATCTTGGTACTGCATCCACAAGCGGCCAATTTTAATATTTTAATAGAAAATTGTTTAGAACCCAATTTATACAATACTAAAATTTTAAATGAATTTATTACAATCGCTTCCGCGGAAAAACTAACCGACTACCCTATTCATATAAAGTTTAACACGGGTTTAAACCGATTGGGGTTTTCTGAAAATGATGTGAATACTATTGCTTTTAGAGTAAAAGAAACTTCTGCCGTAAAAATAAAATCTGTGTTTTCTCATTTAGCAGCAAGCGAAGATTTAAACGAAAGAGATTTCACTATAAGTCAAATAGAAACATTTAAAAAAATCACTGAAGCTATTGCAACGCAAATCGGCTATAAGCCACTGCTTCATATTTGTAATACTTCGGGCATTCTCAACTACCCAGAAGGACATTTTGATATGGTGCGAAGTGGTATTGGACTGTATGGTTTTGGGAATTCAGAAAAAGAAAATAAAAACTTTAAACCTATTGGCACTTTAAAAACCATTATTTCTCAAATACATGACATAGAAAAAGGGCAATCTGTAGGTTACAATCGAGCTTTTAAAACCGATGCCTTTTTAAGAACAGCCACCTTACCTATTGGTCATGCCGATGGTATTGGCAGACAATACGGAAAAGGCAAAGGGTATGTGATAATTAATAAGCAACGGGCTTATATTCTTGGAAATGTGTGTATGGATATGATAATGGTAGATGTTACAAATATTGATTGTAAAGAAGGAGATGAAGTAATTGTTTTTGATTCTAATACCACTGCTGAAAAGTTAGCCGAAACTGCCAACACCATTTCATACGAACTAATAACAGCCATTTCACAACGAGTAAAACGCTCATTTGTTGAGAATTAAGCATTTTTTCAATTAAAATGTGACTTTTTTAGTTATCTTAGGGTCATATAACCATCAAAAACCAATAATTATGCTAAAAGAATTTAAAGAATTTGCAATGAAGGGCAACCTTGTGGATATTGCAGTTGCTTTTGTAATGGGTGCTGCTTTTAACAAAGTAGTCACTTCATTTACTGCTGGAATTGTATCTCCAATAATTGGGTTAATATTTAATTCCAACTTTAATGATTTAAAATATGTTATTACACCAGGAGTTGTTAATGATGCAGGCGAAGTAACTGGTGAAATTGCTGTTCTTTACGGAACTTTCTTAACAAGTTTAATAGACTTTATAATTGTAGCATTCGTTATGTTTATGATTATTAAAGGAATCAATAAGACCAAGAAAAAAGAAGAGCCCGCTCCCGCTACACCAGCAGGACCAACACAAGAAGAATTACTTATACAAATTAGAGATTTACTTAAAAAATAACATTGTGTTAAATAAATAACATTGTGTTATTTGTTGTTAAAAAGACCTCTATTTGAGAAAATAGAGGTCTTTTTGTATGTTTAAAAATGTAATTAATGTCTAATTTTGCTCAAAATTTTAATTTAAACTAATATGAAAGTAGCTGTAGTTGGTGCCACTGGAATGGTGGGTGAAGTGATGCTAAAAGTTCTTGCAGAACGTAATTTTCCTATAACCGAATTGCTATTGGTAGCATCTGAACGTTCCGTTGGAAAAAAATTGACTTATAAAAATAAAGAATATACCGTAATTGGATTGGCTGATGCAGTGGCGGCAAAACCACAAATTGCTATTTTTTCGGCTGGAGGAGACACCTCTTTAGAATGGGCCCCAAAATTTGCAGAAGCTGGTACTACTGTAGTGGATAATTCTTCTGCTTGGAGAATGGATCCTACTAAAAAATTAGTGGTTCCTGAAATTAATGCACATGAATTAACTAAAGACGATAAAATTATTGCCAATCCGAATTGCTCAACCATTCAAATGGTGTTAGCTTTATCACAACTTCATAAAAAATATAAAATGAAACGTGTTGTGGTTTCCACCTACCAGTCGGTTTCAGGTACGGGTGTTAAAGCTGTTAAACAATTAGAAAATGAAATTGCTGGGATTGACGGAGAAATGGCTTATCCTTACCCAATTAGTCGAAACGTAATTCCTCATTGTGATAGCTTTTTAGAAAATGGTTACACTAAAGAAGAAATGAAATTGGCTAGAGAGCCTCAAAAAATATTTAATGACAAAACATTTTCGGTAACCGCTACGGCGGTTCGTGTTCCTACTGCTGGAGGGCATTCAGAAGCCGTAAATGTTCAGTTTGAAAATGATTTTGATTTGGCTGATGTTAGACAAATAATTAGTAGTACGCCTGGAATTATTTTACAGGATAATACCGCAACCAACTCTTATCCCATGCCTATATTGGCGCACGATAAAGATGAAGTCTTTGTGGGACGATTACGCAGAGACGAATCGCAATCTAACACCTTAAACATGTGGATTGTTGCCGATAATTTACGAAAAGGAGCAGCTACAAATGCTGTTCAAATTAGTGAATATTTAATTGAAAATAATTTAGTATAAATACATTAACGGTATTTAGATTAAACAAAAAGCTTCAGATAATCATCTGGAGCTTTTTATTTAATCTTGGTTTATAAAGAAGATAGCCTCATCTGAAGAAGCCTTAGCTAATATGGTTTGAAAAATATATTCACAGACCTCTTTTTCTCCTGGTAAATTAATTAAATCTAATGTGTCTTCTGGAGTATGGTACTGATCGTGACCTCCAGTGTGCATTCCTAAAACTGATATCCCTTTTTTATAAAACGATACATGATCAGACCCTGCTACTGAACCAGAATGAACAATGGGTTGTAGTCCTAAATATTCACCTAATTCTTTCATAAAACGCACTCCGTCTGGAAACGTTCCTGCACCACCCATATACACCTGTTTTTCAGTATTCAATCTCCCGACCATATCCATATTTATCATTAATTTGATTTGAGAAAGCGGTACTAAAGGATGTTCTACAAAATATTTACTACCTAGAAGCCCTTGTTCTTCTGCTCCAAAGGCTATAAACAAAACACTTCTTTTTAACTGTTCTTTATTATTTATGAGTTTTTCAGCAATTTCCAATAAGGCCGCAGTTCCGCTAGCATTATCATCGGCACCGTAATGAATTGTATTTTTCTTCTCCGATTTGGAAGAAGGACCGCCAAGTCCTAAATGATCATAATGTGCGCCTAAAACAATGTACTCATGTTGCAAATCTGGGTCATTCCCTTTAATAAAACCAACAACATTCCACGTTTTTACTATTGGTTGTTTTTTTACTCCTTTTTCTACTCGCAAGGCTACCTCAAAAACTTGCTTATAATCCTGATTAAAAGCTTCCAATCCTATTTCTTTAAATGCCTCTATCAAATATTTAACAACACGCTTATTTGCTTTTCCTCCAGGATATCGCCCTGCATTCTTTTCAGAAGTTAAAAATTCAATATGGTCTTTAATCTCAGTTTCAGTAATTTCAGCCTGAGAAAATAGTGTAAAGCTACTTAGTGTTAATAATAAAATAATAAGGGGTCTCTTCATAATCAATCATTTTAAAAAATATTTCAAAGATAAACAAGTCTTCTAATTTATTAGTAATCATAAAATGTTAAGACACCATTTCAACTAAAGTATTTTGCTTAATTTTGAATTATTATAAACCACTAACGGTATGAATAAATTAATAATCTGTTTTATAGCCATACTAAGTTTTAAGACTTGTCAAAAAGATTTTACAGAAAAAAAAGACTCCCTTGTGAATTACCCTAAAACAAAAACTGTTAATGCCACTGATACTTACTTTGATATAGAAATAAAAGACCCTTATCGCTGGTTGGAAGACGACCAAAGTAAAGAAACAGAAGCTTGGGTACAAGCACAAAATGAATGTACTTCAAACTATTTAAAACAAATTCCTTATATAAATGAACTGAAAGAACGTCTTTCTGAAATTTGGAATTATGAAAAAATTGGTGCCCCTTTTATTGAAGGCGGCTACACTTATTTCTCCAAAAACGATGGTTTGCAAAACCAAAATGTGCTTTACAGGAAAAAAGAAAACGGTAAAGATGAATTGTTTTTAGACCCTAACACCTTTTCTAAAAATGGCACAACCTCGCTAGATGCTTTAAGTTTTTCAAAAGATGGAAGCCTATTAGCCTATTCTATCTCAGAAGGTGGTAGCGATTGGCGAAAAGTAATAATTTTAAATACTGAAACAAAACAACCTATTGAAGACACTTTAATTGACGTTAAATTTACTCAGATTTCTTGGTTCAAAAATGAAGGGTTTTATTATTCTAGTTATGACAAACCAAAAGGCAGCGAACTCTCTGCTAAAACCGATCAGCACAAAGTATATTATCATAAACTTGGAACTTCTCAAAGCGAAGATGCTCTTATTTATGGTGGAAAACCAGAAGAAAAACATCGGTATATTTATGCTAATGTTACTGAAGACAATCGGTATCTAATTATCACACCCCGTATTTCTACATCAGGAAACAAACTCTTTATAAAAGATTTATCAAATAAAAACAGCCCATTAATTACTATCTTAAACCATACGGATAGTGATTCCTATGTAATAGAAAATAAAGGTAGCAAACTATTTATAGTAACCAATCTAAATACGCCAAACAAAAAAATTGTTTCGGTTGATGCTTCAAATCCAACTCCAGACTATTGGGTAGATGTTATTCCAGAAACTGAATTTGTTTTAAACCCATCAAAAGGAAGTGGATATTTCTTTGCAAATTATATGGTTGATGCTATTTCCAAAGTAAAACAATATGATTATCAAGGGAATTTAATTAAAGAGATTGAACTTCCAGGGTTAGGAACCGCCGATGGTTTTAGAGGAAAAGCAGAAGATGCTGTTTTATATTATGTATTTACGAATTACAATACGCCTTCAAATATTTATAAGTTCAACCCAAAAACGGGAAACACATCTTTATATTGGAAACCAAAAATAGAATTTGATAGTGATGCTTACGAAAGTGAACAAGTCTTTTACACTTCAAAAGACGGCACTAAAATCCCGATGATAATTACTCACAAAAAAGGATTAAAACTCAATGATAAAAATCCAACCATTCTTTACGGATATGGTGGTTTCAATATTAGTTTAACACCTGCTTTTAGTATTCCCAATGCGGTTTGGATGGAACAAGGTGGTATTTTAGCCGTACCTAATTTGCGTGGGGGTGGTGAATATGGCAAGAAATGGCACGATGCTGGTACCCAAATGAAAAAACAAAATGTATTTGATGACTTTATAGCAGCTGCGGAATATTTAATTTCAAATAATTATACTTCATCAGATTATCTAGCAATTCGAGGAGGCTCAAACGGAGGCTTACTAGTAGGAGCCGTTATGACGCAACGCCCTAATTTAGCTAAAGTAGCATTGCCTGCCGTTGGTGTATTAGACATGTTGCGATATCACACATTTACAGCTGGAGCTGGCTGGGCATACGATTATGGTACTGCCGAAGATTCTAAAGAAATGTTTGAATATCTTAAAAATTATTCACCAGTGCATAATGTAAAAACAGGCGTCCCATATCCCGCTACTTTAATAACTACAGGCGACCATGACGACCGTGTGGTACCTGCGCATAGTTTTAAATTTGCAGCCGAATTACAGAATAAGCAAACAGGGAACAACCCCACACTCATACGTATTGAAACCGATGCCGGTCATGGCGCAGGAACTCCAGTAAGTAAAACTATTGAACAATATGCCGATGTTTTTGGGTTTACACTATTTAATATGGGGTTTAAAGAGTTACCAAATAAAATAAAAAATTAAGACACCAAAAAACTATACCTCTTTACATCATTGAGCAAAATCATTTTATGCTACAAGTAAACAACCTAACTTTCCAATATAAAAAACAACCCATTTTAAAGGATATTAGTTTTTCTGTTAAAACAGGTGAGCATTTCTCTATTATTGGTGAAAGCGGTTCTGGAAAAAGCACGCTTTTGAAGTTGCTTTACGGCACTTATGATTTAAATGAAGGTAACATTTTCTGGAAAGACAATGAAATTTTAGGACCTAAACACAATCTCATTATCGGACCTGAATATATGAAATATGTGGCTCAAGAATTCGATTTGATGCCTTTTATTACTGTTGCTGAAAATATTGGAGCCTATCTTTCAAATTTTTATCCTGAAGAAAAACAAGCTCGTACAAACGAACTTTTAGAAGTTGTTGAATTACAAGCTTACGCACATATTAAAGTTAAAGAATTAAGTGGCGGACAAAAACAACGCGTTGCTATTGCCCGTGCAATTGCAAAACAACCCGAAGTTTTATTACTCGATGAGCCGTTTAGCCATATTGATAATTTTAAAAAACAGTCGTTACGACGCAGTCTTTTTAAATATTTAAAAGAAAAGAAAATTACTTGTATTGTTGCTACGCATGATAAAGATGATGTACTGTCCTTTTCAGACCATATGATGGTATTGCACGATGCTAAGATTATGATAAAAGGCACGCCCCAACAACTTTATAAAAACCCAGAAGACAAATTGATTGCTTCATTTTTTGGCGAGTTTAATGTAATTAATGGAGGAATTATATATGCCAACCAATTAAAAATAGTTGATACATCGAACTTAAAAGCCGTTGTAAAAAAATCTTATTATAAAGGTTATTATTATTTAATTGAAGCTGATTTAGATGGTAATAATGTATTTTTTGAACACAAAAAAGTACTTAAAAAAGGATTACCTATTTGTCTTTCCATTTATAATAACCTCTAAAGCACATTTTAAAAGGTTTATTTTATACATATGTTGGCCACTGTTATTTTTAAGATTCAAATTTTGATATTCTAAAGGACTTCTTTTACAACAAAGTTCTGTCCTCTAAAAACAATTTCTTCTCCAATTGTTTTTCCCATTAATAATTGCCCAATAGGTGTATTAGCAGAAATAGCATAAAATTTTGTTGAATCTACCGATAATTCGCCAGCGCTTATTCCAATAAAATAATTAGAGTTTGTGGTATAAACAAGACTCCCTAGGCCAATAGTTTTTGAAGTTTTAGAAATATCTATTTTAGAAAAAATCTCTTTAATTTTCTGAATTTCTGCAAGCTGATTCCCTGCTTTTTCACGTTCCAGTTGCAACATAGCGCGCCCTGTTTCGTGTTTATCGCCCGCGCTACTTTTAGTTTCAGAAAGCAACGATTCCTGAATTTCTTGAATGGTGTTTTGAATCGTTTGAAACCTGTGTTCAACAAAATCTACACATTGCGCATACAAATATTCTTTAATGGTCGAGCTTGAACCCATGTTTAATTGTAATTTAAAGGACCAAAAAAATGCATTTGCCGGATTATCCAATTCTTTCTACCTTGAATATAATTGGTAGCTGGATTTGCTCTATATCTTAACGGACTTGGAAGAATGGCAGCAATAGCAGCAGCTTCTTGTTGCCGTAAATTAGCCGCTGGTCGTTTAAACCAATGTTGTGCAGCAGCTTCAGCTCCATAAATACCATTACCCATTTCAATACTATTTAAATACACTTCCATGATTCGTTCTTTAGACCAAATTAATTCTATTAAAAATGTAAAATAAGCTTCTAGTCCTTTACGTAACCAGCTCCTATTTGGCCAAAGAAAAACATTTTTAGCAGTTTGCTGGCTAATGGTGCTAGCGCCTCTCGTTTTCTTACCTTTTTTATTGTATTCCAAGGCTTTTTCAATCGCCTTCATATCAAACCCATGATGGTTTAAAAAGTCTTGATCCTCACTACATATAACTGCTAGTTGCAGGTTTTTAGAAATATTATCAATAGACTCCCAATCATGTTTCCACACTATATCTTTTCCTTCCTTTTTTTGCTCAACAGTTCTTATAACCATTAAAGGTGTTATTGGAATAGGCAACCATTTAAATAGAATAACTAAGCCTATTGAAATAGCAAAAAACCAAAGGAGACTTTTAAATAAAAACCTAAATATCTTTTTCATATACTATTGTTCTAATGTCATAATTCCTAGCATTTTTAAATGAGGTTGCTGTTCATTATGGACAAAAATAGTGAATTTGGCCTTAGGTTGTTGTGTGAAGGATTGAACGGTTTGTTTGAGCTCTCCCGATTTTTATCGGGAAGCGAGTAGTGAAATATTTATATTCACGAATACATTATTCAAAATTAAAAAATAATGAGTAAAGCTTGACTTTTGCTTTTCCTTAAAAAAGCGAAAGGAACACCATAAAAAAACTCCGAAATTGCTTCCGGAGTTTTTAATATTTATTCTTCAATTTGTTTTTCCATTACAAAATCTTCCATAAACTTGGTCGTGTAATTTCCAGCTAAATAATCTGGGTGATCCATTAATTGTCTGTGGAATGGTATCGTGGTTTTTACCCCTTCAATTACAAATTCATCTAAAGCGCGCTTCATTTTATTAATAGCTTCTTCTCTAGTTTGCGCTGTTGTTATTAACTTAGCAATCATTGAATCGTAATTTGGCGGAATCGTATAACCAGCATATACATGCGTATCTAAACGTACACCATGACCTCCTGGCGCATGCAATGTTGTAATAGTTCCTGGTGATGGTCTAAACCCATTAAACGGGTCTTCGGCATTAATACGACATTCAATAGAATGTAATTTTGGCAAATAATTTTTACCTGAAATTGGCACGCCAGCAGCCACAAGAATTTGTTCGCGAATTAAATCGAAATCGATAACTTGTTCTGTAATTGGATGTTCTACTTGAATACGCGTATTCATTTCCATAAAATAGAAATTGCGGTGCTTATCTACTAAAAATTCAATAGTTCCTGCGCCTTCGTATTTAATATATTCTGCTGCTTTTACAGCTGCAGCTCCCATTTTTTCTCGAAGTTCATCAGTCATAAATGGTGAAGGAGTTTCTTCAGTTAACTTTTGATGACGACGTTGAATGGAGCAATCTCTTTCAGATAGATGACATGCTCTTCCTGTAGAATCTCCTACAATTTGAATTTCAATATGTCTTGGTTCTTCAATAAGTTTCTCCATGTACATATCGTCATTGCCAAAAGCAGCTTTACTTTCTTGGCGTGCAGAATCCCAAGCGTCTCTTAAATTTTCAGGTTTAAAAACGCCTCTCATTCCTTTTCCTCCGCCTCCAGCAGAAGCTTTAAGCATGACTGGATATCCTGTAGTTTTAGCGATTTTTTCACATTCTTCGAATGACTTTATAATCCCTTCACTTCCTGGAACACAAGGCACGCCTGCAGCAATCATAGTCGTTTTTGCATTGGCTTTGTCTCCCATCCTATCAATCATTTCTGGAGAAGCACCAATAAATTTTATTCCGTGTTCTTCACAAATTTTTGAAAATTTAGCGTTTTCTGATAAAAATCCGTAACCTGGATGTATAGCATCTGCATTGGTAATTTCGGCCGCTGCTATAATGTTAGACATTTTTAAATATGATAAACTACTAGATGGTGGTCCTATACAAACAGCTTCATCTGCAAACTTAACATGCAAACTTTCAGCATCAGCGGTAGAATATACTGCCACTGTTTTTATGCCCATTTCTTTACAGGTTCTAATAACACGCAGTGCTATTTCCCCTCTATTGGCAATCAATATTTTTTTAAACATAAATTCTTCAAATTTTCAATATTCAAAAAACAAATCCCAAAAGTTGTTGTTGGAATTTGGCAATTGAAAATTGGGATTTATATTAAGATGGGTCTACCAAAAATAATGGTTGATCGAATTCTACAGGTGATGAATCATCAACTAATATTTTAACCACTTTTCCGGAAACTTCAGATTCAATTTCGTTAAAAAGTTTCATCGCTTCTATAATACAAAGCACATCACCTTCTGCAATGGTTTGCCCAACCTCAACAAATAAAGGCTTGTCAGGTGATGGTTTTCTATAAAAAGTTCCAATAATAGGCGATTTTATAGTGATGTATTTTGAGTCTTCCGTTGCTTGAGCTACAGGTACAGCACCTTCGGTAGTTGATTTTGCTTCAGTAACTGGTGCATGCATTTGAGGCATTTGAGTTGTTACTGGTGCATAATGAACGGCTGTTGTTTCTGGGTCTGACCCTGTTTTTATGGTGATTTTAATATCATCCATTTCTAATTTAACCTCACTTGCCCCTGATTTGGCAACAAATTTGATTAAGTTTTGAATTTCTTTAATATCCATAATCTTTACTAATTAGTTAATGGTTAGTTTACTGAATTATATGCCCATTTTAAATAAATGGATCCCCAATTAAATCCGCCTCCAAAAGCGGCAAAAATTACATTATCTCCTTTTTTAAGTTGCGATTCATAATCACTTAATAGTAATGGTAACGTCGCTGATGTTGTATTACCATACTTATGAATATTAATCATCACTTTCGATTCTTCTAATTCGATACGTTGAGCAGTTGCATCAATAATACGCTTATTTGCTTGATGTGCAGCCAACCAATCGACATCTTCTTTGGTTAAATTATTACGTTCTAATATTTTAACAGCAGCATCTGCCATATTAAACACGGCGTTTTTAAATACCGTTTTTCCTTCTTGAAAAGCATACTGTCCTCCTTTTTCTAGAGCTTCCGGTGTTATTGGAAAAGAAGATCCACCGTAAGTGGCTTGTAAAAACTCTCTACCACTACCATCGCTTCTAAGGTATTCGTCTTGAAGACCTAAACCTTCTTCATTAGGTTCAAACAAAACAGCACCTGCTCCATCACCAAAAATAATACAAGTGGCCCGATCTGTATAATTAATTATTGAAGACATTTTATCAGCGCCAATTAATAATACATTTTTATAACGACCTGACTCTATATAACTAGCTGCAACAGACATACCGTATAAAAAACTAGAGCAAGCTGCGTCCATGTCAAATGAAAATGCATTTGTCGCACCTATTTCAGTAGCAGTAAAAGAAGCTGTGGAAGCCGCTTTCATATCTGGTGTTGCGGTTGCAACAATAACAAGTTCAATCGTTTTTGGGTCTATCCCAGTTTTATTAATAAGGTCTTGTGCTGCTTTAATCGCTAGGTAAGAAGTTCCTTTTCCTTCGTCTTTGAGTATACGACGTTCTTTTATTCCTGTTCTGGAAGTTATCCATTCATCATTAGTATCAACCAATGTTTCAAGAATTTGATTGGTTAATACGTATTCTGGCACATATGCACCAACAGCGGTTATTGCTGCTGAGATTTTTCCCATAACTTTATAGTTAAATTGATCAAAAAATCATTAAAATTGAACAAAAACACTCAAAATTTCGTGAAAACTACTAAAATTTGACGAAAGATTATACAAATTACGTGTTTTTGTCCTGTAGAAAAAGCATATCATAAAAAAAACGCTCACATGTGAGCGTTTTATTATATGCGTGCATACTATTTATGCTACGTTTTCTACAGCTTCAGAGTTGTCAATTAACACTTGACCTCTGTAATATAGTTTTCCTTCATGCCAGTGTGCTCTGTGATACAAATGTGCTTCACCTGTTGTTGGGCAAGTAGCAATCTGTGGCGCAGTTGCTTTATAATGTGTTCTTCTTTTATCTCTTCTTGTTCTCGAGATTTTTCTCTTAGGATGTGCCATTTTTTATATTTATTTATCCGTTAATAGTTTCTTTAATGTATTCCAACGAGGATCGGTTTCCTCTTCAGTTTCTTTTTCTTCTTTAAGCTTTGGGCTTAATTCTTCTAGTTTATCAAGTATATCAGAATCTAAAGTTCCATCTTCAACTCCTGGATGTATGCGTTTAATTGGTACAGAAAGTACAATTAATTCGTAAATGTATTGTTGAATATTAACTTCGTATGTCCCGTGAGGCACAATAAGAATATCTTCTAACTCGTCATTGTATTCATCTCCAAATTTCACCACCAAATCAAACTCATTATTTATGATTTGATTATAAGGTTCGTTTGTTAAATCGCAATTAACATTTACAAATCCTGAAATTTTAAAGTTTAATTCTAATAAAGTTGACTTTTTATCTAATACAAGATGTACGTCAATATTTACATCGTTAAACTCTTCATACTCAAAATATTCAAAGAACGCTTTCTCTATTTTATACTCAAAATGGTGTTTTCCTAGCTTTAACCCTACAAATGGAATTGTAAACTCTTTTAATGCCTTCATTATCACATCTATTTTGAGCCTGCAAATATATAAATTTTTATTTAAGCAACATTACTTATAAACATTTTTTTGTTTACATCTTTTGATTTGATTTTTTTAAAGGATTTAATGTAAGTCCCTCATAATCAGATCTGTTATTAAATATTTGTATGGCAGCAAAAACGGCTTCTTTAAAAGAATTCTCGTCGGCCTCTCCTTTTCCTGCAATTTCATAGGCAGTTCCGTGGTCTGGCGAAGTTCTAATTTTATTTAATCCTGCCGTAAAATTAACCCCTTGACCAAATGATAATGTTTTAAAAGGTATCAAACCTTGATCGTGATAAGTGGCTACTATGGCATCAAAATTTTTATAATTATTAGAACCAAAAAAACTATCGGCAGCATAAGGCCCATAAACTAATTTACCTTCTTCTTTTATTTTTTGAAGTGTTGGACGTAAAATAGTGTCATCTTCGTTACCTATTACACCATTATCTCCCGTGTGCGGATTAATACCTAAAACGGCAATTTTTGGTCTTACAATATTAAAGTCTTTTAATAGAGAGTTGTAAACAGCATTTATTTTTTTAACTATTAATGCTTCCGTCAAGTTCACTATAATATCTTTTACTGGAACATGGTCTGTTAGTAAACCAACTCTTAATGAATCGGTTACCATAAACATCAGGCTTTCCCCTTCTAACTGTTGTGCCAAATAATCGGTATGACCTGGAAATTTAAAATCTTCAGATTGTATATTATGCTTATTTATAGGGGCCGTTACCAAAACATCTATATGATTGTCTTTAAGTGCTTTTGTTGCTGCTTGCAACGACTTGATAGCATAACTACCTATCTTAATGTCTTCTTTTCCAAATTCAATGTTTACAGGTTCATTCCAACAATTAAATACGTTAACCTTTCCAAAAACTAATTGATTGAGGTGATTTATACTATTGAAATTGATTTCTGACTTAAAGTGTGATTTAAAAAAACTCATGACTTTTGCCGAAGCAAAAATTACAGGTGTACAAAATTCTAACATTCTAGAATCTTCAAATGTTTTTAATACAATTTCTCCACCAATGCCATTTAAGTCACCTATTGATATGCCAACTACTATATTTTCCGATTTCTTCATTAAGAATGACAACTTTTGTTTGTAATTTTGATAATGCAAATTTAGTTAAATAAACAAACAATATTATGTTTACTGGAATAATTGAAGATATAGGCACCATTTCAAATTTAAAAACAGAATTAGATAATCTCCATATTACTCTAACAAGCACCATTACACATGAATTAAAGATAGATCAAAGTGTAGCGCATAATGGCGTTTGCTTAACGGTAGTTGATATTAATGATAAAGAATACACCGTTACTGCTATAAAAGAAACGCTAAACAAAACCAATTTAGGCACACTTAAAATTGGTAACCAAGTAAACTTAGAACGCGCTATGAAATTAGGTGACAGACTGGATGGACATATTGTACAAGGCCATGTAGACCAAACGGCAATTTGCACGAATATTGAAGAAGCTAACGGAAGTTGGATCTTTACTTTTAATTACAATACCTCTCTTAATAATATTACCATTGAAAAGGGCTCGATAACTATTAATGGAACGAGTTTAACGGTTGTAAACTCTAAAAAAGATAGCTTTAGTGTTGCTATAATACCTTATACTTATAATAACACCAACTTTAAGACCTTTAAAGAAGGTACTATAGTAAATTTAGAATTTGATGTTTTAGGAAAATATGTCTCTAAACTTTTAGAGCTTCAAAATATTTAATAAAAGACTAGTTTTTATTAAATAATAGTTTTTTAGCACCATAAAATAGCCCAACACAAGTAGCTACTAACAGCCCCCCATCTATAGGCAACTGTAAACCAGGTGGTGGCGTCATAGGAGGTGGTGGCGTACTTCCTCCTGCTTGTGCTGCTGCACATACAAAACTTATTAATACAAATAAGATTGAGGCAAATATTCTTTTGTTTTGTATTATCATGGGGTACAAATGTATAAAAAAAACTGAGTGAGCAAAATTATTACACTAATTCTATACCAAAAAACGTCCTTGAAACGTTAAAATATTCGATAAAGTGCATTTTTCGCTATTTTTTGTATTTAAAATGATACTATTTTAAAATAATATCTGACACAAAAAAATAATCCCTCATTTTTTTATTAATCAAAGCAAATATATATAAAATAGTATAGAAAAGAAATTTTATAAAAAGGATTTTATACTTGTTTTAAAAACCAGTACCTATTTTATGAAAAGAATTTATGTTTTGTCTTTATAAAATAAAAAGCCTTTCAGTTATGAAAGGCTTTACAATCTCTAAAAGTGGTCCCACCTGGGCTCGAACCAGGGACCACCTGATTATGAGTCAGGTGCTCTAACCAACTGAGCTATAGGACCGATCCGTTTATGTTACCATAATAAATACAGTTTCATTCCGAAATTGGCTGCGAATTTAATACTAATTTTAAAACTCTACAAGAAAATTATTCTTTTAAACAAATTTCTTGACACAACTCAATAAGAACACCATTTGTGGTTTTAGGATGCAAGAAAACAACTAGCTTATTATCAGCTCCTTTTTTAGGTTTTTCGTTTAAAACAACAAACCCTTCAGTAGTTAATCTTTTTATTTCAATTTCCATATCATCTACATCAAAAGCAATGTGATGAATACCTTCTCCCTTTGTATTAATAAACTTTGCTATAGGACTATCTTCATTTATTGCTTCTAAAAGTTCTATTTTATTGTTTCCTAATTTAAAAAAAGATGTTTTTACACCTTCGCTTTCTACTGTTTCGGTTTTATAACTTGGGGATCCAAAAAGTTTGGAAAACAATTCATTAGAAGTCTCTAGATTTTTAACCGCAATTCCTATGTGTTCAATTTTATTCATTCATTACTTTTTTGTCATTACCGAGTTCACTCTAAGTAAAGGAGAAATTTAATTCTGTAAAAGTTTAATTTCAATTAATAGACTTACAAATTATACTTAATATACAAATTTTGCTAATCAAAAGTAAGATAATCTTTAAATAACCTCTATTTTTGTTTTCTAAACCTTTAATGGGTATCAAATGAGCAACGTGGAGGAAAGTCAAAGACAGAAAAAAATAGGATCGGTTTTACAACGCGATTTGGTTGAAGTGCTACAAGGTGCTGCCACTCAAGGTGGCTTACACGGTATACTAATATCAGTGTCTAAAGTTAAAGTAACGGTAGATTTATCGGTTGCTAAAGTATATTTAAGTATTTTTCCTAACGATAAAGCAAAAGAATTATTAATTGGAATAAAGTCGAACACGCCATTAATTAGACACGAATTGGCGCAACGTACCAAAAATCAACTACGTCGTATGCCTAATTTAGAGTTTTTTATAGACGACTCTTTAGAATATATTGACCAAATTGATCAATCTTTAAAGGGACAAGAAAACCCTATTAAAGACCCAACTATTTTAGACAAAAGGAAAAAATCTTAATCGAAATTTGAACTTCTCTTTATATATAGCAAAACGTTATTTACGATCAAAAAGCAGTAATAATGCTATTAATTTTATTACCATAATAGCTGTTATTGGTGTTATTTTAGGCTCTGCATCCTTATTTATCGTGCTTTCTGGTTTTTCGGGTTTAAAAGATTTTACCCTTCAATTTTCTAGTATTATAGACCCTGATTTGAAAGCTGAAACAGCGGTAGGAAAATCGTTTATTTTAACCGATGATAATATAAGCGAACTTAATAAGTTAAACGACATTGCCCAATACGCTAAAATTATTGAAGAACGCGTTATCATTGAATCACAAGATAAAAATACCATTGCTACTATTAAAGGTGTTGATGAACACTATGAAAACGTAGTTAATTTTGATACCGTTATAGAACATGGTACTTGGATAGAACAAAAATCCCGACAAATAGTCGTTGGATGGGGAATTGCTAACAACCTCTCATTGGGAATTATAGATTATACAAGTCCTATAAAAGTCTATGTCCCAAAACCAGGAAAAGGACAAATAACCTCTACAAAAAATGCATTTAATAGCATTAACGTCATGAATGTAGGGGTGTTTTTTATTAATGAAAAACTAAACGACACCTATATTTTTGCTCCTATAGATTTGGCTAAAAACTTATTAAATTACGAACCGAACCAAATAAGTGCTATAGAATTTAAGCTTAAAGAAGGTATCGATGAGGCCCTTGCGAAAAAGCACATTCAAGCTATTTTAGGTGATAAGGTTATTGTAAAAAACAGGGCACAATTAAACGACGCTCTTTATAAAATGCTTAATACCGAAAATTTAGCGGTTTACTTAATATTTACACTGGTTTTAATTATTGCCTTTTTTAATGTTATAGGCTCCTTAATTATGATGATGCTGGATAAAAAACGAAGTCTTAATACCTTATTCAATATAGGAGTGACAGTAAGAGATATTCGCCGTATTTTCTTTTACCAAGGGAGTTTAATGGGTGTTGTAGGCGGTTTTATAGGCTTACTAATTAGCCTTATTATTGTTTTTCTTCAAAAAACATTTTCGTTGGTTATGATAACCCCTTCGCTGGCTTACCCTGTAAATATTAAAATTGAAAATTTATTTATTGTGTTTATAACTATTTCGGTTTTAGGCATCATTGCTTCAAAAATAGCATCGGTAAGAATTACAAAACCTTTGGTTGAAGAACATTAATTTGGGCGATTTGCTATAAAAACGAGCTTTCTGAAGTGATTCTCTATAAAATTGAGAGAGATCAAACCATACATATCTCAATAATTCTTACGAAGAACCTTTCCGTTTTTACAACTTTAACTTCAGAACAAAATAGGTGTCCATTAAATTGCCCGCAAAAGCGATAGTAATGGATAGCTTTTGGCGAGGCGTGCATCGAGCCAAAACTAGTAATGAATAGCGCGGTGGCTTGCCATTTGCCCAAATAAAACTACTCTATAAATTGATAATTGGCAAATTGATCCTGTACCTCATCAAATGCTGCAAAAACATCTTCGGAGCGGTCGCTGGTTACCATTTTCATTCTTAATTCTTTAAAATGCGGAATGTTTTTAAAGTAATTGGTGTAATGGCGACGGGTTTCGAAAACACCCAAAATTTCCCCTTTCCAATCGATAGCCATTTGTAAATGGCGGCGCGCTGCCTCAACACGTTCTTCAATAGAAATAGGCGCTAAATGTTCGCCTGTTGAAAAGAAGTGTTTTACTTGCTTAAAAAACCAAGGGTTGCCAATGCTCGCACGCCCTATCATACAGCCATCTAAACCATAAACATCGCGCATTTCCATGGCTTTTTCTGGCGTATCTACATCCCCATTCCCAAATACGGGAATATGCATACGTGGGTTGTTTTTAACATCGGCAATAGGTTTCCAGTCGGCATTTCCCTTATACATTTGTGCACGGGTGCGTCCATGAATGGCAATGGCTTTACATCCCACATCTTGTAAGCGTTCGGCAACTTCAAGGATTCTTATGGAATCGTGATCCCAACCCAAACGGGTTTTAACTGTTATAGGTATGTTGGTGCGTTTTACCATTTCGGCGGTAAGTTGCTCCATAAGGCAAACATCTTTTAAAATGCCTGCACCCGCCCCTTTACTTACTACTTTTTTTACGGGGCAACCAAAATTAATATCGATGATGTCTGGTTTAGATTCTGCTACAATATCAATGGTTTGCAGCATGCTTTCTAAATTGGCTCCAAATATTTGAATGCCTACAGGTCGCTCTTTTTCATAAATATCTAACTTCATAACGCTTTTGGCGGCGTTACGAATTAAACCTTCGCTTGATACGAATTCGGTATATACAACATCAGCACCTTGTTCCTTGCATAAAGCACGAAATGGTGGGTCGCTAACATCTTCCATGGGTGCCAGAAGCAATGGGAAATCGGGAAGTTCTATATTGTGTATTTTTACCACGTTAAAAATTTTGATGCAAAATTAGTGTTTTTTGAATAAACCTAATAGCTTCCCAAATTATGAAAATAATAGAAAATTTAGTCTTAAAGTAAAACTGTTAAACATAATCCTCTTTTTAAAACACTCTGTTCTCTTATAAGTTGATTATATAATTAATTACTTTTAATACTGTAATGCGTTTTTAACACAACAGGAATACCTGTTGCTGTTATTCCTTCTAAACTTACTTTCACAGTCGTTTCAACCTTACTGTTATAATAAGTTGCTTGTGAGATACCTGTTTCGTCTGGATGTATGTAAGGGTTCCAGTATAGCGTATTACGAACAGTCAATTTATTATCAAAATCTAAATTTAGCTTTTCTGGATTTGGCGAATAAAAGTAACGGGCATCATAATAACCATCTAATGTCTTTGTTATTGAATGATATTTTTTTTTAGGCTTATTATTAACAAAACCATCTTTAGTGTAAATTATAATAACACCATTAGCGCCTCTTGAACCAAATATAGCCGTGCTAGGACCTTTAAAAGCTTCTATTTTTGCTACATCATCGGTACTTATACCTCTTAAATCGGCTTGATCCCATTCTACACCATCAATCATTATGTAAGCTGGACGTCCTCCAAATCTACTAAAGCCTATATTGCCTCCAATAGCCATTACACCTGGTAAGGAAAACTGTATTAATTGATATATATCTGTAAAATGCTGTGTTTTATCATCAATTATAAAAGTATTATCTGCATTTCCATATAAGCTTGGTGTTCCTTTTTCTTTCTTTTTTCCAATTATTTCAATTTCATCCAACATGTTTTCTGGCGCAATACCATTCATCACATATTTTTTATATATATTTTCCTTTATGGTGTTTGTTGTTTTATTGAAAATAAAATTAGTTTTTTTAAAATCTGTTTCTAAAGGAATATTTTTTTTAGTCGAATACATTATAATTTCTCCATTATTATTTCCTTTTTCATTTCTAGAATTTAAAAATATATTCGTTTCTCCAAAAAACGAAAGGTCATCAAACTTAAAACCTCCTTCAGAATTCGTGACAGTGTTAAAAATATTGAAACCTTTTTTATTTACTATAGCCAAGGTTACATTACTATTCGCCTTAGGTTTATTACCTAAAAGCTGTTTTACACGTCCTGAAATAGTAAAGTTTTTTTCAATATTATAATGAATACTATCATTTTCTTGAGGCATTGTTTTCCATATAAAATCTCTCCATCCTTGTGTTAAAAGCAATAAATCTAAATGATCCAATCGGTTAGGGTTACTGTCATCAAAATAGTAACTCGGATTGTGTACTTGCCCTCTAATATCTGATTCCATTAAAAAATATGAACTAATATTGATCCCATAATCTTTCTCATCCTTTACACCATTAGTGTCTGTTGAACTTAATGAAAAGCTAGCTGGCACGACTTGACCTGTTTTCGTTTTAGATGATACAGTAACGGTAACCTTCTCGTTAGGCTCATACGTTTTTTTGTCGGTAATTATATTTAACTCTAAATCATGTTCCTTTTCAATAAATATTAACCGTTCACTTTGCGGTTTTAAATTGGCACCGTATAAGGTTAGCTGAGTAATACCTTCTGGAAAATCATTTTTAGGTAACTGAAAGGATAATGTAGTTTCTGTTAATGGTTGCGTGCCTTCAAAATAAGAAATACCTCTTGATGTACCAATTAAAGTAAGAGGGGCATTAGGTTCTTGTAATAAGGTTTCTTGATTTGTTTTTATTGTTATCACTTCCTTTTCATTAATTTTTTTGAAACTTAACAAATAACCCGTTTCCTGTATATTAGGAAGCATTACTTCTATTAACTCTCCGTTGGAAGTAGTAGCTTCAGCACGATACTGTTTCCCTTTAATGGGTTTAAATGGAAATTTTCCCATACCATCATGTTGACTTATAAACAATGCCACTAGAGCACCTTCAGAATCAAAAATTTTACCCTTTAGATCTATAGGTTGTTCATTTGCATCTACAGCTTTAAAAGCCACAGTACTTTCAACTTCATTTATAAGAGAACCCCCTTCAGGAAAAAATTGTACTTTAAATGTGTTTTGGGTGTTTTCGACTGTATTGTTTACAACTGGTTTTGGTTTGTTCGATTCGTTGTTGTTAGATGCACTGTTTTCAAAAACATCAATAATTTCAATATCTTTTTTAAAAACAAAATCGGTTCCAAAGTTTCTGCTAAAATTTGTGTAGGCTCTTAATTGATAAATACCTGCTTTCACCCCTGTAGAATCGGTTAATTTAAAATCACCATGACCCAAACCTTCTTCTAACCTTGTTTTGTTACTTGCAATTATTTTAGAGTCAGGTGAAACTAACTCAACATATAAAAGATTGCTTTCATTAAAAAGCAAATTACTATAGGCATAAACCGAATATGCTTTATACCATAATGATTCGCCTAGCGTATAACAAGACCTGTCGGTATGAACATATATTTTTTCTATACTTGGAATTGATTTTTTCTCTTGAGCATGTAATAAAGTTGTTGTGGTAACACCTATTAAAAGACTCCTTAATAGTTGCTTAGCCAGATCATTAAAAAAAATAGACATGTAATATGGGTGGTTTTAATTTGATTGTATGCTATAATAACAAAACTTATAGACTCTAAAACTAAGTAAAAATTTAATTTATTACAGAAAAAATACTGTAATAGTATTACAATTAAAGCACACAAGGATGATAAATTAAATTTGAAAAACACTTTTATTAACCTCACTACTATCATATCGTATAATTTACATGTATGCAATCTTTCAGCCTCATTTAAAATCATCTATATTTGCAAATTAAATTAGGATACAAATTCCTTTATGAAGAATATTAGAAACTTTTGCATAATTGCACATATAGATCACGGTAAGAGTACACTTGCAGACCGTTTGTTGGATTTTACTGGAACAGTAACCGAACGTGAAAAACAAAACCAATTACTTGATAGTATGGACTTGGAACGCGAACGTGGTATTACCATCAAGTCGCACGCCATCCAAATGGATTATACCTACAAAGGCGAGAAATATGTTTTAAATCTTATAGATACTCCTGGTCACGTCGATTTTTCTTATGAAGTATCTCGGTCTATTGCTGCATGTGAAGGCGCATTACTTATTGTTGATGCAGCACAAAGCATACAAGCACAAACCATTTCTAATTTATATTTAGCTTTAGAAAACGATTTAGAAATTATTCCAGTTCTTAATAAAGTCGATTTACCAAGTGCTAACCCAGAAGAAGTAACCGACGATATTGTCGATTTATTAGGTTGTAAACCAGAGGAAGTTATTCACGCCAGCGGAAAAACTGGCTTAGGAATCGAAAATATCTTAGCTGCTATTATAGAGCGTGTTCCAGCACCAAAAGGAGACCCAAATGCACCATTACAAGCTTTAATTTTTGATTCTGTTTACAACACCTTTAGAGGAATTGAAACATATTTTAGAGTTTTTAACGGAGAAATAAAAAAAGGTCAGAAAATAAAATTTGTTGCAACCGAAAAAGAATATTATGCCGATGAGGTTGGTACCTTAAAATTAACCCAAGTTGCAAAACAAAGTGTTAAAACAGGTGATGTTGGCTATTTAATTACAGGAATAAAAACGGCTAAAGAAGTAAAAGTAGGCGATACCATTACCGATTTTGCAAATCCTACAACCAATATTGTTGAAGGTTTTGAAGATGTAAAACCCATGGTATTTGCAGGTATTTACCCTGTTGATACCGAAGATTACGAAGAACTCCGTAGTTCCATGGAAAAATTGCAATTAAACGATGCATCTTTAGTGTTTCTTCCTGAAAGTTCGGCTGCATTAGGTTTTGGTTTCCGTTGTGGTTTCTTAGGCATGCTTCATATGGAAATTATCCAAGAACGTTTAGAACGTGAGTTTGATATGACCGTAATTACAACGGTGCCCAATGTTTCTTACCATGCATTTACAAACAAAAACCCTAACGAAGCATTTATTGTAAATAACCCATCAGACTTACCAGACCCTTCAACCGTGAATCGTGTTGAAGAGCCTTATATAAAAGCGACTATCATTACTAAATCTGATTTTATTGGTAACGTGATGTCTTTATGTATTGAAAAAAGAGGTATTGTAACCAATCAAACCTATTTAACAACAGAACGCGTTGAGTTAACATTTGAAATGCCCTTAGCCGAAATTGTATTTGATTTTTACGATCGTTTAAAAACTGTTTCAAAAGGCTATGCATCGTTTGATTATCATCCTATTGGTATGAAAACATCCAAGCTAGTTCGTTTAGATATTTTATTAAATGCACAACCTGTTGATGCGCTTTCAGCTTTAATTCATGCTGATAATGCTCAAAATATAGGTAAAAAAATGTGCGAAAAATTAAGAGAGTTAATTCCACGTCAACAATTCGATATTCCAATTCAAGCTGCCATTGGAGCAAAAATCATTTCTCGTGAAACCATTAAAGCGCTTCGTAAAGATGTGACAGCCAAATGTTACGGTGGTGATATTTCTCGTAAACGTAAACTTTTGGAAAAACAGAAAAAAGGAAAGAAACGAATGCGTCAAGTTGGTAATGTAGAAATTCCTCAAGAAGCATTTATGGCTGTTTTAAAATTGAACGATTAAAAAACAACTTGTTTCTACAAGGTTTTTATAAAAACCTCAACCTGTTAAACTTGAAATACTAACAAATCGCAAAATTTAATTGCATGATTGCTAGTATTTCAAGCTTTAAATTAAAATTTATTATGGATTGTTGTAATTAATATGCAATACTCAATAATTTCTACAAAAATAAATTTCCCAAAAAATGTTGCATAATATTTTTGTAAGTTTATAGACAAAGCAAAATATTAATGACAATTATTCACATAAGTGCAGAATGCTACCCGGTTGCGAAAGTAGGAGGACTTGCCGATGTTGTAGGAGCTTTACCAAAGTATCTAAACAACTCTAATGTATCTTCGCAAGTTATCATGCCTTTTTATAACAATACGTTTACTCAAGAACATGTATTTACAACTATTTACAGTAACCAAATTTCTTTAGGAAATACCCTTGTGGATTTTAACGTTTTAACATTAAAAGAAAACCCATTAGACTTTGATGTTTTTTTTATTGACGTCCCCGATTTATTGTTTAAAAACTATGTCTATTCATCAGATGATACCGAACGTTTTTTAGCCTTTCAAATTGCAATTCTCGATTGGATGCTAACCTGGGGAAAACATCCAGACATCATACACTGCCACGACCACCATACGGGGTTAATTCCTTTTATGCTTCAAGAAAGTTATAAATATGAAGCGTTTAGAAAAATACCTAACATATTAACCATTCATAATGCGCAATATCAAGGCTGGTTTCCCCATTTAAAAGTAGGTTTAATTCCTCCTTTTGATTTTAATCATGTGGGTTTGTTAGATTGGGGAGGAAGCATAAATCCATTAGCCGCTGCCATAAAATGTGCATGGCATATTACTACAGTGTCTCCTAGTTATATGGAAGAATTAAAATTAGCTGCTAATGGTTTGGAAAGCTTATTAAGTGCTGAAAGCGCCAAATGTTCGGGCATATTAAACGGTATAGATACAGATGTTTGGAACCCAGAAACAGACCATTATATTATAGAAAATTACAATATCAAAACAGTTAATGCGGGTGCAGAAGCCAATAAAAAATACCTGTGCGATACTTTTAATCTAGATGCTGAAAAACCTCTTTTTGCTTTTATAGGCAGATTGGTTGATGAAAAAGGATCCGATTTATTTCCCGATGTATTTCAAATTGCTCTCGAAAAAAATAATTTAAACATATTATTACTAGGTTCAGGAAATTCGTTCGTAGAAGAAGCGTTAAAAAACCTAAAAAATGACTATATTGGTACATACAACGCTTTTATAGGCTACGACGAAAAACTATCGCATATTATGTATGCTGGCGCCGATTTTTTACTCATGCCTTCTCGGGTAGAACCTTGTGGTTTAAATCAAATGTACGCTCTAAGATATGGTACTATTCCTATTGTAAGAAGCATTGGGGGCTTAAAAGATACGGTTGTTGATATTTCTAAAGAAAACGGATTTGGTATTTGTCATGAAAATGTAACCGTTTTAGAAATTACTAATGCCATTAACCGAGGTATTACGCTTTATAAGAATCAAACAGAATACAAAAGAATACGAAACAATATCATGGAAATAGACCATTCGTGGCATGTTTCAGCAAAAGAATACATAAAATTATATAACTCCATAAACTAATTAATTAATTATGATTAATAACAAGGTTCTAGCCATCATATTAGGTGGCGGTCAAGGCTCTAGACTACACCCTCTAACTGAAAAAAGATCTAAACCAGCAGTACCTATAGCAGGAAAATATAGATTAGTAGATATTCCAATTTCCAATTGTATTAATGCTGATATTAAACGCATGTTTGTATTAACTCAATTTAATTCAGCATCCTTAAATCGTCATATTAAAGATACTTATCATTTTAGTTTTTTTAGTAGTGCATTTGTTGATGTACTTGCGGCAGAACAAACACCAGAGAATAAAGGTTGGTTTCAAGGAACTGCGGATGCTGTTCGACAAAGTATGCATCATTTTTTAAGGCATGAATTTGATTATGCCTTAATACTTTCAGGCGACCAATTATATCAAATGGATTACGATAAAATGATAGCTGCTCATGAGGAAAGTAATGCTGAAATTTCAATTGCCACCATTCCAGTAAATGCAAAAGATGCCACCTCTTTTGGTATATTAAAATCTAATAATGAAAGTATTGTAACATCTTTTATAGAGAAACCTGATGCTAGTTTATTACCCGACTGGACTTCTGAGGTTAGTGACGAGATGAAACACGAAGGACGGAATTATTTAGCTTCCATGGGTATATACATATTTAATAGAAATCTTTTAATAGAGTTAATGAACGACCAATCTACTATTGATTTTGGTAAAGAAATTATTCCACAATCTATTGAAAAACATAAAACACTTAGTTACCAATACGAGGGCTATTGGACCGACATTGGTAATATAGATTCCTTTTTTGAGGCTAACATTGGCTTAACAGATGATATTCCTCAGTTTGATTTGTACAATAATACAAAACGTATTTATACACACGCACGTATGTTGCCTACAACAAAACTAGCAGGCACCACATTAGAAAAAACAGTTATTGCCGAAGGCTGTATTATAAGTGCTGCTAAAATTGAGAAATCAGTCATTGGCATTCGGTCTCGAATTGGTAAAGAATCTACAGTAATAAAAACCTATATGATGGGCAGCGATTATTATGAAACATTACTTGAAATACAAGAAAAGAAAATAAAAATATTAATGGGAATTGGAGAAAGATGCTTTATTAAAAATGCCATTCTCGATAAAAACTGTCGCATTGGAGATGATGTTAGAATAAATGGCGGGGCACACTTAGAAAATACCGAAACAGAAACCTATGTTATTAGAGATGGCATTGTGGTAATTAAAAATGGCGCAACTATTCCTAATGGATTCGTAATATAATATGGCACAAGTAAAAGTTTATAGTCTATTTACAGACTTCGATATTAACCTTTTTAAAGCAGGTAAACACTATAGGCTTTATCAAAAATTTGGATCCCATGTTACAACTGTTGATGGCATTGAAGGCACTTACTTTGCTGTTTGGGCTCCAAGTGCTAAACAAGTTTCTGTTATTGGCGATTTTAATTACTGGACGGAAGGCGAACACCAATTAAATGTTCGTTGGGATAGCAGTGGTATTTGGGAAGGCTTTATACCGCTAGTGGGTAAAGGTAATATATACAAATACAAAATTGAGAGTAACAACAACGGTATAAAAACTGAAAAAGCAGATCCTTACGCACGTCGTTGTGAACATCCTCCAAAAACCGCTTCCATTATTTGGGACGATACATACAAATGGAAAGATGCCAATTGGATGAAAAAGCGTAAAAAAAACAACGCTTTAGATGCACCCTATTCGGTTTACGAAGTGCATTTAGGATCTTGGAAACGTCATATAGAAGAAGACCGTTTTTTATCATATTATGAATTGGCAGACGATTTAGTTACCTATGTGAAAGACATGAATTTTACTCATGTAGAACTTATGCCTATCATGGAATATCCATACGACCCTTCTTGGGGGTACCAACTTACTGGTTATTTTGCACCCACATCGCGTTTTGGTTATCCTGAAGAATTTAAGTATTTAGTTGATAAATTACACCAAAACGACATAGGCATTATTCTAGATTGGGTACCCTCTCACTTTCCAGAAGATGCTCATGGCTTAGGATTTTTTGATGGTTCTTGTTTATATGAACACCCTGATAAACGAAAAGGCTACCATCAAGATTGGAAAAGCTTGATTTTTAATTACGAAAGAAACGAAGTAAAATCCTTTTTAATAAGTAATGCCGCATTTTGGATGGAACAGTATCATGCCGATGCCTTACGTGTTGACGCTGTTGCTTCTATGTTATTTTTAGACTATTCTAGAGAAGATGGCGAATGGGAACCAAACATTTACGGTGGTAGAGAAAATTTGGCGGCCATAGAATTTCTTAAAGAATTAAACCAAGAAATATATGCGTCATTTCCAGACACACAAACTATTGCAGAAGAGTCTACCGCATTTCCAGGCGTTTCAAAACCTGTGTTTTTAGGTGGTTTAGGCTTTGGGATGAAGTGGATGATGGGTTGGATGCACGATACATTGGAATACTTCAGTAAGGACCCTATTTATAGAAAATACCATCAAAATGATATTACCTTTAGTTTAGCCTATGTGTTTTCAGAGAATTTTATGTTACCGCTTTCGCATGACGAAGTGGTGTACGGCAAAAACTCCATATTAGGCAGAATGCCTGGTGATGAATGGCAACGTTTTGCAAATCTTCGTCTTTTATTTGGATATATGTTTACACACCCGGGCACCAAATTAGTATTTATGGGTAGCGAATTTGGGCAGTATAACGAATGGAATTTTCAAGAAAGCTTAGATTGGAATCTATTAGAATTTGAACCTCACAAAAGCTTTCAGCAATATTACAAAGCATTAAATGGGCTATACAAATCAACTCCTGCTCTATTTGAAAAAGGGTTTTCGGGTGAAGGTTTTGAATGGATTAGTTACGACGATCATGAAAATTGTGTGATCTCATACATAAGAAAAGGCAAAATCGAAAAAGATAATGTTATAGTCGTTTGCAACATGTTACCCACAATAAGAGAGAAATACAAAATTGGTGTGCCTGCAAAAGGAAAACTTATGGAAATTTTTAATAGCGACGCTAAAGAGTTTGGAGGCAGTAATGTTTCAAACAAAAAAGAAATATCTATTATAAAAGACGCTTGGAATGGTAAAGAATATTCCGCAGAAATTACCTTACCCCCTTTGGCTGTAACTATTTTTAAATTTAAATAGCAAAAAATGAGGTATCTTAAATTAACAGCTTGAAATATTGCATTTTATATAATATTTCAAGCTGTTTTTTAGTAAAAACGAGCCCTTAACATACTTAGAATTTAGTATTTTGGCTTAATTAATTTTAGCATTCATATATGATATTAAATACCGAATTAGAATACAAGGGAAACCTATTTCCATCAAATATAATTTCTTACAAAAAAAATCTAGATACCCTATCGTTTACTTCGGCAAATAATGTGGTATTACAAATAACTGTACAACGCGATAGCGTTTTAAGATTTCGATATACAACAACTGGCGTTTTTGATAAAGATTTTTCATATGCTATTACTAAATATGCTAGTAGAGGATACAATTTTCTGGAAATAACGGAAGACCCCGATAAATATATTATTACCACATCAAAACTCATTTGCCAGGTTGCTAAAATTGATATGCGAGTTGCGCTTTACGATGCCAAAGATAAAACGCTAATTTGTGAAGACGAATTAGGTTTTCACTGGGAAGAAAGCTATGAGTTTGGTGGCGATATTGTTAAAATGTCTAAAACAGCACAAGAAAGCGAAAGTTATTTTGGTTTAGGTGATAAACCCGTTGACAACAATCTTAAAGGCAAACGTTTCGAAAACTGGGTAACAGATTCTTACGCATACGGAAAAAATACAGATCCCATATATAAAGCGATTCCATTTTATACAGGCTTACATCACAAAAAATCCTACGGAATCTTTTTTGACAACACTTTCCGAACCTTTTTTGACTTTTGTAATGAACGAAGAAATATCACTAGTTTCTGGGCACAAGGTGGCGAAATGAACTATTACTTCATTTATGGTCCTCAAATGGCAGACGTTGTTTCTATTTACACCGATTTAACAGGAAAACCTCATGAATTACCTGCTTTGTGGACTTTAGGATACCATCAATGCAAATGGAGTTATTACCCAGAATCTAAAGTAAAAGAAGTAACAAGCAAATTTAGAGAACTACAAATACCATGTGATGCTATTTATTTGGATATTGACTATATGGAAGGCTTTAGATGCTTCACTTGGAATAAAGAATACTTCCCAGATCCAAAAAGAATGGTAAAGGAATTGGCGGATGATGGTTTTAAAACCATTGTAATTATCGATCCAGGAATTAAAATCGATAAAGACTATTCGGTGTACCAAGAAGGTATGGAAAAAGATTATTTCTGTAAACGTGCCGATGGTCCCTACATGAAAGGCAAAGTATGGCCTGGAGAGTGTTATTTTCCAGACTTTACCAACCCCGAAGTGCGTGAATGGTGGTCTAATTTATTCAAAGAACTTGTGGAAGATATAGGTGTTAAAGGCGTATGGAATGATATGAATGAACCAGCCGTTATGGATGTACCTGGAAAAACTTTCCCTAACGATGTAAGACACGATTATGATGGAAACCAATGCAGTCATAGAAAAGCACATAACGTTTATGGAATGCAAATGGCCAGAGCCACCTATCAAGGTCTTAAAAAATTTGCATATCCAAAAAGACCTTTCGTTATTACAAGAGCAGCGTACTCTGGCACACAACGCTATACCTCTAGCTGGACAGGAGATAATGTTGCTAGTTGGGAACACTTAACTATAGCAAACATTCAAGCACAACGTATGTGTATGTCTGGGTTTTCCTTTATAGGTTCTGATATTGGCGGATTTGCCGAACAACCTAATGGCGAATTATACGCCCGTTGGATTCAATTAGGTATATTCCATCCGTTTTGTAGAACACACTCTTCTGGCGACCATGGCGATCAAGAACCTTGGGCTTTTGGATCGAATATAACTAACATTGTTAGAAAATTTATAGAGATTAGATATCAACTATTACCTTATTTATATACTGCTTTTTGGAGATATGCTAATGAAGGAGTTCCCATTTTAAAATCACTTGTTTTATTCGACCAAACGGATACACATACCCATTATAGAAACGATGAGTTTATTTTTGGTGAAAAAATATTAGCTTGTCCTGTTACTGAACCAAATGCGAAAGGAAGGCGCATGTATTTCCCTGTTGGTAATTGGTATAGTTTTTGGAACGATGAAGTTTTTGAAGGTGGTCAAGAACTTTGGGTAGATGCCGATTTAGATAGTATGCCCATATTTGTTAAAGAAGGTGCCATTATACCAAAATACCCCATTCAACAATATGTTGGTGAAAAACCACTTGAAGAACTTATATTAGATGTTTATTATAAAACAGGAGAAGAAACATCACAAGTTTTTGAAGACGCCCAAGATGGTTATGATTACATCAAAGGCAGATACAGTTTAAGAGACTTAAAACTAGTTGGTAAAAAGAATACCGTAATTATTCAACAGTTTAAATCTGGTAAATATATAACTCCTTACGATACACTAAAAATTAAATTCCACGGGTTACCATTTAATATCTCTAAAATTCAAATTGATAATGAAGAGGTTTTATTTGAAGATGTAAAACTTAATGGCGACAATACTATTGTAGTTAGTAAAGAATTTACAGAACTTCATGTTATAGCATAAACACTTTAAATGTCTCGTTTAATTTTACTAGAAAAAGGCTTTCCAAGATATACTAATTGGTAGCCTTTTTCTATTTTTTCTACAGCCGTGCTCTGAGAGGAAATGATTTCTAAAACTCCTTCTTTGTCTTTTATTAACAAAGGAATGATCTCAGCATCGTTATTTGAAATTTCAATCAATTCTTCATAATGTTCTCGATCGTTCAATTCAATTTCATGAATTTTAGGATAATTTCTAGCAACTTCGGTAAGTGAAAAATAACCATCTGTAAGCGAGAACAAACCTTCTTTAGGACTTTTATCTGAATTTTTCATTTCTTCAAAACTAATCAATCGAAAAGTACCACTTTCACCAAACTGACTAGAAAATTTATTAATAGCATATTGGTTAATATCAGCACTTCCCGTCATCGCCATTAAAAATCCCACATCATTAAGCTCTATATTATCTGCTAGAGTATCAGAATAAATATCGGTATCTATAGCCTCAAGACCTGCTTTTTGTGCTAATTTTATATTAGTTTGATTGCTATCAATTAAAACCACATGCCTTCCATTTTCTTCTAAATATTGCGCTATAAGTCTCGAAAAATGCGACGCACCTACAATTAAAATACCCTCAGACCGCTTTAAAAAAACACCTATTAATTTAGCAAACGGTCTTGCGGTGGTGGCATTTAGTAAAACAGTACCCAACACAATCATAAATACAAGCGGTGTAATATATTCCGCATCAATAATACCGTTCTTAGAAAGTTTTAAACCAAATAAAGAGGCAATACCAGCTGCTACAATTCCTCTAGGACCAACCCAACTTATAAAAAGCTTTTCATTAAACTTTAAAGCTGATTTATAGGTACTAATAAATACACCCAGAGGTCGAATTAAAAACACAACAACTGAGAATAGTACAACCGAGTTCCAATTGTAAACCAATAAAAGATCCTCAATATTAATATTGGCAGCTAATAAAATAAATAAAATAGATATTAATAAAACACTTAACGACTCTTTAAAATAAAGAAGTTCTTTTAAATAAGGTGATTTTGAGTTTCCAAGTACCATTCCCATAACAACCACTGCCAATAAACCTGACTCGTGTGCAAAAACATCCGACAAAACAAAAACACCCAAAACAGTAGCCAACGCGAATACATTTAGTAAATAATGGGGAATCAACTTTTTGTTTATGGAAAAATTTAAGGCATGAGCAAACGTAAACCCGAAGGTAGAGCCGAATAATACAATTTTACCAAACTCTATTAAGGCCGTTTTAGTAAAAGCTCCTCCACCGTCAACACTTATAAACTCAAAAACAAGGACCGCTACTAAGGCCCCAATGGGGTCTATTAAGATTCCTTCCCACTTTAATACTGCCGACACATCCTTTTTTAAGGGAATGTTTCTTAAAATAGGTGTAATTACTGTTGGTCCTGTTACGATTATTAAAGCTGAAAACAAATAAGATATTTCCCAGCTTAAATGAAAAATATAATGTGCTGAAACAGCAGCACCAAAAAATGTAACCAACGACCCTAAAGTAATTAGTTTAGAAATAATAGGTCCCACGTTTTTAATCTCGCTTAATCGTAAGGTTAAACCTCCTTCAAATAAAATAATACTAATAGCTAAAGACACAAAATAAAACAAGCTTTCTCCTGGAAAAAGACCTTCACTCCCATTCCAAATGGGTTCAATCCACTTAGTGCCATCTTCCGAAATAAATTCTGAAACAGGACCTACTAATAAGCCAATTAAAATTAATGGTAAAATGGCTGGGATTTTAAACTTCCAAGCAAACCATTGAGCTAAAATCCCTAAAATTATAATTCCTGCTAATTCTATCATAAACTCCTATTCGTTAAAAAAGTCTAATTTAAATAAAAACAGTGTATTTCCTACTCTTATTGAAAATATACGTGTAAATACGGTTTACCCAGTGCTTTTTTCTTCTATTTTTTTTATAATTCTTTCATTTTTTTAAAAAATGTTATCTTTCAAGTCTAAGAAAATAAATTATAAAGGAGTGTCTTTAAAACTTTTTAAAAGTATTGGAATTGGTGTGGCGTTTTCACCCAACTTAAAAGCGAACCTTTTTGAAGCTGCTAGACTTTCACTTTTTCTCGATTCAAAATTGTTTTTAATTCATGTTGGAAACCCTTCTGAAGACAAAATAAAAGCTCTTAAAATTATTTTAGCACCATTTAAAAAAGACCAATTAGACTTTGAAGTTGTTTTTAAAACTGGAAATCCTGTAGATGTTATTTTAAATGCGACCGAAACCCACAATATAGATTTATTAATTTTAGGAGCGGTTCAACGTGAGCGTTTTTTCAAATATTATGTTGGATCCATTGCTAGAAAAATAACGCGAAAAGCGAAGTGTTCCATCTTATTGCTAATAAAGCCTTCTGTAGAACGAGTGCGTTGCCAACACATTGTAGTGAATGGCTTAAAAGATCCTAAAACGGAGCAAACCATCGCATCAGCTTTTTATGTTGCTAAAAAACTACAAGCTGAAAAAATTACTGTGGTAGAAGAAATTAAACAAGAACAAATTAAAATAAAAGTGGATGACGACATATCATTACGTCGCGCCAATATTGTAAAAGAGCGTATTACGCTTAGAGAAAACTCTAGAATCAAAGATATTATCAAAGATATCCCTAAAGAATATACTGAAAAAATTGTTATTAAAACACAGCCCATTTTTGGTAAACAAGGCTACTCTATTGGTCATTATGCACAAATTTCTCGTGCCGATTTATTAGTTATGAATGCTCCAAGCAAAATGACGTTTTGGGATCGTTTATTTCCACATGATATCGAACATATTTTAACCGAATTACCAACCGATGTATTAATCCTTCAATGAGCCCTAAAAAAAAGAACTTAAAAGATTTTTTTAGATCCATACCCAAAAACATATTTTCTGGTTTTGTAGTAAGTCTTATTGCTTTGCCTTTAGGCTTAGGCTTGGCTATGGCTAGTGATGCTCCTGCAATTTCAGGTATTATAACAGCCGTTGTTGGCGGTGTTATCGTGTCTCTTTTTGGTGGAAGTCACGTAACCATTACAGGCCCAGGAAACGGCATGGTTGGTGTCCTTTTAGTAGCCATTACAACATTGGGATTGGAAAGTGCTTATGCTGCCATAATTTGCTCGGGTTTATTAATATTGCTTCTAGGATTTTTTAGAATGGGTAAATTATCCGATTTTTTTCCGTCTTCTGCCATCCAAGGCATGCTTGCTGCCATTGGGCTTATTATTCTTGGAAAACAGTTTCATATCATGTTTGCCCATAAAATAAAACGTGACGATACGCTCGATTATCTTTTTGAGATTCCAGTAACAATAAATGATGCTCTACACTATAAAAATGAAGGACTTATTTACGCCGCTTTGGCGGGTGTTTTAGGTTTAGCTATTATGATGTTTTATTCTAAAGTAAGAAATAAGTATTTGCAACTTATTCCCGCCCCTATGTGGATTGTTATTTTATCTATTGGCTTTAGTTATTATTTTGAATTGGTTCTGCATGAAGAAAATCCTATTGCTAAAAAATACATGATTTCTGGAATTCCAACCATTCAAACCATTATAGAGGACATTCATTTACCAAACTTTTCACGTGTTGGTAACCTTCCTTTTTGGGGTAGTGTATTTGCTATCACCCTTATAGCAAGTATAGAATCACTATTAAGTATTAAAGCAGTGGATAAACTCGACACCGAAAAAAGACGGTCGAATGTAAATAAAGATTTAAAAGCTTTAGGTTTGGCCACTGTAGTAAGTGGTTTTTTAGGAGGGCTTAATGTGGTTACCGTTATTGCTAGAAGCTCGGTTAATGTTAATAATGGAGCCAGCAATCGTTCTTCAAACTTTTTTCACGCTACTTTTTTGATATTATTCATTGTATTGTTTAGCACCCAATTAACCAGAATCCCACTAACCGCACTTATGGCTATCTTGGTATTTACTGGTTACAAATTGGCGTCTCCCAACGTCATAAGAAAAATATTTTTTATAGGAAAAGAGCAGCTTATCATCTTTTTTGTAACTCTTTTAGTGACCCTTAAAGTAGGCTTAATAACGGGTATTTTAGCAGGTGTAATTACCACATTAATTATCCATATTGTACTGAATAAAACGGTGTCGTTATTTGCTAGAAATGTATTAAAACCTAATGTTTTAATGTATCACGAAAGTGAAGGGCAAAATAATTATTATGTAAGTGTTAAACACTTTTGCAGCTTTTTAAATTATTATAAACTGAAAGACAAACTGGATGCTGTGCCAGAAAATCAAGATGTCATTGTCGATTTTTCATTGTGTAATTTTGTTGATGATACAGTCATGGAAAATATAAGTCGTTATCAGGAATTATTTAAAAAACGTGGCGGTCATTTTGATGTGGTTGGTTTAGATATGCATGATACAGACTCCATACATCCGTTTGCCTTAAGACGATTACTTCCCGTCCCAAAAATTATTAAAAACAATTTAACACGCCGTCAAACAAGTATGGAAAGTTTAGCAAGCGATTATACGCTAAGCTACCATCCTAAAAATCAAAACAACACCGATTTTTTAACTAACTTCCTGTTTTTCAACACAAAAACCATCGATCATATTTACAATGTTTTAACTTATAAAAAGAAGGGTATTTCACTGTTCGATATCGAGTTTTCTGAAGGTGAATTTATTGCTAAAGAAGTAATTAGAGCCACCATGCTGCATATTGATTTAAAAGAATCTATTCCCGAATTTACTTTGGATCGTGAAGGATTTTTAGAAAAAGTGTATGCCTTTGCTGGGTTTAAAGACATTCCTATTCAAAATCACAGCGATTTCTCTAAAAGATTTTATTTATTAGGTGATAATGAAGCTGAAATAACGCGTTTTTTCACAGATGAAATCACTCACTTTTTTGAAAGTAATCCCTACTACCACGTAGAATCTAATGGTGAAGGTCTCCTTGTTTTTGGAAAAGAACGTTTAGCTAGTGTAAAAGAAATAAAAGCACTCTTTGATTTTGGAAAACGTTTAAAAGAAGTTGTATCAATGGAAAAGTAAAACACCTGATTAAATGATACAAAATAAAATCATCAAATTAATTATCTTCTTTCGTTTCAGCCATGTAATAAAGCCTTTTTAAACTTTTCTTAAGAAGTGTAAATCGATAGATTCCTATTACAAAAAAAAGGGCGCTAAAAAAAAGCGATACAAAAGCTAAATATTGGAAATTTGGAAAGATTTCAAGCTGAAAAAAAGCAATCCCCCCCAATAGTAAATAAAGTGAAGATCGAATGTATGAAAGTAGCGTGCGTTCGTTTGCCAATCGTGTTCGCTCAATAGCAAGATAATCTCTTAAAATAATCTGTTCATCAGGTTTAAAATCACGCCCAAACCGCAATAGGTTCATTTTTTTAATTTTTAATGGCGTTTCGATAATGTGTTTTATTGACATTTTATAAATTATTTTTATAAATCTAATTGAATTTTTAAAGGTTTCAAAAGAATGTTTATTTAAAGTATTTTATTCAAATGTTAAAAAATCTATTAAAATTAATGATTTTCAACTTATCAATTACCTTTTTAGTAATTTGCAAGACATTTTTTATAGAAGCACCCTCATGCAATTATATCCAATAGAATCTGGAAACTTTAAACTCGATGGTGGCGCCATGTTTGGCGTTGTCCCAAAATCCTTATGGCAAAAAACGAATCCTGCCGATGCCAATAACATGATTGATCTTGCGGCCCGTTGTTTGCTTCTTGAAGAAGGCAACCGGCTTATTTTAATTGATACGGGGATGGGTACTAAACAATCGAGCAAGTTTTATGGGTATTATCATCTTTGGGGAAATCACACATTAGATAGATCTCTTAAAAAACATGGTTTTCATCGTGATGATATTACCGATGTCTTTTTAACACACTTACATTTTGACCATTGCGGCGGTAGTATCCAGTGGAATCATGATAAAACTGGTTACGAATCTGCCTTTAAAAATGCCCATTTTTGGAGTAATGAAGACCATTGGCAATGGGCAACACAACCCAATAATCGTGAAAAAGCTTCTTTTTTGAAAGAAAATATTTTACCCATGCAGGAATGTGGGCAGCTTAAATTTACCTCCATCCCAACCGGTGACATACTTAAAAATTCTGAACTCGGTTTTGATCTCTTTTTTGCAAATGGACATACCGATAAACAAATGATTCCCCTTATCAAATACAAAGATAAAACTATCGCCTTTATGGCTGATTTATTACCAACCGCGGGGCATTTACCATTACCCTATGTCATGGGTTATGATACAAGACCTCTTTTAACCCTCGACGAAAAAGAAAAATTTCTTAATATAGCTGCATCCCATAATTATTATTTATTTTTAGAACATGATGCCCATCACGAAATTATTACTGTAACCAAAACCGAAAAAGGAGTCCGGTTAGAAGACACCTTTACGTCGCAAGACATATTCCAATGAAAAAGTGACTAATTCAAATACAAATAAATGAAAACAATTAAAACACTAATGCTATCGGCTGCCATTGCCGTATTATTCTCTGGTTGTGGAGGAACTACTAATATTATTTCTACCCCTCTTGAAAATATTGATAATTCACCTTTAAAAGTTTCAGAATTAACTGAAAATGAAAAACACAACTGGGGACATTTAGATTTAGTAAAAGATACTATTCCAGGCATGAGTGTTGATAAAGCCTATACTGAACTTATTAAAAACAGAAAAGGTAATACAGTAATTGTTGCCATAATAGACTCGGGTATAGACATAGATCATGAAGATTTAAATGATGTGATTTGGACCAATAAAGATGAAATTCCAAATAATGGAAAAGACGATGATAATAATGGTTATATAGACGATGTACATGGATGGAATTTTTTAGGCGATGGCTATAACGAGCAACTAGAATACGTACGCATTCTAGCTGCTGGAGATACTACCAACCCAGACTACGCCAAAGCTGAAGCTCTTTACGATAAAGAATATCAAAAATATTTAGGGCTTAAAACCAATTATGAACAAATATTACAGCAAATTAATGCTGCAGACGAAGTATTAATCAAACATTTAGGTAAAAAAGATTACACCAAAGCTGAAGTTAATGCGATAAAAACCGAAGATGTCGAGTTAAACAAATCAATACAAATCGCAAAGTATATGTATGGTAATGGTATGGATTCTTTAGCCGATGCGAAAAAAGAGCTAACTGAAGGTTTAGAAAATTTTAACGACCGCTTAAATTATAACTTAAACAAAACCTTTAAAGGACGTGTAACTGGTGACGATTCAGAAGACCTAAACTCTAAATTTTACGGTAATGGTAATGTAAAACCTATAAAGAAAAGCGAAAGTCATGGTACACACGTCGCAGGTATTATTGCTGCAGAACGTAACAACGGCAAAGGCGCAAATGGGGTTGCTAATAATGTGAAAATAATGAGTATTAGAACGGTTCCAAATGGAGATGAATATGATAAAGACGTTGCTTTAGCCATTCGTTATGCAGTGGATAATGGGGCAACCGTAATTAATGGTAGCTTCGGAAAAAGTTTTTCACCCCATAGCGATTGGGTACGTGACGCCATTAAATATGCAAGCGACAAAGATGTAGTATTTGTACATGCTGCAGGAAACGATAGTGAAAATGTAGATGTAGCTAATAATTTCCCAGACGATAATATAAATGGTAAAGAAGTATCTAATTCTTATATTAGAGTGGGTGCTCTAGAACCAAAATATGGTTCAAATATAGTTGCTGGTTTTTCTAACTATGGTAAACAAAACGTCGATGTGTTTGCTCCAGGTGCTAAAATCTATTCTACAACACCCCAAAACGAATACGATACTAAAGGAGGCACTTCTATGGCAGCCCCAGCCGTTGCTGGTGTTGCGGCACTAATACGTTCATATTATCCAAAATTATCTGCAGCCCAAGTGAAACAAATTATTATGAATTCAGGCTTAGCCATCCAAACAAAAGTAGTAGTTGGGGGTGATACTAATAATGTAAAACCTTTTACCGATTTATCTAAATCTGGAAGAATTGTAAATGCTTATAACGCTTTAATTATGGCTGCTAAAATGTCGATGTAATCTTTAAAAAAATATTTTAGTTTCTTAAAATTATAACCATATTTGAAAATAGATTCTGAAATAATTTCAGAATCTATTTTTTTTATTATTTTCAAACAGTTTATAAAACAAAACAAATGAAACGAATCATTATTTCTATACTTTGTGTTTCAGTATTCTGGTCTTGTAATAGTGCGCAATCTGTTACGGTAACTGAAACACCTCAAAACACAACAACTTCAAGTTACTGGCAACAGCACGTCGATTATAAAATGGTTATCGATATGGATGTAAATACCTTTCGATACAAAGGAAAACAAACTTTGGTTTATACTAATAACTCACCGGATGTTTTAAACCGCGTGTACTATCATTTATATTTCAACGCCTTTCAACCAGGTAGTGAAATGGATGTGCGCTCTCAAACTATTGCAGATCCAGATGGTAGAGTTGGAGATAGAATAAGCAAATTAAAATCTAATGAAATTGGATATATAAAAGTAAACTCATTAAAACAAAATGATACAAATTTAAAATACGAAACCGTTGGTACTGTTTTGGAAGTCAATTTAGCAAAACCTATACAACCAGGGGAAAGTGTCACTTTCGATATGGATTTTGATGGTCAAGTACCTTTACAAATACGTCGTTCAGGTAGAAACAACAAAGAAGGTGTGGCATTATCAATGACACAATGGTATCCAAAATTAGCAGAATACGATTTTGAAGGTTGGCATGCCGACCCATATATTGGTCGTGAATTTCATGGTGTTTGGGGCGATTTTGATGTAAAAATTAGCATCGACAAAAACTACATTATTGGAGGTACTGGCTACTTACAAAACCCTAACAACATTGGTTATGGTTACGAAACGGGGTCCATTAACCGTCCAAATACCGATAAACTAACATGGCATTTTGTTGCGCCAAAAGTTCACGATTTTGCATGGGCTGCCGATCCTAATTATATTCACGATAGCATGCAAGTACCTAACGGCCCCATGCTTCATTTTTTCTATAAAAACACACTTTCTGAAGAACAAATAAATAATTGGAAAAAAATGCAACCTAAAACAGTTGAATTGATGCAGTTTTTTAGTGAACAAATAGGAAACTATCCATACAATCAATATTCTGTAATTCAAGGAGGAGATGGTGGTATGGAATATGCTATGTGTACTTTAATAACAGGAGAAAGACGCTACGGTAGTTTAGTAGGCGTAACAGCACACGAATTAGCACATACTTGGTTTCAATTTTTATTAGCCACCAACGAATCAAAACATGAGTGGATGGACGAAGGATTTACTAGTTATATAAGTGACTTAGCTATGAACGAAATTATGAATGATGATAAAACAAACCCTACCGAAAGTGCTTACAGATCATACATAGCCTTAGCAAAATCTGGTAAAGAGCAACCTCTTACCACACATGCCGATCGATACAACTTTAACGGTACATATGGTGCCTCGGCATACAGTAAAGGCGAAGTCTTTTTAGCTCAATTAGGCTATGTTATAGGTGATGAGAATTTAAAACAAACCATTAAAAAATATTTTATCGATTTTGCTTTCAAGCACCCCACACCCAACGATATCATCCGCACTGCCGAAAAAGTATCAGGTTTAGAACTCGATTGGTATTTAACTGATTTTGCACAAACCACCAATACTATTGATTATGGCATAAAAAACATTGAAGGCAATAACATTACTTTAGAGCGCATCGGTTTAATGCCCATGCCTATAGATGTTACCGTTACCTACACCGATGGTAAAACCGAAGATTTTTACATCCCATTACAAATGATGCGTGGTGAAAAACCAACCAAAGCTACTTTAATAAAAGATTGGGCTTGGGCATATCCTACCTATACGTTTACAACTAAAAAAACAGTTAAAAGTGTAGAAATAGATCCAACAAATATGATGGCAGATATTGAAAAGAAAAATAATAAAATGTAAAACTTGGTGTTACATTTTGTAGTATTAAAAAGGCTTCTTAATTAACTAAGAAGCTTTTTTTACATCCAAATTTTCAAATGCTACTAAAATTTTTGTGTTAGCTCTATTTTTTTTAATACATTCGCTATGTAAACTTTAGGGGTGTTCTAAAAAAATTAGAACTGAGACATACCCTTTGAACCTGATTTGGTTAGTACCAACGAAGGGAAAAGTTGAATAGCACATTGTAATATGTACTAGCAACCTTTTCATAAAAACACTTCTTTTCTTGAAGTTGTCTTTTTTCAAAGATTTTTCCACACCTATCTATGGTTTACAATATTAAAATTATTGTAAATGATAACTATTCACTTAAACGAACGCAGCTTAAATATTGATAACGACCTCAATATTTTACAATTACTACAGCAAGTAAACTCACCTATTAAAGGCATTGCTGTTGCTATTAATGCGAACATTATTTCACAATCGCAATGGGAAACTGTCACACTAAATCACGACGATAATGTATTAATTATTCAAGCTACACAAGGTGGATAGATAAACAATAAAAACTCTTTAGTATAAAACGCAGCGTTTCACACTCACAAGGAAAAAAATGAAAAACAAAGACACAGCACCAAAACAAGACGGCATCAGCAGACAACCGTTTCCAAATTCAAAAAAGATTTATGTAGAAGGAAAAATTCACCCACAAATTAAAGTGGCTATGCGTGAAATTTCTTTAAGCGACACGACTGATTCGATGACGAAAAAGAAAACGCCCAACGAACCTGTAACTGTTTATGATACTTCAGGACCTTATACGGATCCAAATAAAGAAATCAACATTCATGCAGGTATTGAAAGAATTAGAGAGCCATGGATTTTAAATCGTGGTGATGTGGAGCAATTAGATGCATTTTCTTCTGAATACTGTAATGAGCGTTTAAACGACAAGAGTTTGGATCACATGCGTTTTTCTTTATTAAAGAAGCCTTTACGTGCTAAAAAAGGGCACAATGTAACCCAGTTACACTATGCTAAAAAAGGCATTATTACACCAGAAATGGAATATATAGCTATTCGTGAAAATCAGCGAATAGATGAAATGACTGAAATTAGAAAGCAACATAAAGGCGAACACTTTGGTGCTTCTATTCCAAATAAAATCACACCTGAATTTGTACGTTCAGAAGTCGCAAGAGGTCGTGCCGTAATCCCCTCAAACATAAACCATCCTGAAGCAGAACCTATGATTTTAGGTAGGAACTTCTTGGTGAAAATAAATGCCAATATTGGTAATTCAGCCGTAACATCTTCTATTGAAGAGGAAGTAGAAAAAGCCGTTTGGGCGTGTCGTTGGGGAGCCGATAACATCATGGATTTATCTACAGGAGAAAACATTCACGAAACGCGCGAATGGATTGTACGTAACTCTCCAGTACCAGTAGGAACGGTGCCTATATACCAAGCTTTGGAAAAAGTTAATGGTGTTGCTGAAGATTTAACTTGGGAAATTTTTCGTGATACTTTAATTGAACAAGCAGAACAAGGGGTAGATTATTTTACCATTCACGCCGGCGTCTTATTACGTTATGTACCTATGACGGCAAAACGTGTTACAGGAATCGTTTCTCGAGGCGGTTCCATTATGGCTAAATGGTGTTTGGCACATCATAAAGAAAGTTTTTTATATACTCATTTCGAAGATATTTGTGATATCTTAAAACAATACGATGTGGCTTTTTCATTAGGAGATGGTTTACGTCCAGGTTCTGTTGCCGATGCGAATGATGAAGCTCAATTTGCTGAATTAGAAACATTAGGCGAATTGACACAAATTGCTCGTAAGCACGAAGTTCAATGTTTTATAGAAGGTCCTGGTCACGTACCTATGCATATGATTAAAGAAAACATGGAAAGACAAATTGAAGTTTGTGATGAAGCGCCTTTCTACACCTTAGGCCCCTTAACCACTGATATTGCTCCAGGTTATGACCATATTACCTCTGGTATTGGTGCTGCCATGATTGGTTGGTATGGCTGTGCCATGTTATGCTACGTTACCCCAAAAGAACATTTAGGGTTGCCTAATAAAGAAGATGTTCGTGTTGGTGTAGTAACCTATAAATTAGCGGCACATGCGGCCGATTTAGCTAAAGGACATCCCGGTTCTCAACACCGAGATAATGCCTTAAGTATGGCGCGTTTTGAATTCCGTTGGCAAGATCAATTTAACTTAGGTTTAGATCCTGAGCGTGCCTTGGAATATCATGATGAAACATTACCTGCTGATGGCGCGAAAGTAGCACACTTCTGTTCTATGTGCGGACCAAAATTCTGTTCCATGAAAATCTCTCAAGAAGTTCGTGATTTTGCTGCTCAAAATGATATTGTAGACAATGAAGTCATCCAAAAAGGCATGGACGAAAAATCTAAGGAATTTAAAGAAAAAGGCTCTGAAGTATATCTTTAATAAAAATTCAATTGGCAATGTGCAAAGAACAATAAGTCAAATCTATGTACATTGCTAATTGTTAATTCCTAAATTGTTAATTGTGTATGATTGTTCTCATAGCACCCGAAAATGATGTCCCAAATGAAATTGAAATACTACATCAGTTATTTCAAGAAGGTTTAGAATATTATCATTTAAGGAAGCCACATAAAAACTACGAGGCACATCTTGATTATTTAAATCAAATAAATACGCAATATCATAACAGAATCGTCGTGCATAACTTTCATGAATTAATAAACGAATTCAACTTAAAAGGAATTCATTTTCAAGAAAAAAAGCGGATAGATCACATAGATAATCCTGGGCAATATTTTAAAAACCTCAACATGTTTGGTAAGACTATTAGTTCTTCATTTCATGAACCCGAAGACTTAAAAAATTGTTATTTCGAATTTGATTACCATTTACTAAGCCCCGTATTTTCATCTATTTCAAAGGGAGGTTACGAAGGGAGGGGTTTTGATGTGAATCATATCAATAAAACCATTATTGGTATGGGCGGTGTTACCTCTGAAAATATTTCTGAATTTAATAAATTAGGCTATAATGGTGTGGGTGTTTTAGGAGGGATTTGGAATAATAAAAATCCGATTGAAGAATTTAAAAAAATGAAAAGTCATTTTGAATAATAACAAATACATATTAACTATTGCAGGTCACGACCCTTCAGGTGGTGCCGGAATCACTTCAGATATTAAAACATTTGAAGCGCATGGTTTATATGGTGTATCAGTTTGTACCGCTGTAACTGTTCAAAATGACATCCATTTTAAACATTGTGAATGGATATCTGCCAAAATTATCTTGTCTCAAATTGAAACGCTTTTTGAACGATTTGAAATTTCAATCGTTAAAATTGGCATCATTCAATCTTGGAAAGTTTTATCATTAGTGTTAGATAAATTACATGTATTAAATTCTGAAGTGAAAATAATTTTAGATCCTATTATAAAAGCAACGGCTGGTTTTGATTTCCATACCGCTGAAAATCAATATATATTGGATAAAATATGGACACAATGTTTCATTATTACACCTAATTATGATGAAATTCAACTATTATACCCTGAAAAAAATACAGAAGAAACCATTGAACACATTTGTAGTTTAACGAACATCTATTTGAAAGGTGGACATAGAACAGAAAAAAAAGGTTGGGATGAATTGTATCATAGTGGAATCGTTATGGTTAACATACCTCCAAAAGCAGAAAAAGTTTCAGAAAAACATGGAAGCGGTTGTGTTTTATCTTCCGCTTTAGCGAGTAATATAATGCATAATCTTCCACTAGAAGAGGCTTGTGTTATTGCAAAAAACTATACCGAGGCCTTTTTAAATTCAAATACCTGTTTACTTGGTAAACACATATATCCTATAACAAAAAACTAAGTCATGATTATACCAAAACTACATTATATATCACAAGGAAACTCTCCAAAAGAGCATTTAGAAAATATTCAAAAAGCATGTACATCTGGAGCTGAATTGGTACAACTGCGTTTGAAAAATATTTCAGAAAAGAAGATTTTAAAGCTTGCTAAAGAGGCCAGAGAAATAACCTCTCATTTTCAAACCAGATTAATCATTAACGATTATTATAAAATAGCTAAAGAAATTAAAGCAGATGGTGTGCATTTAGGAAAAACAGATGCCTGCCCAACCATAGCCAGAAAGTATTTATACACTTGGCAAATGATTGGAGGCACAGCAAATACTATACAAGACTGTGAAGCGCTCCTTAAAAAAGAAGTTGATTATATAGGTCTTGGGCCTTTTAGACATACAACCACTAAAGAAAATTTAAGTCCTATTTTAGGTTTAAATGGTTATACTGCAATAATAGAAGCTTTAAAAACCGATACACCCATTATTGCTGTTGGAGGCATAACATTGGAAGATGTTACAAATATTTTAGAAACAGGAATTTCTGGAATGGCTGTTTCTACTGAAATCACCTTCGATTTTAATAAAATAAAAACTTTTAACGAATTACTAAAAGCATCTTCAACAGAAGAACAACGTCATACATTTAAGTAAAACATGAACGATAATTTAAAAATAGCCGATAAAGAATTCAGCTCAAGATTATTTACAGGAACAGGAAAATTTAGCTCCAATAGTTTAATGTCTGAAGCTTTAATAGCATCAGAAAGTGAATTAATTACCGTAGCATTAAAACGAGTTGATATCGATAACGAAGAAGATAAAATGCTGCAAAGTATTTTACGACCCAATATCCATTTACTTCCAAATACATCGGGTGTAAGAAACGCGAAGGAAGCTGTTTTTGCTGCACAATTAGCCCGTGAAGCTATAGAAACCCATTGGATTAAATTAGAAATTCACCCAGACCCAAAATACTTATTACCAGACCCCATAGAAACCTTAAAAGCAGCTGAGGCATTAGTAAAACTTGGTTTTGTAGTAATGCCCTATATTCATGCTGACCCAGTTTTATGCAAAAGATTAGAAGAAGTAGGTGCCCAATGCGTCATGCCTTTGGGAGCACCTATTGGAACAAACAAAGGCATCAAAACGGTCGACTTTTTAGAAATTATTATCGAGCAAAGCAATGTACCTGTTATTGTTGATGCAGGTATTGGAAGTCCGTCGCATGCTGCCTATGCTATGGAATTGGGTGCCGATGCTGTTTTAGTAAACACAGCCATCGCTGTTTCTCAAAACCCAATACAAATGGCCAAGGCTTTTAAAATGGCGGTACAAGCAGGTAGAATGGCATACAACGCCAAATTAGCTACGGTTAAAAAGCACGCAGAAGCCAGTAGCCCCTTAACAAGTTTTCTACAGTAGTTATTTCATGTAGAATTTTAGTAATGCGGAATCCATTCATAACTGCAAAAAAATATGAACAAAACATTTCAAAGCACATTCGATACTTATAATTGGGATGAAACTCTAAAAAGCATCCACTCAAAAACAACACAAGACGTTGCATATGCATTATCTAAAAATAAGCGTGATTTAGAAGATTTTAAAGCGTTAATTTCTCCTGCGGCGGCACCTTTTTTAGAGGACATGGCGCAATTGAGCATGGCAAGTACCAAAAAACGTTTTGGAAACACCATCCAAATGTATGTTCCTATGTATTTGTCTAACGAATGTCAAAATATTTGTACCTATTGCGGATTCAGTATGACAAATAAAATTCCACGTAGAACTTTAACCGATGCTGAAATATTAAAGGAAATAACCTTTATAAAATCTAAAGGTTACGACCATATTTTATTAGTAACGGGTGAGGCAAATAAAACGGTTGGCGTTCCGTACATAAAACACGCTATGGAACTCATTAAAAATCAATTTTCGAATATTACTATTGAAGTACAGCCTTTAGATCAAGATGAATATGAAGAACTCATTAAGGCCGAGTTATATGCCGTTTTGGTATATCAAGAAACCTATCATAGAGATGAATATAAAAAACACCACCCGAAAGGCAAAAAATCTAATTTTAATTACCGATTAGAAACACCTGATAGATTAGGAAAAGCGGGCGTTCATAAAATTGGATTGGGTGCCTTATTTGGATTAGAAGACTGGAGAGCCGATAGTTTTTTCACGGCCTTACATTTAAAATACCTTCAAAAAACCTATTGGAAAACAAAATATTCCATCTCATTTCCACGGTTACGTCCGCATAGCGGTGGCTTAGAGCCTAAGGTAGAAATGACCGATAAGCATTTAGTACAAACCATTTGTGCCTTTAGGCTATTAGACGAAGATGTGGAACTCTCTATGAGCACGCGTGAAAGCGCTACCTTTAGAAATAACATTGTGCATTTGGGAATTACCTCTTTAAGTGCAGAATCTAAAACAAATCCGGGGGGTTATGCCGTAGATCCACAAACCTTAGAACAGTTTGAGATTTCAGATGAACGATCTACCGAAGAAATTGCACACATGTTAACAAATTCAGGTTTAGAACCTGTTTGGAAAGACTGGTCGAATAATTGGAATTAAAAACTTAATGAAGCTGTTAACATTGTATAGAGACGACTTCAAATAAATCCTATAAAGCCAACACTTTCTTCAAAAATTATTATTGCTATATTTGAGATTAAACAAAATTTAAATAAAGCCATTAATACAAACAACATTATTTATGAAAATAAAAAATATAGGAATCCTAGTTGCTGCACTTCTTTTAACGGCAAATATTTGTTTCGCTCAAGATAAAGAAGAAGCTAAATTAATAGAAAAAGCTGCTAATTGGGTTGCAGAATTAAATCTGAATAATAAAGAAAAGGAAACTCAAGCAACCGAAGTTATATCAACACATTTAATTGCAGTACGTAATTGGCACAATAGCCATCCGTTTGATAGTGTTCCTGCAGGCATTAATCCAGTAACAGGACAACCCTTATCAGAATTAGATCGTTCCATTATTGCCGATTCAGCAATGCCTCGTTCTGTACATGAGGCGCTTATGACGGGGCTTAAAACAAACCTTAACGACACTCAAGTAGAGGCTATTCTAGATAAATATACCATTGGAAAAGTGGCATTCACTTTAAAAGCTTACCATGTTATCGTTACAGATCTTACTCCTGAAGAAGAAACAGTGATATTAAACAACTTGAAAGAAGCACGAGAAATGGCAGTAGACTATAAAAGTATGAAACAAATTTCAGCCATTTTTGAAATTTATAAAACCAAAAACGAACACTACTTAAACTCTAATGGAAGAAGTTGGAGACAGCTATATAGCGATAATGCCAAACGTATAAAAGCTGAAAAAGCGAAGAAAAAACAATAAATACGAATTATAATAGAATTTTAAAAAGAAACTATTTTATATAATAAATAGAATAACCTTGATATTTATACAGCAACCCTCAAAGGACAAATAATATGAAAATCTCTTTTTTATTTCAACGCTTTTTCCTGATTTTATTTTTAATTTATTTTTCATCATCCTATGGCCAAATTGAAAACATTGAAACTTCAGACTGGATTTCATTATTCAACGGAGAGAACTTAGATGGTTGGACTGTTAAAATTAATGGTCAACCATTAAATCAAAATATACACAATACCTTTTATGCTGAAGACGGTATCCTAAAAGTTTCTTATGAAAATTATAAAGAATTTGACATGCAGTTTGGTCACATTTTTACAAATATTGCTTATTCACACTATATCTTTAAAGTTGATTATAAAATTTTTGGTTCTGGAATGCCAGATGCCCCACACTGGACGAACCTAAATAGTGGAGCCATGTTGCATGCACAATCACCTCAAAGCATGCGTATTGACCAAGCCTTTCCTGTAAGTCTTGAAGGACAATTTCTAGCAGAAGGTGCTACTGCCGGAACACAAACAGGTAATGCAGTAACACCTGGTACTCATATTGAAATAGATGGAAAACTTACTAAAGAACATATTGTTAATTCAAATTCAAAACTTTTCCCTGTAAACACTTGGGTAACTTTTGAGGCTGAAGTAAATGGAAATGAAGAAATTATATATAGAATAAATGGTAAAGAAGTAATTCGATTTAACCATCCGCAACTTGATGATAATGACAAAGATGCTAAAAAATTATTAGCTTTAGGAGCAGACAAATTTGTTGACCATGGGTTTATTGCATTGCAAGCCGAAGGGCAACCCATATGGTTTAAAAACATTCAAATTAAGATACTAAAAAAGTAATCATTTTTTAATTTCATTACCTTTGGCTTTTAAACCTACAAAGTTGAAATTCACATTCAATAAAAAAGAAAAACTTAAAAGCAAAAAGCTTATTGAACAATTGTTTGCCAACGGGCAATCGGTGTCGGCATTTCCGTTGCGCTTGGTGTATTTACCAACCACATTCGGTGAAACTATTATAGCAAAAACAGGCATTTCCGTTAGCAAACGCCAATTTAAAACCGCCGTAGACAGAAACCATATAAAACGTTTAATTCGAGAGGTTTACCGGCTAAATAAAGCCAGCTATTTTAACAACATTACAACACAATATGCGTTTATGATTTTGTACATTGGCAAAGAAAAACCCACCTTAGCCCAAGTTGAAACCCGCATGAGTCACCTTTTTGAGAAGTTTTTAAAAAAGGTTTCTGAAACTGAAAAATTAAATAGTGATGAAAAAATTACTTAAAAAAAGAATATTAATTCCTGTAATAGCCAGTGTATTGTTTTTAACGACCACGGCTTTTAAAAACGATTTTTTTGAAATTGCGAAGCAAATAGAAATATTCACCACGCTTTTTAAAGAACTCAACATGAATTATGTAGATGATACCAACCCAGGCGACCTTATGGACACCGCCATTAAAAGCATGTTAGCTAATTTGGATCCCTACACCAATTTTATGAACGAACAGGATGTAGAGGCTGCCAGAATTAACAATACAGGTGATTATACGGGCATTGGCGCTAAAGTAAAAACTCTAAAAGATAAATTAGTTATTGTAGAGCCTTATAAAAATTATCCAGCAGATAAAGCAGGTTTAAAAGCGGGCGACGAAATTATAAAAGTTGGTAACACCCTAATTGCAACCTACAAAGAAGATGCGGGTGAATTACTTAAAGGAGCTACCGATACCTCGGTAGAAGTAACCTATAAACGCCAAGGAAAAACCCAAATAGCTACTATAAAACGTGCAGAGGTTGAAATAAAAGCTGTTCCTTATTTCTCGATGGTTAACAACAAAACGGGGTTTATCGTATTAAGTCGTTTTAACGATAAAGCATCGGCCGAAACAAACTATGCGCTGCGTGATTTAAAAGCCCAAGGTGCAGAACGCATTATTTTAGATTTGCGAGGCAACCCAGGCGGCTTACTTAATGAAGCTATTAACATCGTTAACTTATTTGTGTCTAAAGGGCAATTGGTGGTTACAACAAAATCGAAAGTTAAAAAATACAACAAAACGTATTACACTCAAAACGAACCGATTGATACTGAAATACCACTCGTTATTTTAATTGATGGCGGTAGTGCATCAGCTAGCGAAATTGTTTCGGGTGCATTACAAGATTTAGACCGTGCCGTTATTGTAGGCTCTAGAAGTTTTGGTAAAGGTTTAGTACAACGCCCAAAAGAGTTGGTATATGGCACACAGGTTAAAATTACCATTTCAAGATATTACACACCTTCTGGCAGATGTATTCAAGCCTTAGATTATTGGCATAGAAACGACAAAGGTGAAGCGGTAAAAGTAAAACAAGAAAACTATAACGAATTTAAAACAAAAAATGGCCGAAAAGTATTTGATGGTGGTGGTGTATTACCAGATATGAGTTTTAATACTTCAAAAAACTCTTCTATTATAGGCGCCATTGTTAATAACGATTTAATTTTTAATTACGCTACCAATTACTATTACAATCACGATATCAAAGATATTAACAGCTTACAGCTTAACGATACCGATTTTGCAAACTTTAAAAGCTTTTTAAAAGTTAATAATTTTTCGTTTGAAACTGATACTGAAAAAGCACTAACCAAAGCCTTTGAAGCGGCAAAAAATGATGATTTAGACGATAATATTAAAACCGACTTTAACACACTTATTTCTAATCTAAATAAATCTAAAATCAGCGTTATAGATGAAAATAAAGCCTATTTATTAGAATTATTAACCGAAGAGATAGTAAAACGTTACGTGTATAGAGAAGGTTTATACGATTATTATAAAATACACGATATTGAAATTAAAAAAGCTACCGAAATACTTAGCAATACATCAACATATTTGAACTATTTAAAATAAAATTTTGTGTTTCAACCTGTTGTAATAGTCATTCAGCTTAAAAAGGCGGTGGCATAAATCAAAATTCATTAAAAATAGTATATTTATATCCAGTCCAAATACCTACTTTATGAGCAAACAGTTGGTTCTATTATTATTAACACTTCAATGTGCATTTGTTTTTTCTCAAAAAGAATTAACACATGAAGTTTATTTTGATACCGACAAATACGATATTATTCCAACCGAAGAAAGTCGTTTGCTACTTTTTATTTCAAACCTATCGGATACTGATATCGAAACTATTTCCATTTTTGGTTTTTGCGACGATGTGGGTGCCGATTCTTATAATTTAAAACTATCACAACAACGTGCCAATGCTATTAAAACCGTTTTTTCCAATAATGAGATAAGTGAAGATTTGATTAGTAATGTAGATGGGAAAGGTAAAATTCTACTAAAAATAGTTGAAGAAAAAAATGCTATTAAAATTAGAGGTTTGAACCGAAAAGTAGAAATAATTGTAAAACCAAAACCTCCTATAATTGTTGAAGTAAAACCAGAACAAGTTGAAGTCCCTAAGAAGAAAGACGCTCCAGAACTTTTAAAAGGCGATCTAAAAGTAGGTGATAAAATAGTTTTCGAAAATATTTTATTTAAAACCGGTTATAGTCAAATCGTATACGAATCTAAAAAAAATTTAGAATCTATTGCGAATGCTTTAGTAGAACGAAAAGACATTTATTTTACCATTCAGGGGCATGTGTGTTGTACCCAAAATAGTAGAGATGCTGTTGATAGAAAAACCAAGCTTCGCAATCTTTCTGAAGCACGCGCTGAATACATTTATAATTATTTTATAAAAAAAGGCGTTGATAAAAAACGTATGCGCCACTTGGGGTTGCGTCGAAAATTTCCACTTGGTGGTGATCCAAAATTTGACAGACGCGTAGAAATAGTCATTACCTATGTGGGTAAATAAAACATACCACTATTTCTTTTTTTTAGGGCTTTTAAGTTTTATTAGCATCGCCCAAAACACAGCCATTCCCGATACAAATTTTGAACAAACTTTAATAGATTTAGGCTACGATTCTGGACCAATAAACGGTTTGGTACCAACCGCCAATATTAGTAATCTTACTAACTTAGATGTTTCATTTAAAAACATTACAAACCTTACAGGAATAGAAGATTTTAAGGCATTAACTGTTTTAGAATGTTCCAACAACCTAATTTCAAACTTAAATGTGTTTCAAAACACCAATTTAGAACAACTCTTTTGCAGTAATAATCAGCTAACAAATTTAGATGTCTCTGTCTTAGCCGATTTAAATATTTTTTGGTGCGCCAATAATAGATTAACCAATTTAAATGTTACACAGAATACTAAATTAATTTCATTGGTATGCGATAGTAATCAATTATCTTCTTTAGATATAACAAAAAACCTGAACCTGAATGTTTTTGTTTGTGAAAGCAATCAATTAACAAATATTAATGTGAGTAAAAACACCAACTTAAGTAGATTTGAATGTGGGAATAATTTACTTTCTAATTTAAATATATCTCAAAATTCAAGTCTTGTTTTTCTTTCGTGTGAACAAAATGAACTTACCTCTTTAGATACAAAAACCAATAGCTCTTTAGGAACTTTAAACTGTAGTTTTAATTATTTATCGGAACTAAATCTTTCTAAAAATTCCAACTTAACAACTTTAAATTGTAGTAATAACCAATTGTGTAAATTGAATGTTAAAAACAGTAATAATACCAATGGAACTGTAAATTTTAGCAATAATTTAAACTTAAATTGTGTAGTTGTTGATAACCCATCTAGTGCACATGCTAATTGGCTTCCTACAAATTTTTCAAACTATGTATCTGCACAAGACCAATGTAATAATTTTGTAAATGTAGATACTATAAATAGTGTGGTTACGAATACTTCTTACACTTTGCCAACACTTACTTATGGCAACTATTTTACCGAACCTAGAGGACAAGGAGTCCCATTATTTACTGGTGATGTTATAACAACTTCTCAAACCATTTATATTTATAATGAATCAATTTGTGCTAATAATGAAAGTCGTTTTAATGTTTTAATTACTTCGGAAGATTACTATATTCCAAAATATTTCACCCCAAATAACGACGGAATGCATGACGTTTGGAAGGTTCAAGATTTTAACAATAACATTAAAACCATTGCTGTTTTTGACCGATATGGGAAACTTTTAAAATATTTACCTGCAAATGCACCAGGGTGGGATGGTAGCTTTAACGGAAAGCTTTTAGAAAGCAATGATTATTGGTATTTCATTACCTTAAATACAGGCGAAACTATAAAAGGACATTTTACTTTAAAACGGTAATTAAAATATCAGATTTATAGCAGTGAAAAACTATTTTTTTATCATCGCAATATGCGGAATATCATCTTCTAAATATTCTTCTCCAAATTCAATGAATCCACAATTGTTATAAAAAGATTTTAAATGCGCTTGCGCCGAAATTTTTATAGTTTTTTCTTTAAAATAGGTTTCAACAGCCTCCACAGAAGTCTTCATTAAATCATAACCATATTTAAAAGCACGTTGGTTTTTAGCGATAACAACACGACCGATGCTGGCGTATTCAAAATAATCACCTGGTTTAAAAACTCGGCTATAAGCTATTATTTTTTGGTTTTTAATACCTAAAACATGTAGTGCTTTATCATCTTTACCATCAATATCTTGATACACGCAATCTTGTTCTACTACAAAAACTTCACTACGAAGTTGCAGAATGCTGTATAATTCTTCAGAAGTTAATTCAGAAAATGTTTTAATTTGAGTTTGTATCATGAAATTCTTATTAAAATAGTCCATACAAAGGAAGTAGACTGTTATAATCTTTTAGTTTGCTTCATTTTACTAGCAATGATGTTTATGCGGTTAATCTTGCACAATCACTTCTTTAGGATCATTCTTATTGTACTCTGGTTGGATAGTAACGTGATTTATATTAAACTCTTCATGTAAAATGGTTTCTATAACTTCTAACAAGCTATCAAACTCTGTAATAGATACATCTTCATTTAAATCTAAATGTGCTTCTAAATGCAATTCATTGTCACTTAAATTCCAAATATGTACATGGTGTAACTTTTTAACTTTAGGTAAAGCATCAATATTGTCTACTAAAGCTTTAATATTTATATGCTCTGGAGTAAATAGCATTAACATTTTGGTAGATGTTTTTAACAAATAGTAACCCACCCAAATTAAATAAAGCGCAATTAAAAAAGTAAGTACACTATCTACCCAAAACATCTCATAATACTTCATTAATAAACCACCAATAAGTACGGCAACACTTGCTAACATATCAGTTAATAAATGTAAGTAAGCAGATTTTATATTAATATTATGTTCAGAATCTTTTTTTAGTAACAATACACTTAAACCATTAAAAATAATAGCTAATAACGCTAACCAAATAACCAAGTTAGATTCTATTACTTGCGGATTTTTAAAACGTTCAACCGCTTCCTTTATTAAAATAATAGCCACTATTATTAAGGTAGCAGCATTAACAAAAGCTGCTAATATTTCAGCACGTTTATATCCGAAAGTTTTATTTTCAGAAGCTTGTTTTTTGGATAGTTTAGAAGCCACATAACTTACAATTAAAGAAAGTACATCGCTAAAGTTATGTAGTGCATCACTTAATAATGATAAACTACCAGAAATTAAACCACCTACAATTTGTGCAGCAGTAATAAGAGTATTTAAAAGAATAGAAATCATTAGATTTTTATCCTTCATATCATGATGATGTGTGTGATTATGAGAATGGTTATGTGCCATTTAGCAAGACACCGGAATTTTATCTATACGGGTTTGATGACGACCTCCTTCAAATTCTGTGTTTAAAAAAACATCAACCATTTCAATAACTTGTTGTACCGCTGTAAATCGAGCTGGAATACATAAAATATTAGCATTATTATGGCTACGAATAAGATGTACAATTTCTTTATTCCAAGCTAAACCAGCCCTAATTTTTTGGTGTTTATTAGCTGTTATAGCTACACCATTAGCACTACCACAAATTAAAATACCAAAATCTACTTTATTAGTTTCAACATCCATAGCAACGGGATGTACAAAATCGGCATAATCTACGCTATCCATACTATCAGTACCATGATTATTAACAGTATAACCTTTTGATTCTAAATGTTTTATAATAGCAAATTTATATTCGGTTCCTGCGTGGTCGTTTCCTATAGAAATTTTCATTTTATATATATTAAGGTATCTTTATACAAAGGTAGTAATTATAAACAATGTGTATTAGTATATTCATTACTTGTTAATAAGTGTTGATAGGTTTTTAAAAGAAATATATTGATAATCCGTTTATTTTTCCAATCAAAAACGACAACTATATATCCAAAAATTTAACTCCTTTTTTTTAGCAATCTTATAAGATGAAAACATAGTACATATAAACACTAAATTTAAAATAGTTATTAGTTATTTGTATATTTTATAAGTTATTAACAGCTGTTAATAGAATACATAAATCACTTAAAAATGAACCTATTAAATTAATATAAGATGTTAATTAACTATTAATAGAACGTAAATAAATAGTTATCAAAATAAAAATTAAAAAAGTTATACCGCTATTAACAAGCTATCATAATCACCATTTAATTTTTTAAATTTTAAAAAGAAAATAATTATATAATATATATTGTGAATAAGTTGATTTTAATTAAACATAACATTAAAAAAATATGATTTAATATATTAATTGTAACTTTGTTAAAACAAATAGCAATCTTCTCCTAAAATAATGCTATTAAATAACACAATTTCCAGTATCTTAGGAAATGAAAATGATTACAAAAATTAAATGACAAGAAAGAAAAAAGGGAAATCCAATAAAGGTATTTCCAACCTTACAAATACAATCTTAAGTATTTTAAAAAAAGATAGAAATCAAAGTTTTAATTATAAACAAATTGCTGCTAAACTTAATGTTAATGATGCTAGTAGTAGAAATCAAATTATAAAAAAATTAGCAGAACTTACTGGTAAAAAAGAAATAGAAGAAGTTGAACGTGGTAAGTTTAAAGTTGTAATGAATGCTGAATATCATAAAGGTATTTTAGATTTAGCTGCAAAAGGAAACGGTTATATTATTTGTGAAGATTTTGAAGATGATGTGTTCATTGCTTCAAACAATATAAATAAAGCGTTGAATGGTGATGAGGTAGAATTTTATGTTTACAAACGCCGCCATCGTGGAAAGTTAGAAGGCGAAATAACTCAAGTTTTAAAGCGTGATAAAAGTGAGTATGTTGGTGTTATTCAATTGCATGATAAATATGCTTTTGTTATTGCCGATAGTAATAAAATGTACAAAGATATTTTTATACCCATTAATAAAACTTTTAAAGCAGAAGATGGTGATAAAGTCTTAGTAAAACTTGAAGATTGGCCAGAGAAAGCAGATTCACCTTATGGTAAAGTAATTAAAGTTCTAGGTAAACCAGGCGATCATAATACAGAAATTCATTCTATTTTGGCTGAATATGGTTTGCCATATGAATTTCCACATGAAGTTGAAGAATTTGCAAATAATATTGATACGTCAATTACTAAAGAAGAAATTGCCAAACGTCGCGACATGCGTCAAGATTTAACCTTTACCATTGATCCTAAAGATGCTAAAGATTTTGATGATGCTTTATCTTTTAAAATTATTAAAAAAGGTTTGTATGAAATTGGTATTCATATTGCCGATGTATCACATTATTTACAAGAAGGAACTATTTTAGATGATGAAGCTTACGAGCGTGCTACTTCAGTTTATTTAGTAGATCGCGTAGTACCAATGCTTCCAGAGGTATTATCTAACAATGCCTGTTCATTACGTCCACATGAAGAAAAATTTACTTTTTCAGCTGTGTTTCAAATGAATGATAAATGTGAAATAAAAAATGAATGGTTCGGTAGAACGGTTACTTATAGCGATGCACGTTTTGCTTATGAAGAAGCACAAGCAGTTATTGAAAATAATATAACCTTGAAGGCAGACGAAATATTTCAATTAGATCAGATTAATACAGTTATTCCTCAAGAAATTTCAATTACAGATAAAGAATATAACACAACTCCTGAAATAGCACAAGCTATTTTAAAGATGGATGAATTGGCCAAAAAAATGCGTAGTAAGCGTATGAGTTCTGGTGCTATTTCATTTGATAAAGTTGAAGTAAAATTTAATTTAGATGAAAATGCCAACCCAGTAGGTGTATTTTTTAAAACCAGTAAAGATGCTAATAAGTTAATAGAAGAATTTATGTTATTAGCTAACCGAAAAGTTTCGGAATTTGTTGGTAAAAAATCTCCAAAACAAACTTTTGTGTATCGTGTTCATGATGAACCTGATGATAGCAAATTAGCAAATTTACAAGGTATTGTATCTAAATTTGGTTATAAATTAAATTTCAAAGACCGTAAAACAACATCAGCTTCTCTTAATAATTTATTAAAAGAGGTGAGTGGTAAAAAAGAACAAAATTTAGTTGATACGTTGGCAATTAGAACCATGAGTAAAGCGGAATATACCACGCATAACATAGGGCATTATGGTTTAGCTTTTGATTATTATAGCCATTTTACATCGCCTATTCGTCGTTATCCTGATGTTATGGCGCATCGTTTGTTACAACATTATTTAGATGGTGGTAAATCGGCCAACGAAGCTATTTACGAAGAAAAATGCAAGCATTCCAGTGATATGGAAAACCTAGCTACCAAGGCAGAACGTGATTCTATCAAATACATGCAAATTAAATTTATGCAAGATCATAAAGATGAAAATTTTGCAGGTGTTATTTCTGGTGTTACCGATTGGGGAATTTATATAGAAATTATAGAAAACAAATGTGAGGGGATGGTAAGTGTTCGTGATATGAAAGACGATCATTATGCGTTTGATCAAGAACAATATGCTATGATTGGTAGAAATACAAAAACAATGTATCAATTAGGCGATGAAGTTATTGTGAAAGTTAAAAATGCCGATTTAGTTAAAAAACATCTTGATTTCACTTTGATTGGAAAAAATGAATAAAATATTATTATAATTTTTACTTAAAATAATTTAACAACGGAATAATTTTTGATTAAATACGTTGTAATAAAAAATAAAAAAATGAAACGTATTATCTTATTAGCAACAATTTTGATATCTGGAGCATCAATAGCTCAAAAGCAAATTGAAAAAACAATTGGAGAATTTAATGAACTTAAAGTTTATGATTTAATAGATGTTGAATTAGTAAAATCTACCGAAAACAAAGCTATTATTACGGGAAACAATACTGAAGATGTAGTAATAAATAATAAAAATGGTACGCTTAAAATTAAAATGAGTATTGGTGAAATTTTTGATGGTAATAGTACTAAAGTAACATTATATTATAAATCTTTAGATATTATAGATGTAAACGAAGGATCTAAAGTATCTGGGAAAGATAGTATAAAACAATTTGAAATAGATTTAAGAGCACAAGAAGGAGGTATTATTGATGTTCTGTTAGATGTGAACTATGCTAATATTAAATCGGTTACAGGAGGAAAAATTAAGGCAACAGGGAATGCAAAATCACAAAAAGTTTCATTGTTAACAGGTGGTATTTATAATGCTGAAAACTTAGAGACAAATAAAACAGATGTATCTATTAATGCAGCAGGTGAAGCTTATGTAAAAGCATCAAAAATAGTAGATGTTAAAATAAGAGCAGGAGGTGATGTATATATTTATGGAAATCCAGAAACAGTTAATGAAAGTACTGTTTTAGGCGGACGTATAAAACGTATGGATTAAATTTACTACCCACAAAATTTGTATAAAACCCATTGCTAGCAATGGGTTTTTGTTTTTAATAAGCATTTAAAAGAAGTCTTATAGTTTTAAAATATTTCTTTACTTTGTAAAGAACCCTCATATAATATTATGTTTGATGATATTTTAGCTGCAATTCCCTTTGGAATTATTTTAGCTTTTACAATAGGTCCAGTATTCTTTGTGCTTCTTGAAACCAGTGCTACTAAAGGATTTAAAAGTGCTTTGATTTTTGATTGTGGTGTTATGTTAGCAGATATAATATTTATCATAGTAGCATTTTTTAGTACCAATAAATTACTTGAAACTATAAAAGACGACCCTAGTTTTTTAATATTTGGAGGTGCTTTATTAGTTACCTATGGTTTTATTTCATTTATTAAAACATCAAAATCATTTAGAGATATTGTCAAAGAGTATCATAAAATTGAAATAAAAAAGGGTTATGGAAAACTCTTTTTAAAAGGATTTTTACTCAATTTTATTAATATAGGTGTTTTGCTAGGGTGGGTAGCATTTATTGTGATAGCTAATTCTATTACAAGTTCAAATGATGGTGTTATGGTGTTTTTAAGTACTATTTTAATAGTCTACTTTTTAGTTGATTTAATTAAAATAGTTATAGCAAAAAAACTAAAGAGCAGGCTCACACCTCGTATTATATTTAAAACTAAAAAGATCATTGCTTTAGTAATATTAGGCTTTGGGTTTTTACTTTTAGTTCAAGGTTTCTTTCCAAAAGAAAAAGAACTTTTAAAAGAAAAGTTAGAAAAAATTAGCCCTATAAAATAAAAAAAGCTTCTAGAATTAACCAGAAGCTTTTTGAGGTGTCGAGCAGATTCGAACTGCTGTAGCAGCTTTTGCAGAGCTGAGCCTAGCCACTCGGCCACGACACCTTATAATCAGTTTGCAAATGTAAAAAAAAATAAGACTTTTTTACATTTAAAATCATTTTTTACGTTTATCAGTCATTTTTATGGTTACTTTTTCTACATCACCACCAATAGGAGGATTCAATTTACTAACCCAAACCGTGGCTTTTTTTACTAATAAATCTTCATTAAAAATTCTAGCTAAAATACGTTTTGCAACGGTTTCTAGTAGCTGTGAGGCTATGGCCATTTCTTCTTTTATAATACGATTTAATAATACATAGTCTACAGTATCAGTAAGTTTATCTGTTTTTGCAGAGTTTTGTAAATTGGCTTTAACTTGTAAATCTACACGATATTCGCTGCCTATTTTTGTTTCTTCTTGTAAGCAACCATGATGAGCGAATACACGTATATTTTCAACTTTTATAATTCCCATGTTAGGTAGTTTTAAGTCGGTAAAATTACCTAATTTTACAGAATATTTTTAGTTTAATTACCTATTGCGATACATTTTTATGTCTGAAGAAAGAAAATCACTTAACTTTTTAGAGCAAATTATAGAAGAAGATTTGGCAAATGGCATGCCAAAAGGCAATTTACGTTTTCGTTTCCCGCCAGAACCAAATGGGTATTTACACATTGGACATACAAAAGCTATTGGTATTAGTTTTGGTTTAGGTGAAAAATACAACGCACCTGTTAACCTTCGTTTTGATGATACCAATCCTGCAAAAGAAGAGCAAGAATATGTAGATGCCATCAAAGAAGATGTTGCGTGGTTAGGTTATAAATGGGATAAGGAATTATTTTCTTCTGATTATTTTCAACAATTATATGATTGGGCAGTGCTTTTTATAAATGAAGGAAAAGCTTATATAGATTCTCAATCGAGCGAAGCGATGGCAGAACAAAAAGGAACACCAACTCAACCTGGTGTTGATGGTCCATATAGGAATAGAACTGTTGCTGAAAATTTAGATTTGTTTGAACGTATGAAAGCAGGCGAATTTAACGAAGGAGAACATATTTTGCGCGCAAAAATAGATATGCAGCACCCAAATATGTTGATGCGTGATCCTATTATGTATCGTATTTTAAAGAAACATCATCATAGAACCGCTAACGATTGGTGCATTTATCCAATGTACGATTGGACACATGGCGAAAGTGATTATATAGAGCAAGTATCACATTCCTTATGTTCATTAGAATTTAAACCTCATAGAGAACTTTACGATTGGTTTTTAGATCAAGTAACAGATCCTAATTTAGTGAGACCAAAACAACGTGAATTTGCACGTTTAAACTTGAGTTATACCATTATGAGTAAACGTAAGCTCTTGAAATTGGTAGAAGATAAAGTTGTAGCTGGGTGGGACGACCCACGTATGCCAACTATTTCAGGTTTACGTCGTAGAGGCTATACTCCAAATGCTTTGAGAAAATTTGTTGAAACAGTAGGTGTTGCTAAACGTGATAATATTATTGATGTTTCACTTTTAGAGTTTTGTATTCGTGAAGATTTGAATAAAACAGCACCGCGAGTTATGGCGGTTTTAGACCCTATTAAATTGGTTATTACTAATTATCCAGAAGGAAAAGAAGAATGGCTAAAAGCGGAAAATAATCAAGAAGATGATGGTGCAGGTTTTAGAAAAGTACCATTTTCACGTGAACTATATATTGAAAAAGAAGACTTTAAAGAAGTTGCTGGTAATAAGTTTTTTAGACTGAAGTTAGGCGGCGAAGTGCGACTTAAAAATGCTTATATAATTAAAGCAGAATCTGTTGTAAAGGATGAAGATGAAAACATTACACAAATAAATTGTACCTATTCTGAAGATACTTCTAAAAAAGTAAAAGGTACTTTGCATTGGGTATCTATAAAACATGCTGTAAAAGCTGAAGTTAGGGAGTATGACCGTTTGTTTATTGATGAAGCACCAGATAGTCACCAAGACAAAGATTTTATGGAGTTTTTAAATCCAAATTCTTTAAAGATTATTAAAGCATTTGTAGAACCAAGTTTATTGGAAGCTAAAATTGGAGAGCGTTTTCAGTTTCAAAGATTGGGTTATTTTAATGTTGATAAAGATTCAGCTTCTAATAATCTAATATTTAATAAAACAGTTGGACTAAGAGATTCTTGGGAGAAACAAAAACCCGTTGAAAACAAAAATCCTAATCAGAATAAACCACAAAATAATGCATCACAACCACAACGTAAGGCTATAGATGTAATTCAGCAATTAGGAAAAAAATATACCAATTTACCTGAAGCTAAACAATTAAAAGCAAAAGCAGAAATTCAAGAACTTGCTAAAAGGGTTTCTTATGAAGAGCTACAACCGTTATTTAATACAGCGACTAAAAAAGTAGGCACACGTATTGCCACTATGATTGTTTTAGGAGTTTTAATAAAAAACGGTTTAGAAAAGAACACAGATATTTCTGATTTTATAAATAAAGGATTGGAAGATAGCAATGAGTTATTGGTTACAGAATCTCAAAAACTTGTTTAATTTTTTTCAAATATCTAAAAACTAGATACTTATTATTATTTTAATTATATTTATCATCTAACTTTAACTAAAATTATTATGGATTTTTTAAACCCAATGGCAATTATTGCAGCAGCAGTTTCTGCTTTAGTTGTAGGATTTATTTGGTATCACCCAAAAGTATTTGGTAAGGCTTGGATGCAAGCGGCAGGAATAACCAATGAACAAATAAAAGGAGGTAATATGCTTAAAATTTTTGGTTTAGCATTACTGTTTGCCTTTTTATTAGCCAGTGCACTTCCTGGAATTGTTATTCATCAAATGGGTGTTTTTAGTTTGATTGGAGGAGATCCAACAAAGGCTCTACCTTCTTATGAAGCATTTATGGTGGATTATTCCGAAGCTTTTAGAACTTTTAAGCATGGTGTTTTTCATGGTGTATTAACGGGTGTTTTTATTGCATTACCAATTTTAGGCACCAATGCTTTATTTGAAAGAAAAAGTGCAAAATACATTTTTATAAATAGTGGATATTGGATAGTAACACTTGGTATTATGGGCGGTATTATTTGTGCTTGGAAATAATTTTTGTAAACTTTTAATATAATCAAAGACTGAAGTGTTTAACTTCGGTCTTTTTTATTCTATATTTTGACATCATTTCAAATTTATCATTCGGTTACAAGTCTTCCTCATTCATGGGACAGTATTGTTGTACATGATATTTTTTTACAATCTTCATATTTTAAAGCACTTGAAGAAGCATCTCCTAATAATATTCAATTCTTTTATGTGGGTATTTTTGATGAAGAGGTATTAGTAGGTGTTGCTATCATTCAAAGGGTTCAATTGTATTTAAAAGATATGTTTAGAAACATTAATGTATCTTGTGTAAAAGAGTTTTTTCGTGATATGGTTTCAAAAGCATTAAAAGGTAATATTTTAGTAGTGGGTAATTTGATGCACACAGGTCAGCATGGGCTATTTTTTCAAAAAGAAAACATATCACAAACTACTTATTTAAATTTGGTTTTTGAAGCTTTATATGTTATTAAAAATCATATAAAAACCAATCAAAACAAAACAATACGAGCCATCATGTTTAAAGATTATTTTTTAGATGATAGCATTCATTTAAAAACCGACTTTTTTAGTAATCATAAATTACATAAAGTTAAAGTGCAACCTAATATGATTTTGAAGCTTCAACCAAATTGGTTAAGTTTTAAAGATTATATAAGTGCACTTAATAAAAAATATAAACGACGCTATAAAACAGCGAGAAACAAGTTAAATGGTATAAGGTGTTCAGAATTGAGTCTAGGTGCTGTTAAAGCCAGCTCTAGTGAGTTACACGCGCTTTATTTAAACGTATCTAACAATGCAAAGTTTAATACATTTATACTGCCTGAAAATCATTTTTACAATTTAAAATTGCAATTACAAAATAGATTTAGAGTTTTTGGTTATTATTTGAATGAAGAACTTGTTGGGTTTTTTACATTGATAGAAAATGAAAAACATCTCGAAACTTATTTTTTAGGCTATGATGAAGCGCATCAATATAAAAATCAGTTATATTTAAATATGCTTTATAGTATGTTGGAGTTTGGCATTAGCAATCATTTTAAAACAGTGGTTTATGCTAGAACTGCTATGGAAATTAAAAGCTCTGTAGGTGCTAAACCAGAACCGATGGTTGTTTATATAAAACACACCAATAGCTTTATAAATGCTGTTTTAAAGCAGGTTTTTGGATTGATGAACCCTAAGCAGAAATGGCAGGAACGCCATCCTTTTCATTATTAGGTAGCTTATAAAAAAGCCTCACAAATTAAAAAATATGTGAGGCCAAATATATAAAAAGGAAAAATAGTTTATTGTAATTTCTTTCTCTCTTTAGCCTCTTTCATAGCCTCACCAATTTGATTACTAGCAGTAAAACTTGCAAGCATTTCGTTTAGCATATTACTTCCCGCTTGTGGCGTATTTGGCATTAATATTAAATTACTATTGGTGTGTTGACCAATAGATTGAAGTGTATCATAATGTTGTGTTACCACGATTAAAGCAGACGCTTCTTGCGAGTTTATTCCAACTTTGTTTAAAACTAGAACAGATTCTTCTAAGCCACGTGCAATTTCACGACGTTGATCGGCAATACCTTGTCCTTGTAAACGTTTACTTTCGGCCTCAGCTTTTGCTTTTTCAACAATTAAAATACGAGCAGCATCACCTTCATATTGTGCTGCGGTTTTTTCTCTATCGGCAGCATTAATACGATTCATGGCTTCTTTTACTTGTGCATCGGGGTCAATATCTGTTACAAGAGTTTTAATAATGTCATAACCATATTCCATCATAGCATCATTTAGCTCGGTTTTAACTGCGATAGCGATATCATCTTTTTTCAAGAATACGTCATCTAAAATCATTTTTGGTACTTCAGCACGTACCACGTCAAATACATAACTTGTTATTTGATCATGTGGATAATCTAATTTGTAAAATGCATCTTCAACTTTATCTTTTATTACTTTGTATTGAACAGATACTTTTAGTTTTACAAACACATCATCTTTAGTTTTGGTCTCAACAATAACATCTAATTGCTGAATTTTTAAACTCAAACGACCAGCAACTTTATCAACTATTGGGATTTTTAATTGTAATCCAGATTGACGGATACTTAAAAATTTTCCAAAGCGTTCTATAATAGCTGCTGATTGTTGTTTTACTGTGAAGAACGACGAAAATAAAATTATTAATCCGACGAAAATAAAGGGGATAAGATAAAAGCTCATAAATATGTTGTTTAAAATTGTTAAAAAATGATAATTATTTAATTAAGCTATATTTGCTCATAAATAAGCATAAAGATACAATGAAAAAGATACAACTTACTTTATTAGTAGGTATAATGCTATGTTTTGTTACAATTAGTTTTGGACAAAAAGGAAATTATAGAATTACTAATGGAATAAGCATAACAGGAGCTATTACTAAAACGGATATTGCAACTGGTAACTTTAAAACAAAACAAGGAGATGGTTTTTTGGGTGGATTTAACGCGACGGTAGATATTCCTCATAGATGGTATAATGTCAGTTTTGGTATGCAACTATCTGAAAGCGCTATAGGTATTTCTGCAAGACCCCTGCCTGTAGTTGCAAATAGTGAGTTTATTGACTATAAATTATTTGCAGTTCAACTTGCTATGCTGTTACATCTTAAGGTTATTCCAGATTATTTTACGATTGATTTTGGTCCGATGCTACAATATAATAGCAAGCTTGAGTTAAAAGATAAAACTAAAGAAGGTTACTTTGTAGATAACTATGTAAACTTATCTGCAGAAGATATCAGCGATATTTCTCAATTTAATTTTAATGGTGCTGTTGGAGCTTCTGTTGGATTCAGATATTTTAAGTTGAAGGCACAATACATTTATGGTTTTACAAATATTTTAAATAAACTTGAAAACCAAGAGTTGGACACCATAGGTGGCGATGCCCGTTTTAAAGGAAACCAAAACATGTTGGTTTTAGGTGCAACGGTATCATTTTAAAAAAGAGACCCGTCAGTTTTTAAAAACGAACAGGTCCAATTTATTTAGAAATGTATAGTTGTTAAATAGTTGAAATGGCCTTTTCAATACGTTTAACTGTTTCAGCTTTCCCAATCATAAACATAATATCAAACACATCAGGTCCTTGTAAAGCACCAACCAATGCTAAGCGTAGTGGCATCATTACTTTACCAAAACCAATGTTGTTTTTAGTAATCCAACCTTTAATATCTCTTTGAAGAGCTTCAACAGTAAATTCGTCAATATGGATAATAATATTTTTCAGTTCGCTCATTAGCGTTGCCGTATCTTCTTTAAAAGCTTTTTTAGAGTCTTTTTCTTCGTATGAGTTTGGTGCAGTAAAAAAGAAATGAGTCAACTCCCAAAAGTCTGAAATAAATGTCGCGCGTTCTTTTATCATGCCAACTACTAGTGCGATATAATTTACATCGATATCAACTAACTCTGAATGTTGTTTTTTGAAGGCTTCAGCTAATTCATCATCATTTTGCTCTTGCATATAGTGGTGGTTAAACCATTTAATTTTATCGGGGTCAAAACGAGCACCAGATTTATTAACACGTTCTAGTTCAAAAGTAGCAATCAATTCATCTAAATTAAAAATTTCTTGTTCTGTTCCTGGGTTCCAACCAAGAAATGCTAAAAAGTTAATCATAGCACCTGGGAAATATCCGTCTTGTTTATAACCTCTAGAAATTTCTTCTGTAACAGGATCTGTCCATTGTAAAGGAAATACAGGGAAGCCTAATTTATCACCATCGCGTTTGCTTAATTTTCCTTTTCCTGTAGGTTTTAAAATTAAAGGTAAGTGTGCAAATTCTGGAGCATCCCAACCAAATGCTTTATACAATTGATAGTGTAATGCTAATGAAGGTAACCATTCTTCACCACGAATTACGTGGGTAATTTCCATTAAATGGTCGTCTACAATATTCGCTAAATGGTAGGTTGGCATGCCATCGCTTTTAAACAAAACCTTATCATCTAAAATATTGGTATCAATTTTAATGTCACCACGAATAATATCTTTTAAATGTAAAGTTTCATCTTGTGGCGATTTAAAACGGATTACATATTCATCACCAGCATTTAATTTTGCTTTTACTTCTTCTGCGCTTAGCGATAACGAATTGCTTAATTTTAAACGGTTATGCCAGTTATAAATAAAAGTTTTCCCTTTCGCCTCGTGGTCTGTTCTATGAAAATCTAAAGTTTCTGGAGTATCAAAAGCATAATAGGCATTACCACTTGCTATTAATGCATCGGCATATTGTTTATATAAATGTTTACGTTCACTTTGTCTGTATGGTCCAAATCTTTCGTTTTTGTTAATACCTTCATCAAAAGGAATCCCACACCAATTTAAGGCATCAATAATGTATTGTTCAGCACCTTCAACATAGCGATTTTGGTCAGTATCTTCAACTCTTAAAACAAAGGTTCCATTATGTTTTTTAGCAAATAAATAATTGAATAATGCCGTACGAACACCACCAATATGTAGTGGTCCTGTTGGGCTAGGTGCAAAACGCACACGAACTTTCTGGGTCATGTTTTGTAATTTTGTTGCAAAGATACAATTAACACATTATTATAAACACTGTACTAAATAAAATTGTAGTTTAGTTGGTTATTATATTATGCTTCAATAGAATATTGAATAAACCTTTAAATTTGTAATTCCCAAAATAATTGGGAACCTATACTTATGTCAAATAATTTTAAAAATATACAAACCAAGTTAGCAGCATTTATTAGAAGGTATTACATTAATGAATTACTTAAAGGTGCCATTCTATTTTTTGCTATTGGTGTTTTGTATTTTTTGTTCACCTTATTTATAGAACATGTTCTATGGCTTAATACTACGGCTAGAACTATTTTGTTTTGGTTATTTATTTTGGTAGAGTTGTCCTTACTTGTTAAGTTTATTTTTATTCCATTAGCTAAATTATTCAAACTTCAAAAAGGGATTAATTATGAAAGTGCTTCAAGAATTATAGGCAAACATTTCCCGGAGGTGAATGATAAATTGTTGAATGTTTTACAACTGCATCAAAGTGCGTCACAATCTGAATTGTTATTAGCAAGCATAGAACAAAAATCTTTAGAACTAAATCCCATTCCATTTAAACTTGCTGTTAATTTTAAACAGAATATTCAGTATTTAAAATACGCTGCCATTCCTGTTTTAATTCTGTTGTTAACATTTTTGTTTGGTAACTATAGTTGGTTTAGTTCAAGTTTAGAACGTGTTGTACATTATAAAACAGCCTACGAACCACCAGCTCCGTTTCAGTTTTTTGTTGTGAATGACAACTTAAATGCCATAGAAAATAAAGATTTTAAGTTAATAGTTAAAACAGCCGGCGCTGTTATCCCAGAAAATGCCGAAATAGTTTATAACAACGGGACATATTTTTTAAAACAAACAGGAATAGGTGAGTTTGAATATGTGTTTACACAACCTAAAGAACCCATTGAATTTCAATTGAGTTCTAATAATGTCATTTCAAAACCCTATACTATTGAAGTGGTTGAAGTGCCTTCGTTATTAAGTTTTGAAATGCAGCTTAATTATCCTAATTACACAAAAAAAACAAATGAAACTTTAAAAAGTACGGGTAATGCTGTGGTTCCTGAAGGGACATATATTACCTGGCGACTTAAAACAAAGTCCACCGATAAGGTACAATTGTTAACTAAAGACACGATTAATTTTTCATCTATAAGAAATGGATTTTTTGAAACATCCAAACGCGTTTATAATAATTTTGATTATAGTTTAAGCACAAGCAATAAAAATTTAAAAGATTATGAAACTCTGGCGTTTAATTTAAATGTTGTTAAAGATGAATTTCCAAACATCAACCTAAAAGTTAAGACTGACAGTTTGGATTTGCAGACACTTTATTTTCAAGGACAGATAAGCGACGATTATGGTTTTAGCAAGTTACAGTTGGTTTATTATCCTTCAGAAGACGAATCGAAGAAAAAAATTGAAACCATTTCTATTGCAAATTCTAACATTGCAGAGTTTATAACAGCATTTCCTAATAATATAGGGATTCAAGAAGGTGTTTCTTATGATTTATATTTTCAAGTATTTGATAATGATGAAGTTAATAAGTATAAAAGTTCAAAAAGTAACATTTTTAGTTATAGAAAGCGTACAAAAGAGGAAGAAGTCACTAAACAGTTGAATGCGCAAAGTGAATCGATTAAAGACTTGAATAAATCCTTAAAGAAGTTTGATGAACAAGAGAAACAATTAGAACAATTATCTAAAACTCAAAAAGAAAAATCGAATCTTAATTTTAATGATAAAAAGAAATTAGAATCCTTCCTTGAACGCCAAAAGCAACAAGATGAAATGATGAAGAATTTCAATAAAAAACTTAAAGATAATTTAGAAGAATTTCAAAAGGAGAATAAGGATAAAGACATTTTTAAAGAAGATTTACAAAAGCGCTTAAATGAAAATGAAGAACAATTAAAACAAGATGAAAAACTTTTAGAAGATTTACAAGAACTTCAAGATAAAATTAACAAAGAAGAACTCAGCCAAAAGTTGGACGAGTTGGCAAAACAAAACAAGAATAAGAAGCGTAGTTTAGAACAGTTGTTAGAATTAACTAAACGTTTTTATGTGGAAAAAAAACTGGATAAGCTTAAAGGCGACTTAGATAAATTAGCTCATGAACAAGATAAGTTAGCTCATGAATCAGAAGATAAAAACACTAAAGAAAAGCAAGATGAATTAAATAAAATTTTCGAAGGGTTTCAAAAGCAATTAGATGATTTAAAGAAAGAAGGTAAAGACCTGAAGAAACCGATAGATATTCCTCAAGATAAGTTAGAAGAAAATGAAATTAAGAAGGAGCAACAGAAAGCTTCTGAGGAATTAGAAAAGAATGAAAAGTCCTTAGATAAAAATGAGAACCAAAAGAATGCTCAAAAGAGTCAAAAGAAAGCTGCTCAAAAAATGAAAAAATTGAGTGAGCAAATGCAAAGTGCAATGCAAGCTGGTGGCGGTGAACAGATGCAAGAAGATGTTGATATATTAAGACAGATTTTGGATAATTTATTATTGTTCTCATTTGATCAAGAAAAGCTGATGAAACGTTTTCAAACGATAGAAGAAAATAATAATCAATACGCGTCGTTCCTTAAGAAACAAAATAATCTAAGAGAGCATTTTGAACATGTGGATGATAGTTTGTTTGCTTTATCACTTCGTCAACCCAAGTTATCGGAGGAGGTAAATAAGCAAATCACGGATGTGTTTTATAACATTGATAAATCATTAGAAATGTTTGCGGATAATCAAATTTATCAAGGTGTTTCTAAACAACAATTCACCATTACAGCAGCTAATAATTTATCTAATTTTTTAAGTGATGTTTTGGATAATATGCAAGAAAATTTAAATATGTCAATGGGTCAAGGAGGTAATGGCGATATGCAACTTCCTGATATTATCATGAGTCAAGAACAACTTAATAAAATGATGGAAGAGGGTATGAAGAAAGCTAATAAGGGAAAACCAAAAAGTGAGAATGATTCTGATAAAGGTAAAGATGGTGAGAACGGAAAGGTTGGAGATAAAAAGGAGAGCGATAAAAATGGCAATAAAGATGGTGGTAAAGGGGAAGGTACTAATGAAGAGTTGAATGGATTGTTATACCAAATTTACCAACAGCAACAAGAGTTAAGAAATGCTTTAGAAGATAAACTTGCTAAAGAAGGTATATCGGGTAACGCATCATCCTTACTTAGAAAAATGGAAGAAGTAGAGTTGGATTTATTGAATAAGGGTTTCACAAATCAAACGCTTCAAAAAATGATGGATCTTAAGCATCAATTGTTAAAAATGGACAATGCAAACTTAGAACAAGGAGAAGACAATAAGCGTGAATCTAAAACGAATTTTGGAGACTTCAACAATAATTCTAACAGTCAAATTCCAACAGCTAAGCAATATTTTAATACTACTGAAATATTGAATAAACAAATACTACCTTTGCAGCCAGTTTACAAAAAGAAAGTTCAAGCATATTTTAAGCCAAGCAATGATTAGTTTTAATTACGAAACAGTATTCTCGTTAGATAATGAGCAGCAATTATCTGAATGGATTATTGGTGTTATTTCCAATGAGGGGTGCCATTTAGAAGAGGTGAATTACATCTTTTGTGATGACGCATATTTACATAAATTGAATTTAGAATTTCTTAAGCATGACACATTAACTGATATTATCAGCTTTGATTATTCTATCGGAAAAAATATACAAGGAGATATTTTTATATCAGTAGAACGCGTTGCAGATAATGCTACAGATTTCAAGGTTACTCTTAATGAAGAGTTGAAACGTGTCATGGTTCATGGTGTATTACATTACTGTGGTTATAAAGATAAAACAGATAGTGAGGTTAAAGAGATGCGTGAAAAGGAGAATTACTACTTGAATCAACTGGTTTAGTATTCAGCAAATCAGTGTATATTTGCAAACTTAAAAAATCAAAAATAGTTAATGTTCCACGTGGAACAATTTAAAAAGGGAAGTTATGTTCAACGATGTTTATGATGTTATAGTTGTTGGTGCTGGTCATGCAGGAAGTGAAGCTGCTGCAGCCGCCGCCAATATGGGGAGTAAAACATTGCTTATTACCATGAGCCTCCAAAACATTGCTCAGATGTCTTGTAACCCTGCTATGGGTGGTATTGCAAAAGGACAAATTGTTCGTGAAATTGATGCGTTGGGTGGTTATAGCGGGATAGTATCCGATACCTCTGCCATTCAATTTAAAATGCTTAACAAATCTAAAGGACCTGCTATGTGGAGTCCAAGGGTTCAAAGTGATCGAATGCGCTTTGCGGAAGATTGGAGACTGATGCTTGAGGGAACACTTAATCTTGATTTTTATCAAGAAATGGTTTCTGGTTTATTAATGGATAAAGGTAAAATTATTGGTGTAAAAACATCATTAGGTATCGAGATTAAGGGTAAGTCTGTTGTGCTTACTAATGGGACTTTTTTGAATGGTTTAATCCATATTGGTGACAAGAATTTTGGAGGAGGTAGAGCGGGTGAAAAGGCAGCAACTGGTATTACTGAACAATTAGTAAGTTTGGGTTTTGAATCAGGTAGAATGAAGACTGGAACACCGCCTCGTGTTGATGGACGATCATTAGATTATTCTAAAATGATCGAGCAACCAGGTGATGAGAACCCAGAAAAGTTTTCTTATTTAGATGTTACTAAACCACTCGAAAACCAAAGGTCTTGTCATATGACATATACGAGTGAATTGGTTCACGACTTACTTCGTGAAGGGTTTGATAGGTCTCCCATGTTTAATGGTAGGATTAAAAGTTTAGGCCCACGGTATTGTCCATCTATAGAAGATAAAATTAATCGCTTTGCTGATAAAGATAGGCATCAATTATTTGTAGAACCTGAAGGCTGGAAAACATGTGAAGTTTACGTCAATGGGTTTTCTACATCGCTTCCAGAGGATGTTCAATTTAAGGCATTGCGTTCTGTGGTTGGTTTTGAAAACGTGAAGTTTTTCAGACCAGGATATGCTATTGAGTATGATTATTTCCCGCCTACCCAATTAAAACATACTCTTGAAACCAAACTTATTGAAGGTTTATATTTTGCTGGTCAAATTAATGGAACAACGGGTTATGAAGAAGCTGCATCACAAGGTTTGATGGCTGGTATTAATGCGAGCTTAAAAGTTCAGGAAAAAGATGCTTTCACTTTACGAAGAGACGAAGCTTATATAGGTGTTTTAATTGATGATTTAATTACTAAAGGTACAGAAGAACCATATAGAATGTTTACCTCTCGAGCAGAATACAGGACTTTATTACGTCAAGATAACGCCGATTTGAGATTAACACCAAAAGGTTTTGATATAGGTTTGGCAAGTGAAAAGCGTTTAATACGAATGGAACAGAAACATAATGAAGCAGAAAAGTTTGTCAATTTCTTTGCAGAAACTAGTGTGAAACCTGAACTTGCAAACCCTGTTTTAGAATTAAAAGAATCAGCTTTAGTTAAACAGTCTGATAAAATGTTTAAAATATTTTCTAGACCCAACATTACCATTGATGATATGCGAAAATTTGAAGTGGTCGAAGATTATATTCAAAACAATCATTTGGATAGGGAAGTTATTGAGCAAACTGAAATACAAGTTAAGTATTCTGGATATATTTCTAAAGAAAAGAATAATGCCGATAAATTAAGCAGATTAGAATATGTAAAGATTCCTGAGAATTTCGATTATACGCAAATAAAATCTATGAGTCTTGAAGCGCGTGAAAAACTTAAAAAAATACAGCCAGCAACAGTATCGCAAGCATCAAGGATTAGTGGCGTATCTCCAAACGATATTTCTGTATTGCTTGTTTATATGGGCAGGTAACTTTTATTTCATCAATTATTAATAATATTATATAATTAAATTTTCAACGTTCCACGTGGAACGTTGAAAATTTTTTTAAAATTTATGAATTCGTGACAAAAACAAACTCAATATCTCCTCTCCTAAAAGTAAAAGACCATTCTGTTTCTGGTGAAAATTTTGATTTATTTGAAAATTTAGAATATGGCTTTTTAGAAACAACTCCACAGCCATCATTAGAAACTTTGCAAGATTATTATAAAAGTGAAGATTATATTTCTCATACAGATGCTAAACGAAATCTTTTTGAAAGCATATATCACTTGGTTAGGAAAATTTCATTAAAACAAAAACTAAAATTAATTAATGGTTTTTCACCAAAAGAAAAAAAACTTTTAGATATTGGTTGCGGTACAGGTGATTTTTTACAAACAGCGCAACAAAACAGTTGGATTGTTTCAGGAATAGAACCTAATGAAGACGCAAGAGTCATTGCAAATAAGAAAACCAATCATTCTGTTTTCGAAACAGAGGAACTTTTAAAATTCGATTCTGAAAGTTTTGATGTTCTAACACTTTGGCATGTATTAGAACATTTGCCAAAATTAGAAGAACATATTCAAATTTTTAAAAAGCTGCTAAAACCAAATGGAACTTTAATAATAGCGGTACCAAATTATAAAAGTTACGATGCAGAATATTACAAAGAGTTTTGGGCTGCTTATGATGTACCAAGACATCTTTGGCATTTTAACAAAATAGCTATATCAAGATTAGTTTCGAAAGTTTCTATGAAAGTTGTGAAAACAAAGCCTATGTATTTTGATGCTTTTTATGTAAGCCTTCTTTCTGAAAAACACAAAAAAGGAAAAATGAATATTTTTAATGGATTTTGGATTGGTTTATTATCAAATCTGAAATCTTTGACAACAAAAGAAGCTTCTTCGTTAATTTATGTTATTAAAAACAATTAAAATCGATTTTAAGGTATTTATAATGTTGTTTTAGCATCAGAAACACACAAACACCAGTTAAAATAATTAAAATCGATTTAAACGCATTTATGAAGCTTGTTTTTAATAGTAAAACTTTATTAATGGAATCAGTCTTGATAAATTATAGTTATATATCAAAATCAAACAAATTTCTACTTTAAATATAGTTTACTTTACTACTTTTGTTCGTGTTATAAAAATCAAACATATGAAAAATATATTTTACGCAGTAGCTGTGATGTTGGCATTTACCTCTTGTCAAGAACAAGCAAAAATTGGATTTGTAGATAACGGAACGGTTATAAACGATTATCAAGAGAAAAAGGATATCGAAGCTAAATTTCAAACCAAAGAAGAAGCTTTTAGAAAAAAGGCAGATAGTGTTGGTCAAGAATTCCAATTAGAAGTTCAAGAAACACAGTTATCAGCTCAAAAATCATCTCCAGCGAAGGCTCAAGAATTAATGGGTGGGTTGCAAAAAAAGCAGCAATTACTTCAACAAAAAATGCAAATGGAACAACAACAGTTGCAACAAAGTTTTCAAGTTGAAATTGATTCTGTAATAAGTAAAGTAAAAAAGCATGTTAAAGAATATGGAAAAAAGAATGGCTATACTTATATTTTAGGAACTAGCGATGCTGCTGCGACCGTTATGTATGGAGCTGATGATAAAGATTTAACAAAAACTATTTTAGAAGCTTTAAATAAAGAATATAAAAAATAATGATTTTTTCTAAATTATAATTTAAAGCCAGCTAAATTTAGCTGGCTTTTTTTGCAATAATATTTAATAATGATAGTTATATTTTAATTGTTTTTTCAAAAGTTTAAAGAACATGTTTAAAAATTTAATAACGAATGAGGTTAGAAGCATTTTTAAATCAACCATATTTTTACTTAGATAGTTTAAAAAACAAATGGATTTATGTATTGAATTCTAGTTTATTTGTTCTCTTTTTCTTGATTTTATTTCAGCCTTATGGTATTTCAGAAGAGATATCAAGCCCTGTTAATTCTAATGAAAACATAGCATTATTTTTCTTATCTATTTCTTTCAGTACTTTTATTGGTTTGAGTTTATCTCAATTTGTTTTAAGGCCAATAATAAATTTTAATAAAGTTTCGATTGGAAAGTATGTGCTTTGGTTGCTTTTTGAAGCTTTAATTATTACATCTATTAACTTTGCTTTTTCTTTTTTAATACCCGATTTGGGTAATGATTTTGAAAATGAACTAAACATTTTTTTTCAATTGAAAAATTATTTTAGAGCAATAATAATATTACTTTTTCCTTTTTTGGGTACTACTATTTATATTATGGTTAAGGAATTAAATATAGAAATACAAAAGCTTGAAAATCAAATACATAGATTTCAAAGTACTTATAAAGTTTCACAATTACCCAATGAAGAGCTTCATTTAATTTATGATGAAAATGATAATTTGGAATTAGAACTTAATCTTAAAAATTTTTTGCTAGCGGAATCAAATAATCAATACGTATTAATTTATTATTGGGACGCTGGAATATTAAAAAAACATTTGGTCCGTATGCGATTAAAGACCATTTTAGAAACCTTTAAACAGTTTCCTATAGAACAATGCCACAGATCTTATGCTATCAACCTTTTGCATGTAAAAACATTAATTAAAAAGGAAGGAAAAACATTTTTAATAATGAATAATTTAAAAGAAATTGATATTCCGGTCTCAAAATCTTACCTCAATTCAATTAGAAGTAGAGTTTTAAATACCTAATGATACAATGTATTTGTTTGTAAATTGGTTTTTTCACTCCAAATAAATAGACTTCACTCCAAATCCATATTTATTTTACAAATGTTTAGATTGTTAGAGTTTACTTTGCATTTAAAAATATTTTTTTTGTAACAATTCTAAGAGTGAATCGTTTATAAGAAAATAGATCAACCAAAAAACAAGAATTAAAGAATGAAACACATTTTATTAGGCCTGTTGTGTCTACTGTTTAGCATGCATGTACTTGCTCAAGAAACCTATAGTATTAGGGGAACATTAAAAGATATAAAAAATGGAGAAACTTTGTTTGGGGCAAGTGTTTATTTAAAGGGAACCACAAACGGAGTAACCACAAATGAATATGGTTTTTTCTCTTTAACAGCCAAAAAAGGGACCTATACGTTGGTTGTTTCTTATATTGGATACGAAGAAGTTTATGAAAATATAGTTTTAGTTTCTGATACGGTTATAAATTTTGAAATGGCCGAATTATCTACGCAATTAGATGAAGTTATTATAACTGCTGATGAACCAGAACGTATCAGTATTAAAAAACCCCAAATGAGCGTTTCAAAATTGAATGCTAAAACTATTAAAAAAATACCTGTTGTTTTGGGTGAGATAGATATTATAAAATCCATTCAAATGTTACCTGGAGTTACCAATAATGGAGAAGGCTCTACAGGGTTTAATGTCCGTGGCGGTGCAGTAGATCAAAACTTGGTGTTATTAGATGAAGCTATCATATACAACACATCACACTTTTTTGGTTTTTTCTCTGTTTTTAATGCGGATGCTATAAAAGACATTAAGTTATATAAAGGTGATATTCCAGCTAAATTTGGGGGTAGAGTATCATCGGTTTTAGATGTTCGTCAAAAGGATGGGAATAGTAAAAACTTTAATCTAACTGGAGGTATTGGTTTGATTTCTAGTAGATTAGCTATTGAAGGACCTGTTTTTAAGGATAAAGGGTCTTTTTTAATTGCAGGAAGAACTTCTTATGCACATTTACTAATGAAGGGTATAGAAGATTTAAAGGATGATAAGATTTCTTTTTACGATTTAAACTTAAAAACTAATTACGAAATAAATAAAAACAATCGAATTTATCTTTCTGGATACTTTGGTCGAGACGTTTTTGATTTATCTCAAATTATAAAAAATAACTATGGAAATGTGACCGGAAACCTAAGATGGAATCATGTTTTTAATGATAAATTATTCTCAAATTTATCTCTTATTTACAGCAAGTATGATTATCAAATAGTATTGAATTTTATAGAGTTGGATTGGATTGCTGACATAGAAAATTACAATTTAAAATACGATTTTGATTACTATGCAAACGATAAACTAAAGTTTGATTTTGGTGTAAGCGGTATTTCATATTACTTAAATCCAGGAGAAGTAAAACCAACTTCACCAACCTCGCCCGTTAACTATTTAAAACTAGACGAAAAAAGAGCTTTTGAAGGTGGAGTTTATGTAAGTGCAGAACACAAAATAAACGATAAGCTTACTGCACAATACGGATTAAGATACAGTACCTTTTCGAGCTTAGGAGGTAGAAGTATGACTAATTATACTAATAACCAACCCGTTGTTTATAGTGAAGAATTGGATATTTATGAGCGTGGAGACGAAAATGGAGAAACCTATTTTGGAAAAGGGGAAAGTATTAAAACATTTGGAAATTTTGAACCAAGATTAGGGCTTTCATATCAATTAAACCCATCTTCTTCTTTAAAAGCGAGCTATACAAAATCATCGCAGTATATGCATTTATTATCTAATACATCTTCTGTAACACCTTTAGATGTTTGGACAACTAGCGGAAAATATATTAAGCCACAATTATCAAATCAATTAGCATTAGGCTATTATAAAAACTTTAAGGATGATGCGTTTTCTTTAGAATTAGAAACCTATTATAAAACCATTGACAATCGAATTGATTATATAGATGGCTCAAATTTAATAGGCAATAACACTATTGAAACCGAAATATTAAGTGGTGAAGCGAGGGCATACGGCTTTGAAGTATCCTTAAGGAAAAATAAAGGAGATTTTACAGGCTGGATAGCCTACACCTTATCTAAATCTGAACAAAGAACTTTAGGCGGCATTGCTGGCGGCCCGGGAATTAATAATGGAAATTGGTATAACACATCTTTTGATAGAACACACGATATTTCGTTAACAGGGATATACGAATTAAGTAAGAAATGGACGTTTAGTTCAAACTTAGTGTTTCAAACAGGTAGACCTGTAACTTATCCGAATACACAATATAGCTACGAAGGTTTATCTATTGCAGGCTATTCTAATAGAAATGAAGACAGATTACCAGCTTACCATAGGTTAGATCTTTCGGCTACATATACGCCAAAGGCCATGGAGAATAGAAAATGGAAAGGCGAGTGGGTTTTTGGTGTTTATAATGCATATAACCGTAAAAATGCTGCTTCAATTTCATTTGGTCAGAATGAAGTAACAGGACAAAACGAAGCAACCAGATTATCCATTTTTGGAATGATACCATCAATAACTTACAACTTTAAATTTTAATAGTATGAAAACATATATAAAATCAATATTATTACTTTTTTGTCTCGTTTTAGCCTCTTGCGAAGATGTTATAGACGTCGATGTATCTGAAGGAAAAACAAGATTAGTCATCGAAGCTTCATTAGATTGGGAAAAAGGGACAACAGGGAACCAACAGACTATTAAACTAAGCCAATCTTCGCCATATTTTCAAACGAATGGAAATAATGTGGTTACTGGAGCTTCAGTAAAAGTAACTAATAATAATACGAATGCAGAATATGTTTTTACCGATGAAAATGATGGTACTTATACCATTTCAAATTTTATTCCTGTAATTAACCATTCGTACACATTAGAAATTATTTTTAATGGGGAAACATATATTGGAACCGAAACATTAATGTCTGTACCAGTTATAAATAACATTACACAATCTACCGAAGGAGGGTTTGATGATGAATATTTAGAAGTTAATATATATTATAATGACCCAGCAAATGAAGAAAATTTTTATCTAACTAAATACCAAGAAGAAGGTGATTTATTTCCTCTTTTAGAAGACAGATCGGATGAGTTTGTAAATGGGAATGAAATTTATGATTTTTGGGAAAAATCAGATGATGAAGATACCAATGAAAAACCTTTTGAAGCTGGCGATAAAATAAGTATTAGTTTATATGGTATTTCAGAACGTTATTACAACTACATTCGATTGTTAATCGAACAATATAGTAGTGGTGGTGACCCCTTTTCATCAACAGCAGCTCAAATTAAAGGAAATTGTGTTAATAAAACGAAAGTGGATAATTATCCTTATGGATATTTTAGAGTCACCGAAGTTGTAAAAACATCGTATACATTTCAATAAAAAGAAGTTATGAAAAAGGAAAAGCCAACTTATTTAGTTGGCTTTTTTATGTAATAAACGTGTTAATTTTATAGATAAATCGGTAAGAATAATTTTTGAATTTCCGTTGCGTTCAATATGGTAAATAGCATTTTGCAACTCGTCGCTAATTTCCATAATGTTGTTTCCGTGAACAAAAGGGGCAAAATTTTCAAGTTTAAATTTTTCGGTTTTCGGTTCTAAGAAAACCAAATCGGTGGCATTGTAATTAAGCAATAAGGCTTGTCTGAAAAAATCTAAACAGAAATTAAGAAACTGTTTTTGAGTCTCTCTACCTGTTTTTGAAATGTCTTCACTCCAAGAAATTAGATCGTGAATGGCCGCTTTATTTCCTTTAGCTTTAAAAGCGCTTCGAATCCAGAAAATAAACCAAGTTTCAAACTGCAAATCTTCTGAATCTTGATACACCAAATCGCAAGCTTTATTGTAATTTCCATTCGCTTGATGCGCAATTTTTGTCGCCACAGAAACTTCTAAACTATATTGTTTTATTAAAGCTTCTTTTATAACATCTTCAGCCAAAGGCGGAAAGTGCAACACTTGACAGCGTGAACGTATAGTGTTAATTATTTGTTCTTCATCTTCAGCAATTAAAATAAAAACCGTTTTGTTAGGTGGTTCTTCAATAAGTTTTAAAAGCTTGTTGGCCGCAGCGGTGTTCATCTTTTCAGCCATCCAAATAAGCATCACTTTATAGCCGCCTTCATAGGCTTTTAAAGCCAATGCTTTTACAATATCTTGGGCTTCATCAACCCCAATTTGTCCTTGTTTATTGTCAACCCCAAGCAGTTTGTACCAATCAAATAAATTTCCATAAGGTTGTTCTTTTAAAAGTTGGCGCCATTCTTCTAAATAATGACTCGAAACAGGATGACTTTTAGCTTTATCACTAGTAGTAACAGGAAAAGCAAAATGCAAATCGGGATGCGAAAAATTCTTAAACTTGAGGTTACATGCTTCGTTACCCAAATTATTTTCACCATTCACATTGCTACACAATATGTATTGTGCATATGCGACGGCCATGGGCAACGTGCCGCTACCTTCAGGTCCTACAAACAATTGTGCATGTGGAATGCGTCCATTATCAACACTTTGTGTTAAATGATTTTTAAGGTGTTCCTGTCCTAGAATATCTGTGAATTGCATCAAACAAACCTACATAAATTTTATAACATGTTAAAACGATAATTTACTCTTTGGGCGTTACCACAAGGGTCGGGCTTTCCTTTACAATCTTTTTAAAAGTGTTATGGTTAGTAGTAAGAATGTTACCATCTCCTAATTTTGAGTCTTAAATATAATTTATAGTATTTTTCTCTTTTAAAAAGGATTTTCACTACAATCCCTAACGCGCCTTTTTAAGAAGTTTATTTATAATAGGAAAGTAACAGTTATTAAAAAATATTCAAGCTACATCGTTTTCGTATAAAAACAGGTTTTATAGCAGGTTTTAATTAGTTACTTTTGTAAATCAAATACTTAAAAAATAAATATATATAAATGAAAACGCTTAACGATTTTAATTTCAAAAACAAAAAAGCACTAATACGTGTAGACTTTAATGTGCCTTTAAATGATACCTTTGAAGTAACTGATGATACCAGAATTGTATCAGCGAAACCAACCATCATCAAAATTTTAGAAGATGGGGGAAGCTGTATTTTAATGTCACATTTAGGGCGTCCAAAAGGGGTTCAAGATGCATTTTCGTTAAGGCATATTGCAGATAAGGTTGAAAATATTTTAGGTGTTGAAGTTAAGTTTGTAGATGAATGTGTAGGTGAAAAAGCAGAAACAGCTGCTGCAAACTTACAACCAGGACAAATTTTGTTGCTTGAAAATCTGCGTTTTCACAAAGAAGAAGAAGCTGGCGATAAAGCATTTGCCGAAAAATTATCGAAATTAGGTGATATTTATGTAAACGATGCTTTTGGAACTGCACACAGAGCCCATGCATCCACTACTGTTGTTGCTCAGTTTTTCCCAAACAACAAATGTTTTGGTCTTTTATTAGCTCAAGAAATTGAAAGTATCAATAAAGTATTAAAAACAGGAGAAAAACCTGTATTGGCAATACTTGGTGGCGCTAAAGTATCTTCAAAAATCACCATTATCGAAAACATTTTAGATGCTGTAGATCATTTAATTATTGGTGGTGGTATGGCATTTACATTTATTAAGGCGCAAGGAGGAAAAATTGGAAATTCAATTTGTGAAGATGATAAACAAGAATTAGCCTTAGAAATACTAAAGAAAGCGAAAGAGAAAAATGTGCAAGTACACATACCTGTCGATGTTATTGCTGCCGATGATTTCAGTAACGATGCAAATACGCAAGTGGTAGATATTACAGCCATTCCTGATGGTTGGGAAGGTGTTGATGCTGGCCCAAAATCTAGAAAACAATTTCATGAGGTAGTAATGCAGTGTAAAACGATCCTTTGGAATGGCCCATTAGGTGTTTTCGAAATGGAAAGTTTTGCGGGTGGAACTATAGAACTAGGAAATTCTATTGCTGAAGCTACAAAAAATGGTGCTTTTTCACTTGTGGGTGGTGGCGATTCTGTGGCTGCAGTGAAGCAATTTGGTTTCGAAAATAAAGTAAGTTATGTTAGTACAGGCGGTGGTGCGATGTTAGAAAGTTTAGAAGGTATTGTATTACCAGGAATTGCTGCAATATTAGAATAAGCATTTTAATATAGATAAAACACTTTGCCACAAATACTCACTATTATAAGATATTGAGTATTTGTGGCTTTTTTTGTTTATTAGCAATAAAGAATTCCGACAAAATACCGTTTCAGCTGTTATTGTCGTAAGCTTTTGATTACATAAACTAAATTAAGTTTTTATTTTAACATAAAAAATACGATTTTAGCGTTAATATCATTCCATATAACTAAACAGATAGATTTATGACGTACAGATTTTTTATATTATTAGGACTCTTTAATTTTGCTACATGTTTTTCACAAATGCAAGATTCAGTTTCTTTAAAAGAAACTAAGAATGATTTAAAACATATTCAAAACCAAAAAGATAGCCTTTTAGTTATAAAAGTTGAAGATGATTTATTTGCGGCCGATTTTGATCAAAAATGGCTAGAAGAATTATATAGCAATTCGCTTTATGATACTATATACAATTCTATTTCTGAACTCACTTTTGATGAAGTTGAATACCCAGAACTTTCAACTGAATTGTTGAAATCTAGATTGGCAAATTTAAGTTCTAAAACACCTTTTAATGTAGAATACAATCCCGGTTTAGAAAGTGTTATTAAATCATATCTAAAAAGAAGAAGAAATAGTTTACAGAAACTTATCAATTTAAGTGCTTTTTACTTTCCTATGTTCGAACGTGAGCTGGATAATCATGATTTGCCTCTTGAAATTAAATATTTAGCTATTGTAGAATCGGCATTAAAACCCAGAGCAAAATCAAGAGTAGGTGCTACAGGTTTATGGCAATTTATGTACAGTACAGGTAAAATGTATGGTTTAGATGTTAGTAGTTATGTTGATGAACGCAGCGACCCTATAAAATCTACCGAAGCAGCAGCAAAATATCTATCTAAACTTTATGAAATTTTTGGTGATTGGGATTTGGCACTTGCTGCCTACAACTCAGGTCCAGGTAATGTTACGAAAGCAATTCGTCGTTCGGGAGGCTACAAAAATTATTGGAATATAAGACATAATTTGCCACGTGAAACCGCAGGATATTTACCCGCTTTTTTAGCAACTATGTATATTTTTGAATATGCAGAAGAACATGGCTTCACAAAACCAAAACCAGAAGTCGCCTATTTTGAAACTGATACTATACATGTGAAACAAATGATTACGCTCGACCAAGTATCAGAAGCTACGGGTGTAGAAATGGAAGAACTTCAGTTTTTAAACCCTTCATATAAATTAGATATTATCCCTTTTGTAAAAGGCGAAGATTATACGTTGCGTTTACCCAGATCCGTTATTGGCGATTTTGTTACAAATGAAAATCAGATTTATGAATTCGCTAAAGCAGAATTTGATAAGCGTGAAAAACCAATGCCTCAATTTTTTGAATCGGACACAAAAACAACACATAGGGTGCGCTCTGGAGAATTTTTAGGATTAATTGCTAGAAAGTACAGCGTGCGGGTAAGCGATATAAAAAAGTGGAATGGCTTACGAAGCAACAATTTAAAAATAGGTCAACGCTTAACTATTTATCCAAGAAACGCAACCGCTTCGAGCACATCTTCATCAAGCACCTCTACAATTTCTAAGGCAGTTTCTAGTAGTTCAAAAATATATACAGTAAAGAATGGTGACTCGTTATGGAGTATCTCTCAAAAATTTTCGGGAGTTTCTATTCAAAATATTAAAGATTGGAACGGTATTAGTGGTAGTAAATTAAAACCAGGAATGAAACTTAAATTAACAAAGAGCTAAATTTCCTTAAACCAAATTTTAAATGATGCGTAATATTCTTTTTTCGGCAATTTTACTAACGTTATTTGTTTCTTGTGGTGATAAAAAATCATCTCAAGATAAGATGCTTTTAGACTCATCAGGAAGCATTAACAATATATCTGTAGTTATAGATAATGAATTATGGAACGGTAGTGTAGGAGATGCTATTAGAAACGTGCTTACAGCTCCAATTTATGGATTACCACAAGACGAACCTATGTTTACCATTAGTCAAATACCACCATCTGTTTTCTCGGGTTTTGTAACAAAAAACAGAACCGTTTTAAAAATTGAAGTGAATAAAGATGCTGGAGTAGAAATTTTGAATAATGTATATGCGCAACCTCAAAAAGTTATTGTAGTTAAGGGGCAATCTAGAGAACAACTCGTAGGTGCTATAAATGATAATGCATCAAAAATAGTTAAAACATTTAGAAGCGAAGAAATAGTAGCAAGACAGCGACAAATGGCTAAATCACCTCATAATTTCACTTCAATTCAAAAAAAATTGGGATTAACCATTCAATTTCCTTCAGCTTACCGGATAACGAAGGAGACTGATAATTTCTTTTGGATTAGAAAAGATATTACCACAGGAACCACTAATTTAATGATTTTTGAAGTGCCATATTCAGCCATTAAAAGAAATGATAGTTTAGTAAATCAAATAGTTAAGATAAGAGATTCAATTGGTAAAGCTCATATTAAAGGAAGACAAGATGGCGATATAAAATCGGATGGTGAAAAAATAGAATCATATATGACCACAGAAGATTCTTATGCTCCATATACAAATATAACGATGGTTGATAATAAATTTACAATTGAAACGAAAGGATTGTGGGATTTAAAAGCCGATTTTATGGGTGGACCATTTATAAATTACGCTATTGAAGATAAAATTAATAAAAGATGGGTGTTTGTTGAAGGGTTTGCCTTTGCCCCATCGGTTGAAAAGCGCGATTACATATTGGAGTTAGAGGCTATAATTAAATCGGTTAGAATAAATTAGGTATAAGATATAAAAACAAAAAGACCAACACAATAATGTTGGTCTTTTTGTTTTTATATCAAAAGAAGATTTACTACTTTTTATCCTCTTTTTTATCGTCTTCTTTACTGGCATCTTTAAACTCTTTAATACCACTCCCAAGACCCCTCATTAATTCTGGAATTTTCTTTCCACCAAATAATAATAAGACAATAACAACAATTAGAACAATTTGCATTGGCCCAATAACTAAGAATGTATTTAATGAAATCATGATTATGAATTTAATTCTGCAAAGTTAATAATTAAAGTTTAATAAAATCGTTTTGGGTATAACTTTAGCATAAAGCAACCAGTCTTGACATATTTTTATTTAATTTTGTTTTAAGATGTACAAAAAAAAACCAAAAAAAAGGGAGATAAAGCGGAAATTACTTGATAAGTATCGATTGGTTATACTTAACGAGCATACGTTTGAGGAGCGCTTATCCATTAAATTAACGCGTTTAAATGTATTTGTTTTAGTTTCTTTAACGGCAATTATTTTAATTGCAGGAACAACCATGCTTATTGCTTTTACAACTTTAAAAGAATATATACCAGGCTACTCCTCTGCAACATTAAAGAAAAAAGCCATCGAGCTAAATTATAAAACAGACTCATTACAGCAAGTAATAACTATGAACGATCGCTATTATGCATCTATAAAAAAGGTTTTACAAGGTGAAGTTAGTACGATAGATTTTTCTAGAGATTCTATTATTCAAGCGATTAAATTAGAAGCTAGCGAGGTAAATTTAAAGCCAACAGTTGAAGATTCTATTTTAAGACAAAAAGTAGATAAGGAAGACAAGTATAATTTGTTTGAGTCTGCAACATCGGCATCCAATTTTGTGTTATTTCCTCCTGTAAATGGTACTATAAGCGAATCGTATAATGTGAAAAACAAACATTTCGCAGTAGATATTGTAGTAGCTAAAGGCACGCCCATAAAAGCCACGGCAGATGGGATTGTTATTTTTGCCGAATGGACCGCTAATACCGGGTATGTGGTTATTATTGAACATAGTTATGGACTAATCTCAGTATATAAACACAACTCAGCTTTAACAAAGGCGCAAGGCGATTTGGTTAAGGCAGGCGAAGTTATTGCTTCCGCAGGAAACGCTGGCGAGCTTTCTACGGGGCCGCATTTGCATTTTGAACTTTGGAATGATGGTTATCCTATAAATCCAACAAACTTTATAGATTTTAAATAAATGAAACATTCATGATTAAAAGTTTAATTAAGAAAGAAATAATTGAAAGAAAGTTACATCTCACATTAATAATAACAACATTTAATAAATAGATGATATCAATAAAATCGGCTTTAGCAAAACCTTTTGCAAAACGTGTGTATTATAAGGTTCAAAAGTGGGCAAAAAAGCCTTTTGAAACTCAAGATAAGGTGTTTAAATACCTAATTTCAGAAGCTGCCGGCACTCAATTTGGTAAAGACCACGATTTTATAAGTATTAATTCTTATGAAGATTTTGTTAAACGGGTTCCCATACGAGATTATGAAGATTTAAAACCTTACGTAGAGCGTGTTGTGGCGGGTGAAGAGCATATTCTTTGGAAAGGAAAGCCTGCTTATTTTGCTAAAACCTCGGGTACTACATCGGGTTCTAAATACATTCCTATCACCAAAGAAAGCATGCCTTATCATGTGGAAGCTGCCAGAAATGCTATTTTATTGTACATTAATGAAACAGGAAACAGCAAATTTGTTGATGGGAAAATGATTTTCCTTCAAGGAAGCCCCATTCTTAAAGAACAAAATGGCATTCAATTAGGACGTCTTTCGGGTATTGTAGCACATTATGTACCTAAGTACCTTCAAAAAAATAGATTACCTTCATGGGGAACCAATTGTATAGAAGATTGGGAAACTAAAGTAGATGCGATTGTTGACGAAACGCTTCAGCAGAATATGACTATTATTTCGGGTATTCCGTCTTGGGTACAAATGTATTTTGAAAAGCTTCAGCAAAAAACAGGTAAGAAAGTAGGTGACATTTTTAAAAACTTCAACCTCTTTATATTTGGAGGTGTAAATTACGAACCTTATAGAGCCAAATTTGAGAACCTTATAGGTAGAAAAGTAGATAGCATAGAACTGTATCCAGCTAGCGAAGGCTTTTTTGCATTTCAAGACAAACAGAATGAAAAGGGGATGTTGCTTCAGCTAAATTCAGGTATTTTTTATGAGTTTGTTAAAGCAGATGAATTTTTCAACGATAATCCAAAACGAATCAGTATTAAGGATGTTGAGATTGGTATAAATTATGTGATGATTATTTCAACAAATGCAGGTCTTTGGGCTTATAATGTTGGGGATACGGTTGAATTTACTTCTACACAACCATATCGCGTTATCGTATCAGGCCGCATTAAACATTTTATTTCGGCATTTGGAGAACATGTTATTGGCAAAGAAGTTGAACAAGCCATGCAGGAAGCTGTTTTAGGTACTAATATTAGAGTTTCAGAGTTTACAGTGGCTCCTCAAATAAATTCAAATGAGGGGTTGCCGTATCATGAATGGTTTGTAGAGTTTGAAAATGAACCTGTAGATGTGTTGAAATTAGCTAAAAAAATAGATGAATCCCTTCAAAAGCAAAACACGTATTATTACGATTTAATAAAAGGCAAGGTTTTACAACCACTTAAAATAACAAAAGTAAAAAAAGGCGGATTTCAAGAATATATGAAATCAGTTGGAAAATTAGGAGGACAAAATAAGCTACCAAGACTGTCCAACGATAGAAAAATAGTTGAGGGTTTCCCACACACAAATGAAACCAAATAGTAGTATATTTGGCACGTTAAAAAATGAGTATGAGTAACAAAAAACATCACGAAAGAACGAGAGCCCAAGAAAGCTCGAATGCCATCGAACGGATGTATATTACTATGCGCCATTTATTTAACAGGGGCTTTTATAAACCCATGGGTATTTCGGGTGAAACACTTCGCCAATCATTATTGCTTTTACGACCAGAAATTTACGGTTCTATAGGTGAAGAAAAAGCGGAATTAGAAGGGTTGCTTTATGTAATAGACAGGCTTCCTATAGGTATTGAAGAGTGCACATTTATTAATTTAACAAGTGATGAAGGGTATTCAAATTCACATTTTAAGCCTATAATTCCAGAGAAAAGAAGACGTAATTGTTACAGAATTGATGCAGAGCAAATGAATATTGAGATTACGCGCGGACGCTCTGAAATCTATGATATTTTAACGCACATTACTTTTATTTTTATTGAATCGCATAAAATTAGTAATCGTGTTTTAATCGATGAAAGTGGAACAACAACAAGAGATTGGACCAAACTCCAAAGTGCGGTTTTATCAAAAGAAAAACTAACGCAAACTGAACGAGAAGTTGCCATAACCCATACTGCCAATATTTTAGGACATACATTTAATGAGTTAAGAGCTATTTATTCAAGTTTTGCGACACCGTCGCAACCAGAACGGTTATTACACATTGTGTATTGGTTGGGAAAATTAGCTATTGAAGAGCAAATAAATAATAACAAACGTACTGTAACTTTTAGTCCGGTTTTAAGAGAGCGGTTAGGACATCACATACATGGTGAAATTTGGGCAGATACAATCAAGGGTGTTCTTTTTAAAAACAATTTATTAGAAAGACCTATACATATCATTAGTGCCAATATGCATAGTGTTATGAATACGCTTTTTGCCCCATCAGCTTTAAAAACTTCAGCAACAAAAGATATTTATAGTATTTATGAGTCTTTGAGTAAGAAGGAGAATGATGATTTACGAAATAAAGTAACGAAAGAAGCGTTACAAAACGGCATGGTTTATATTGAAGATGCCTCCGGAACAAAAATTGATGTTCAAATTTTTGATACGAGTAAGTTAGATATTTCAAAATTGGATATTCAAGTTAATGAAGAAAAAATAGCATCTGAAAAGCCAGTTATAGTAGTTATGGATTATGCTTTTGGCGAACAAGCTTATGAAACTATAGATGAGTTATTAAAGCCTTATAAAGTAAAAGGAAATAAAATTCTTTCAAATATAGAATCTATATCCATTATGGGAAAAGCAGGAATTTTAGAAGGAGGAAAAGGAGATATAATGATACCAACAGCTCATATTTTTGAAGGAACAGCCGATAATTATCCGTTTGTAAACGAACTTTCAAAAAAGGATTTAGAAGGAGAAGGTGTTGATGTGTATGAAGGCACTATGATTACCGTTTTAGGAACATCATTACAAAATAAGGACATTTTAAAATTCTTTTACAATTCAACATGGCGGGTTATTGGTTTAGAAATGGAAGGCGCACATTATCAAAAAGCCATTCAAGCAGCCTCAAAAGTAAGGAGAAGCATTAGTCCAGATGTTAAAGTAAGATATGCTTATTATGCCAGTGATAATCCTTTAGAAACAGGTGCCACATTAGCGTCGGGAGGTTTAGGTACTACAGGTGTAAAACCAACCTATTTAATTACTAAAAAAATAATAGAGCAAATATTTAATTAAAAATATTTTATAATATGAGTAACGATTTACCAAGACCACAGCAATCAGAAGAAGTAGATTTAGGTCAGCTATTTAAACTAATTGGAAAGGCTTTTAATAGATTATTTATTAGTTTCCTTAGATTATTTCTTTTTTTTAAAAAAAACCTAATAGCTTTATCAGTAATTATCGTTGTTGGTTTAGGTCTAAGTTATTTTTTATCTAATATTTCTACAACTAGAAAAAAAATAGAAATTATAGTAAAGCCAAACTTTGAAAGTAAAGATTATTTATACAGTATAGTTAAAGAAATTCAGTCTAAAATTGATTCAAGAGACTATGCTTTTTTTGATAGAATTGGAATCGATTTACATGATTTACATGATTTTAAAATAGAAATAGAACCAGTTAAAGAACGAGACTCAGAGAAAGATTTGGATTTAGAATTGGATTTAAAATATTTATCTTTTTTAGGAAGTCAGGAAAATTCAAACAACCAAGTCCTTATAAATGAATTTTTAGCAAAAAGAAATGTAAATCTTAATTATAAAATTTCTTTTTATTATAAAAGTATTGATAATGAGCGAAGTGCTGTATTAAAAATAATGGAATATATTAATGATAATGATTATTTTAAAGAATTAAAAGATATTTATTTAACAAATTTAGAAGAGAAAATTAACGAGAATAATAGGTTAATTAAACAAGTTGATGTATTGGTTGAGAATTATTCTAATACGCTTAATAGTACATCAAAAGCAATAAGGGATGAGTCTGTTTTTTTAGGAGGAGAAAACGGGTTGGATATACCGGCTCTTTTAGAGTTTAAAAATAATTTAATTAGTAATACTGCTTTAAACAAATTAAATTTAAAAGAGCAAAAAAACATAATAAGAGTAATGTATTTTGGTAAAGCACAAGGAGTTAAAAGTAATTTATTTAAATATGGATTATTTTTAATACCAACCATATTAATTGGATTATTTTTTGCTTGGACATTCTTAACGTTTTTGAATAGAAAAGCTAAAGAATTATAAATGATGAACGAGGTGGACTTAAAAATATTAATAACAGGAGGCGCAGGTTTTATTGGATCGCATGTTGTAAAGTTGTTTGTTGAAAAATACTCAAACTATCATATTTTTAATTTAGATGCACTAACCTATGCAGGTAATTTAGAAAATCTAAAAGATATAGAGAACAAACCAAACTATACGTTTATAAAAGGAGACATTACCAATGAGACCTTCGTAAATGAATTATTTAACGAACATAAATTTGATTCAATCATTCATTTGGCAGCAGAGTCGCATGTAGATAGATCTATAAAAGATCCCTTGGCATTTGTAAAAACAAATGTTATTGGAACCATGATTCTTCTAAATGCATTTAAAAACACATGGAATGATAACTTTAGCAATAAATTGTTTTATCATATAAGTACCGATGAGGTTTATGGAACTTTAGGAGAAACGGGTTTGTTTACAGAGACCACGTCTTATAATCCAAACTCGCCGTATTCAGCATCAAAAGCAAGTTCAGATCACTTTGTAAGGGCTTATGGTGAAACCTATGGAATGCCTTATATTATTACTAATTGCTCCAATAACTATGGGCAAAATCAATTTCCTGAGAAGTTGATTCCGTTATTTATAAATAATATAATAAATAACAAGCCATTACCTGTTTATGGTGATGGTAATTATACAAGAGACTGGTTGTATGTAAAAGATCATGCTGTTGCTATTGATTTGGTTTTTCACAAAGGTAAAAACCACGAAACCTATAATATTGGAGGTTTTAACGAATGGAAAAATATCGATTTGGTTAAATTGTTATGTCAACAAATGGACGAAAAGCTAAATAGAATAATAGGTGCTTCTGAGAAGTTAATTACCTATGTGAAAGACCGTCCAGGACATGATTTAAGGTATGCTATAGATGCGTCAAAAATAAATAGGGAGTTAGGTTGGGAACCATCGGTAACTTTTGAGGAAGGCTTAAATAAAACGATTGATTGGTATTCAAGCAATGAAGAATGGTTAAATAGTGTTACGAGCGGAGATTATCAGTTGTACTATGAAAAACAATACAATTAAAAAATGAAAGGAATCATACTAGCAGGTGGATCTGGAACTAGACTACACCCTTTAACATTATCAGTAAGTAAGCAACTTATGCCTATTTATGATAAACCTATGATTTACTATCCCTTATCTACTTTAATGTATGCAGGTATCAACGAAATATTAATAATTTCCACACCAAAAGATTTGCCTTTATTTCAAGACTTATTGGGTGACGGTAAAAAGTATGGCTGCAAATTTGAATATGCGGTTCAAGAAAACCCTAATGGATTAGCGGAGGCTTTTATAATTGGGGAAGATTTTATAGGAAAGGATAAAGTAGCCTTAATATTAGGAGATAATATTTTTTATGGTACAGGATTGTCCAAATTATTACAAGCAAACAATAATCCCGATGGAGGTGTTATTTATGCATATAGAGTAAATGATCCTGAGCGTTATGGTGTAGTTGAATTTAATAAAAATGGACAAGCTATTTCAATAGAAGAAAAACCAGAAACACCTAAATCAAATTATGCTGTTCCTGGTATTTATTTTTATGATAATTCAGTAGTAGAAATTGCTAAAAATATAAAACCCTCTACCAGAGGCGAACTTGAAATTACGGATGTTAATAGAGAATATCTAAAACAAGGTAAACTTAATGTAAGTATTTTAGATAGGGGAACTGCTTGGCTAGACACAGGGACGTTTCAATCTTTAATGCAGGCATCTCAGTTTGTTGAAGTAATTGAAGAACGTCAAGGATTGAAAATAGGCGCTATAGAAGGGGCTGCATTCGAAATGGGTTATATAACTAAAGAACAATTTAAAGCTTTAGCACAGCCCTTATTAAAAAGCGGTTATGGTAAAAATTTATTGGGCTTACTTAATAATAAATAATGACAGTAAAAGAAACTAAATTAAAAGGCTGTTTCATACTAGAACCAAAAGTTTTCGAGGATAGCAGAGGTTATTTTTTTGAGAGTTTTAACCAAAAAATCTTCAATAATTTGATTGGAAAAAATGTTAATTTTATTCAGGATAACGAGTCTTTTTCTTCTAAAGGTGTGTTAAGAGGACTTCATTATCAAAGAGGAGAATTTGCACAAGCAAAGCTAGTAAGAGTTGTTAAAGGAGCTGTTTTAGACGTAGCTGTAGATATTAGAAAAGGGTCTTTATCCTATGGACAACATGTTTCAATTGAACTGTCAGAAAAAAATAAAAAACAATTGTTTGTACCACGGGGGGTTGCCCATGGTTTTATTGTTTTAAGTGATAGTGCTATTTTTTCATATAAATGTGATAATTTTTATAATAAGGAGTCAGAAGGAGGTATTATTTATAATGATAAAGATTTAAATATTGATTGGAAATTAGATGAAAAAGAATTTGTGGTTTCTGAAAAAGATTTACAATTACCAACTTTTAAGGAGGCTATTTTATGACAACTATTTTAGTTACTGGGGGTAACGGACAATTAGCAAGCTGTATAAAGGATGTTGAAAAACAGTATGATGATTTAAATGTAATTTACACAGATTATTTAGAACTTGATATTTGTGATTTAAATCAAGTCCAAACTTTTTTCAAAACAAATAACCAAATAAATTATTGCATTAATTGTGCGGCTTATACAGCTGTTGATAAAGCAGAAATAGAGGTTGATAAAGCTTTTGAAATAAATGCAACAGGAGCAAAAAACTTAGCATTAGCTTGTAACGAATTTGGTGTTGTTTTAATTCATATTTCTACAGATTTTGTGTTTGATGGAAATAAACAAAAACCATACACAGAGACAGACAAAGCTCACCCTGTAAGCGTTTATGGAGAAACTAAAATGAAAGGTGAAATAGAAATAGCATCAGTATTACAAAAGCACTTTCTAATAAGAACGTCTTGGTTATATTCTGAGCATGGAAATAATTTTATGAAGACTATGTTAAGACTAGCAAAAGAAAAAGATTCACTTAATATAGTAAGTGATCAAATAGGGACACCAACTTATGCAGGAGATTTAGCCGAATTTATTTTTTATATTATAAAAGCTAAATCTCAAGACTTTGGTACATATCATTATAGTAATTTTGGAGAAATAAGTTGGTATGATTTTGCTAATGAAATATTTAAAGAGAGTAAAATTGATATTAAGTTAACACCAATAGCAACGAAAGATTATCCCACTTTTGCCAGTCGACCTATGTACAGTGTTTTAGATAAGTCGAAAATCTTAAAAAAGTTTAATATAGAAATACCATATTGGCAAGATAGTTTAAAAAAGGGGCTATTAAGATTTAATCTAATTAGTTAGAAAATAAATAATACTATTATCTGAAAATATATTAGTGATAATTAATTATGCAATTTTAGTAAAGTAATTTCTGATTTAACAATTGATAACATAGTTTTGCATCCAATACAAAGGTTGTTTATCAATAAGTTAAAACTTAGAAGTAATCATTGATTATAATAAAACAAAATAAACGAATTCAAAACGTTATTTGTAAGATAGTTTAATAAAGAATTAAAATATAAACATGTTAGATTTAAACGGAAAGTCAATTTTAATTACAGGCGGAACAGGGTCTCTTGGTAAAGCATTAACAAGTCATATTCTTTCTAAATATCCGGAAACTCGCAGACTCATAATTTATTCTAGAGATGAGCAAAAGCAATTTCAAATGGCTCAAGAATACCCAGAAGATAAATTTCCACAAATAAGATATTTCATTGGAGATGTTAGGGATAGAGAGCGTTTGACAAGAGCTTTTCAGGGTGTAAATTATGTTATTCATGCTGCCGCGATGAAACATGTACATATTGCTGAATACAATCCTGATGAATGCATAAAAACAAATATAGGAGGCGCTGAAAATGTTGTAGACGCATGTTTGAAGACTAAAGTCGAACGTGTTGTCGCTCTTTCTACAGATAAGGCTTGCGCTCCAATTAATTTATATGGTGCTACAAAATTAACTTCGGACAAATTGTTTATTGCGGCCAATAATATTAAAGGAGAAAATCCAATTATATTCTCAGTTGTAAGATATGGAAACGTAATGGGTTCAAATGGTTCAGTTATTCCGTTTTTTATAAACAAAAAAAAGGAGGGGATTCTACCTATTACTGATCCAAATATGACCAGATTCAATATTTCTTTACAAGGTGGAGTTGATATGGTAATGCATGCTTTAGAGAATGCTTGGGGAGGTGAATTGTTTGTTCCAAAAATTCCTTCATATAGAATTATGGATGTTGCAGAAGCTATAGGTCCTGAATGCAAAAAGCCTATAGTAGGCATTAGACCTGGAGAAAAAGTGCATGAAGAAATGATTACTTCTTCAGACTCATTTTATACCTATGATTTGGGAAAATATTATATCATATTACCAGCTACTCATAAATGGGAATTAGATCAATATATAAAAGAGTTCAATGCTGTGAAAGTAAAGGATGGATTTTATTATAATTCGGGTAATAATGAAGAATGGGAAACAGTTGAAAGTTTAAGAACCTTAATAATAGAACACGTAGATTCTAATTTTATAATATAATGAATCCAATACCATACGGAAGACAGTATATCGATCAAGATGATATTGACGCAGTAATAAATACTTTAACAAGTGATTATTTAACTCAAGGACCAAAAGTTAAAGAGTTTGAGGATAGATTTGCCGAATATATAGGTGTAAAATATGCAGTTGCGGTAAATAATGCCACATCTGGGTTACATTTAGCCGTTTTGTCCTTAGGGTTAAAAGAAGAAGAAAGGGTTATAACAACGCCTATTACGTTTGCTGCATCGGCAAATTGCATTAGATACGCTGGTGGTGAAGTTTGGTTTGCAGACATTGACCCAGATACATATCTGTTATCTTTAGAAAGCACTAAAAAATTAATAGAAAGTAAGCCAAAAGGGTTTTTTAAAGGAATTATTCCTGTTGACTTTGCTGGTTTACCAGTAGATTTAGAAGCTTTTAAAGCACTTGCAAAAGAACATGATTTATGGATTATAGAAGATGCTTGTCATGCGCCAGGAGGGTATTTTACAGATTCTAAAGGAAACAAACAAATGTGTGGCAACGGAAATTATGCCGATATAGGTATTTTTTCGTTTCATCCTGTAAAGCATATTGCTTGTGGAGAAGGTGGAATGATAACCACTAATTCTGAAGAATTATACAAAAAACTTTCATTGCTTAGAACCCATGGTATTACAAAGGATAATATGGAAGAAAATCATGGGGGTTGGTATTACGAAATGCAAGAACTGGGTTTTAATTACAGATTAACAGATATACAATCTGCTTTGGGTATTACGCAACTTGCAAAGAATGAGGCAGGAGTAAAAAGAAGAAATGAGATTTCAAATAACTATAAAAAGGCATTTAAAAATAAAATAAAACATCAAGACTTACCTGAAGGTACTTACAATGCACATCATTTATTTATTATAGAAGTAGCCGATAGAAAGGGTTTATACGATTTTTTAAGAACTCATAATATTTTTGCTCAAATACATTATATACCAGTACATACACTACCGTATTATAAAACTATCGGGTATGGACATGCTAATTTAGATCATTCAGAAAACTATTATTCTAAATGTATAAGTTTGCCAATGTACCCTAGTTTGTCTAATGAAGAGCAAGCATTTGTAATAGATAAGATATTAGGCTATTTTAAAGCATAGTTTAAATTTTCATAAACAAAATCCTAAGTTTCATAAAAATTAATCTTAAATGAAAAATAAATTAATATTAGGAACCGTACAATTGGGATTAAATTATGGAATTAATAATAAAACAGGAAAGCCCTCACTACAAAATGCTTTTGAAATTTTACATCTGGCATATGATGAAGGATTAAGAATTTTAGACACTGCAGAGGCTTATGGAGACTCACAAGAAGTGATTGGAAAATTTCAGAAAGAAAATCCAAACAAGATTTTTAATATTATAACAAAGCTTGCCACAAATAATACTTTAAGAAAGGGAGGTCTTTTAAAACAAATAGATATTGATTGTCAAATTTTAGGGGTAAATCAACTTTATGGCTATATGTTTCATAATTATGAAAGTTTTAAAAACAATACGTATTTTTATAATGAATTATTATTGGCAAGAGAAAAAGGTATAATAATAAAGGCAGGTATTTCTCTATATTCAAATGATGAGATAAAGGATATATTAGATAATTATCCAGGTTTTGATTTTATTCAAATTCCATTTAATGCTCTTGATAATGCCTCAAAAAGAAAAAACCTTTTTATAAGAGCAAGGAATATGAATATAGAAGTGCACACCAGATCTGTATTTTTGCAAGGGTTATTATTTAAGAACAGTAATAATCTCACAGAAGTTCTAAAACCATTAAGGACATATATTAAAAAATTTGAATCAATAAAAGTTAAAAGTCGATTGAATACAGAAACCTTAGCATTACAATATGTTCTCGAAAAGGAATATATAGATTTTGTGTTGTTTGGAGTAGAAAACTCAGAGCAACTAATGAATAATATAATTATTTGCGAAAAAAAAGTTAATATTCCTCATGATAGTATTGATGCCATAGATGTTAAAGAAATAAATTTGTTGAATCCATCAAATTGGAATTAAAATGAATGTTGTTGTTATTACTCAAGCCAGAAGCGGATCAACGAGACTTCCTAATAAAATTTTAAAAGAAATACAGGAGCGCAGCTTATTACAAATCCATGTTGATAGAATTAAAAAAGCCAAATTGGTTTCTCATATTATTATTGCAACAACAACAAATAAAGAGGATAATAAAGTTGAGTTACTAGCAAAGGAATTTAAGGTCAAGTATTTCAGAGGTAGTGAAACAGATGTCCTTGATCGTTTTTACCAAGCCGTTAAAGAAGTAAAGCCAAGTTATATAGTTCGATTAACTTCAGATTGTCCTTTAATCGATCCATTATTAATAGATGAAGTCATAAAAGAAGCTCTTCAACGAAAATTAGATTATTATACAAATGTCATGGATGAGTTATACCCAGATGGGCAAGATATCGAAGTTTTTACATTCAAAGCACTAGAAAAAGCTTGGAAGGAAGCCACTTTGTTATCAGATAGAGAACATGTTACTTCATATATTAGAAATAATTCAACATACAAAGGGGGTATTTTATTTAAATCAGATAATCATGGTTTAAAAGAGAACTATAACCAAGTAAGATTAACTGTTGATGAACCACAAGATTTTGAAGTGATTAAAATCCTCGTTGAGCAATTAGGATTAGATAAAGATTGGAGAACCTATACAGATTACTATTTAGGTAACAAAGAAATATGTATGTTAAATAATAAGATAATTAGAAATGAAGGATTTCTGAAATCAATAAAAAATAATTTATGAAAAAACAAGGTGAAATTTATGTAAATAATGATGCTGATAAATGGTTTGAAAGAAACAAGTATAGTAATCATAACTGCTTTACAGAGTATTTAACAGGCATTTTTCCAAAATCTTTTTTGAGAAGTAAAACCATCGCAGAATTTGGCGTAGGTAGAGGAAACAATATCCTTTTTTTAAGTAATTATGCGCAACAAATTGACGGGTATGATGGTTCTTCAAAAGCCATTGATAATTTAAAAAAAATAAAAGAAAGCAGAACAAATATTGATGGAATAGAAGTAAATTTAGGAGAAGAATTTGTTGGTTTAAGAACTTATGACATAATTATTTTTGGTTTTTTTACTTATATGTTAAGCAATGAAGAGTTTAAAATTTTGGTGGAAAACAGCAAAAGACTTTTAAATAGAAATGGATATATATATGTATATGATTTTTTATCAGAGACAATGATTGAAAAGGTGGATTCCCATAATGACAAATTAAAAGTCTTTAAAAGAAATATAGGTTTTTATTTAGATGAAATGAAAGATTTTTATTTGCAAGATTTTAAACTTTGGGACAACAGTAAATTAAACGAATATATGAGCAAAGACAATCAACATACTTTAGATTTGTCTATTGAAAGCGATGATTATAATTGGACCTTTTCTTCACTATTTAAATTAAGATAAACTTATTATGGATAAAACAGGGCAAGAATTATATAAAAAGGCAAAAACGTTAATTCCAGGGGGCACCATGTTATTGTCTAAAAGACCAGAAATGTTCTTACCAGACCATTGGCCTTCTTATTTTTCTAAAGCAAAGGGCTGTAAGGTGTGGGATTTAGATGGAAATGAATATTTGGACATGTCTATCATGGGTATTGGAACAAACACCTTGGGTTATGGAAATGATGAGGTAGATGCCTCTGTTTTAGAAACAGTAAAAAAGGGAAACATGAGTACCTTTAATTGTCCTGAAGAAGTGTATTTAGCCGAAAAACTTATGGAGTTAAACCCATGGGCAGATATGGTAAGATTTGCAAGAAGTGGCGGTGAAGCAAATGCTATTGCTATAAGAATAGGAAGGGCAGCAGCAGGTAAAGATAAAGTGGCTATTTGTGGTTATCATGGTTGGCATGATTGGTACCTTTCGGCAAATCATAATGAAGGCGACGAATTATCAAATCATTTATTAGCAGGCCTAAGCCCTGCAGGAGTGCCTAAAAATTTAAAAAACACGGTGTATCCATTTCATTATAACAATTTTGAAGAACTATTGTCAATTGTAGACAATAATGACATTGGGGTTATTAAAATGGAAGTCATGCGGAATTTTGGACCTGAAGATAATTTTTTACAGAAAGTTAGAGATTTAGCCACAAAAAAAAATATTGTTCTAATTTTTGATGAATGCACTTCAGGTTTTAGAGAAACTTATGGAGGGATTTACAAAAAATTTGGAGTGGAACCAGACATTGCCATGTATGGTAAAACAATTGGGAATGGATATGCATTAACAGCTGTAGTAGGTAGAAAGGCCGTCATGGAGGCTGCTCAAAAAACTTTTATAAGCAGTACGTTTTGGACTGAAAGAATTGGCCCAACGGCGGCTTTAAAAACCTTAGAAGTAATGAACAGTATTAAATCTTGGGATATTATTACTGAAAAAGGCAAAAAAATACAGGTAGGGTGGAAAACGTTGGCAAATACACACAATTTATCGATATCGGTTTCAGGGATTCCGTCATTAAGCACCTATAGTTTTAAAAGCACAAATGCATTAGAATATAAAACATTTATTACTCAAGAAATGCTTAAAAAGGGGTTTTTAGCGAGCACAAATTTTTATGCATGCATAGAACATAAAGATCAATATATAGAAAGTTATTTTAATGCTTTAGATTCGATTTATAAAGTGATTTCTAATTGTGAAAAAGGAAATAAAAACATACACGATTTGTTAGATGGTCCGACATGTCACTCAGGGTTTCAACGATTGAACTAATGAGTAAAAAAAAAATAATATTTAGAGCAGATGGAAACACCCTTACAGGTTTAGGGCATTTATATAGGCTTTTTGCTTTAGTTGAGATGCTAAAAGATGAATATGATTATGTTTTTTTAACACAAAGCACTTCTACAATTGAGGTGATTCCAGAACATTTTAATATTAGAATTATCCCCAATAATATTTCCATTAATAATGAACCTAATTGGCTATCAAAAGAATACTCATTTTCAGAACATTTAATTATAGCTGATGGCTATCAATTTAATAGTGAGTATCAAAAAAAAATAAAATATAAAAAATATAAACTTGTATATATTGATGATCTAGGAACAGAAAAAATGTATGCAGACATTGTAGTAAATCATTCGCCGTACATCAAGGAAGATCATTTTATTGCTTTGCCAAACACTAAATTTGCTCTAGGAACTCAATATGCTATTTTAAGACCACTTTTTTTAAAAGTAGCTAAAAAAGTAAAAAAAATAAAGATTATTAAAAATGTTTTCATATGTTTCGGTGGGTCTGATTTTCATGATATAACAAATATTTGTGTAGAGGGAATTATTGGTATAAAAAACATTAAAAATATTCATATAGTATTAGGAGGAGCCTATAAGCATAAAAGTATTTTAAAAACAGTACAAGGGTATGAAGAAAGAGTTTTTTTATATAAAAATTTATCTGAAAGACAAATGGTAGAGATTATGAGCAAATGTCAACTAGCCATAGTTCCTTCAAGCACCATAAGTTACGAGGTGTGTTCTGTGAAAATGCTCATATATGGAGGGTATTACGTTGATAATCAAATTAGTATATACAAAGGTTTTCAAGAGAAACAAATGATTTTTGATGCTGAAAATTTTAATAAAAAGACTCCTGTTGACTTTAAGTGGGCAATTGAAGAAATATTGAAAACAGATCCTATTCAATATCAAGATATGATAAACAAGCAACACGCCTTTTTTGATGGAAATCAAAAAATACGCTTCCAACAACTAATAAAGGAATTATATAATGCATCTTAGAGACATAAATATAAAAGACATGCAGTTGATTTTTGATTGGGCAAATGATGATGAAGTCAGACAAAATGCAATTAATAAAAACAAAATTATTTGGGAAGAACATAAAGAATGGATTTCAAAAAAAATTTTAAACCCTAATTCACAAATATTCATTCTACAAGATGAAGAAAAAACCATTGGTCAAATACGTTTTGATAAAACAAAGGCACACTTTGAGATAGATTATTCAATAGATAAAAGATATAGGGGATTGGGATATGGTCATAAAATATTATGTTTAGGAATCCAAAAACTAAATCAAAAAGTTAGAAATGTATTGCCAATTAAAGCTCTAGTGCAAGAAAATAATATTGCTTCTAAAAAAATTTTTAAGAATGCAAAGTTTATTGAATCGGGACAACAATTATATAATGGAATGAAATATATTGTTTATATGCTTAAACCAAAAGCCAATACGTATATTATTCTTTCTTCAAAAAAGTGGAATTCAAATATATTAATCTATCTAAAAAATGCTTTTCCATGGCATAATTGGATTATGATAGACAACAAAGATAATTTTACTTTAGAGCAATTGGATAAAGTAAATCCCCATACTATTTTTATTCCGCACTGGTCACTTATTATTCCAAGTAAAATATATTCAAAATATAACTGTATTGTATTTCATATGACTGATCTTCCTTACGGAAGAGGTGGAAGCCCATTACAAAATTTAATAGAGAGAGGATATAAAAAAACTAAAGTTTCTGCTTTAAAAGTTATAAAAGAGATAGATGCAGGTGATATATTCTTAAAAAAAGAGTTAAATTTATTCGGAACAGCAGAGGAAATATTTATTAGAGCTAACACTTTAATAGAAACTATGATTTTTGAAATAGTAACTTTTGATTTAAAACCTAAGCCGCAAGAAGGAAATGTTGTTTACTTTAAAAGAAGAACTCCAGAGATGAGTAAAATAGACGAGAACTTACAAGAAATAGAAAAATTATACGACCATATACGGATGTTAGATGCCGAGGGTTATCCAAAAGCATATTTGGAAACGAATTTTTTTAAATTTGAATTTACAAGAGCTGCATTAAAAACAAATGAAACTATAATTACAGATGTTAGAATCATTAAAAAATAAAAAAATCCTAATTATTGTTGCTCATCCAGATGATGAACTTTTAGGAGTAGGCGGAACAATGAACAAGTTGGCTAACGAATATAATTGCACTATTAGATCTGTAATTTTAGGAGAAGGTATAACCTCTAGAGCCTCATATAGAGACCCTGAATTATGGAAATTAGAATTAATAGAACACAAGAAAAATATAGAAAGTGCAAGAAAAGCTATTGGTTACACTTCTGTTGGGGTTTACGATTTTCCTGACAACCGTTTTGATTCGGTTGACTTATTAGACATTGTTAAAATTGTTGAAACTGAAAAAAAAGAATTTAACCCCGAAATAATTTTTACACATCATGGAGGTGATTTAAATATAGATCACCAAAAAACCTTTGAAGCTGTAATAACCGCTATAAGACCTATGGAGCATGAAAAAGTAAAAATGATTATTACTTTTGAAACTCCGTCAGGAACAGAATGGAGAGCAGCTTCGGATCCAAAACACTTTATTCCAAATTTCTTTATAGAAATAAGCAAAAAAAATCTTCAGGCAAAAATAAAGGGAATGGAAAGTTATAAATTTGAAAAAAGAGATTACCCACATCCAAGATCATCTGAAGCTTTAACCATTTTAGCAAAACAAAGAGGAATTATTGTAGGTAAATTATTAGCGGAAGCGTTTATGATTATAAGAGTAATCTCCTAAAAATTAGAAATCAATGAAAAACTATATAACGGATCGTTGTTTTATTATAGCAGAATTATCAGCTAATCATGGGGGGAGTTTAGACATAGCAAAAAAAACAGTACGCGCTGCTAAACGGGCAGGTGCCGATGCTATAAAATTGCAAACCTATACCGCCGATACCATGACATTAAATGTTGAATCAGAAGATTTTATGATTAAACAAGGAACCGCTTGGGATGGGCAATATTTATATGATTTGTATAAAGAAGCCTCTTTACCTTGGGAATGGCATAAAGATTTGTTCGATTTAGCAAAAGAAGAGGGGCTTGTTTGTTTTTCATCTCCATTCGATAAAACCGCTGTCGATTTCTTAGAAGCACTAAATACCCCAATTTACAAAGTGGCCTCTTTTGAAATTACAGATATTCCCTTAATAACCTATATGGCTTCAAAACAAAAGCCTATGATTATATCAACAGGAATTGCTGCTATGGAAGACATTGAATTGGCTGTTGAGGCGTGTAAAGCTGTTGGAAATAATGATATTACCATTCTAAAATGCACATCGGCATATCCTGCTGCTCCAGAAGACGCAAATTTATTAACCATTGAAGATATTGCTCAAAGATTTGGTGTAAACTCTGGATTATCAGATCACACCATGGGTATTGAAGCGCCCATGATTGCTGTTGCGTTAGGTGCAAAAATGATAGAAAAGCATTTTATTTTAGATAAAAGCATTGGTGGTGCTGATGCACATTTTTCACTGGATGAACAGGAATTTAAACAAATGGTTGATGCGGTTCGATTGACCGAAAAGCTAATGGGACAAGTAGATTATGAAATGACTGATAAAAAGAAGAAAAGTAGAGAGTTTTCAAGGTCGTTGTATGTAGTACAAGATGTAATAGCTGGAGATAAAATAACAGAATTAAACGTGAGATCGGTAAGACCAGGGTTTGGATTACATCCTAAATATTATGAAGAGGTACTCGGAAAGCCGTTTTCAATAAATTTAGATAGAGGTACACCATTAACTTTACAACACATAATTGGCTAATAAACATTTATAATGGGTTTTAAAACACTATTAAAGTTTTTATATAGAGTTCATCTATTCTTCCAAAGAAAATTAAGTCATCTAAAACTTAAAACTCTAATAAAAGATTTAGGAAAGGATACAACAGGGCATTGGAGTGTTGAAATAAAATATGGAGAAAATATTTCAGTAGGAAACAATACAACAATCGGACCATATTCTACTTTAGGCGCTATGAGCCAAATAAAAATAGGTAATTATGTGCGTATTTCTAAAGGAGTTATAATTGAAACTGCAGGTTTAAACTTAAATGGAGCCCCACCGTATAAGCATATAGCAAAACCAATAATTATAGAAGATGGTGTTTGGATTGCAACAAATGCAATAATTTTAGGAGGTGTAACCATTGGAAAAAATTCTATTATTGGTGCTGGAACTGTTATTACAAAAAACATAGAACCAAATAGTATAATTGTAGGACAATCATTAAAAAAATTAGAAAAAAAAACACACAATAAATAAAGTCTTCTCGACGGTTTAATTTCTTAAGTTTGTAAAAACTAAATTTTCGTTAAAATGTCTTATTATTACCATAGAGCTAAAGGAATTTTTTATTCTAAATTATCAAATACAAAACTGAGAAGTTTGGTTCAAAGTATTGTATCTAAAATGATATTATCAAAGAAATTAAAAGGAAATTATAATTTCTTTAAAATTGAACACCTCCAAAAACATAAATCAGAATTAAAGGAAACTGGTATTACATATTTAGGGAAAATACTTGATGATCAAACAATTGAAGAAATCACAAATAATATTAAAAACTTAAAATGTCATGATACTTGGTGTCCTGAATTAGTTGAATTTTATGTAAACGAAGTTACTGATAAAACGCATACTGCAAGTTTTAAGAGAGAAGATTTAGTTAAACAAAAAATTATTTTTGAGATTGCGAATAACGCTTCTGTATTAGATATCGTGAAAGATTATTTAGGCACTACACCAACTATTAGCAATGTGAACGCGTGGTGGTCTTTTGGAGGGAGAAATAAAGCTCAAGAGGCACAAAATTTTCATAGGGATAATGATGATATCAAATTTTGTAAATTGTTTATATATTTAACTGATGTGACTGAAGAATCTGGACCACATATATATGTTAGAAACTCTGTTTACGCCAATAAACTAAGAAAAATTAGAAGACTTACTGATGATGAAGTTGAACATAACTTTAATAAAAATGATATTTTAACTTTAGTTTATCCAAAAGGACATGCCTTTTTAGAAGACACTTATGGTATTCATAAAGGGATGTTACCTAAATCGGAAAATAGACTTTTATTACAAATACAATATTCCATATCACCGATTGGCTATATTAAATATATTCCTGAGCCTATCACCCATGATACCGATTATTCCAATTATATTAATCGATTGATTATTAAATAAATATATATTAATGAATATTTTAATATTAATAAATCAGGCTCCAAATTATGGTTATACATACACAAAAATTGGTAAAAGATTAAAAAAACAAGGTCATAAAATAACCTATGCACTAGACAGTACTTTAACCTTTTGGGATTATAAGGATTGTTTTGATAAGGATGATGAGATTTTAATATTTTCGGATTATTTTAAAAAATATCCCAATAATATAGAGATTAAATCAAAAGAACTTTATAATAAAAATCTATGGATGTTATTTTTTTCAGATTTTGAAAGAATTAATATGTATGGGTTACACAAAGCGAAAGGAGTTGAATATTTTAAATCGGTAATAGCAAATCTTTTAAACTTTTTTGAAGAGATTTTTTCTACGAAACAAATTCACACAATACTCTACGAGGGTATTACTAATTTTTTTGCGTATTCCGCCTATACAATTGGGCAAAAATATCAAGTAAATTATTTTGGAATTACTGCTACAGCATTACCTAATCGTTTTTGTGTTGAACCTAATCCGTTTTATGATAGTAAGTCTATTATGGATAATTATTATAAAATAACTAAAGGAGAACTCCAGGTTGATGAAAAAGATAAAAAATGGGTTGACGGCTACTATAATAATTTTATAGCCATTGAGCCCGATTATATGAAGAACGAGCGAAAATTACTTAATATAAGTTTGTTCTCGAAATATTTTAATACTTCTAAAGTATTCCAGATTCTATCCTTGTTAAAATATTTTTTAACGTACGGAATAAATGAGAACCGTTATAATTTTCAGAATCCTGCTTTAAAAATTAATTTAGCATATTTTAAAAGAAACATTCGTAGAAAAATTAGGTTAGGGCGAATAAATTCATTATATAGTATAAAGGACATTGAAGAAATTAATACTAATGGAAAATATTTAATATATCCCATTCATTTTCACCCCGAATCTTCAACTTCAGTTTTGGCGCCTCAACATATAGATGAATATTATAACATTTTAAACATAGCCATTCAGCTACCATATTGCTATACGTTGCTGGTAAAAGAACACCCAAGCGCCGTTGGTTTTAGTGAGATAGATTTTTATAAAAAAATAAAAGCCATCCCCAATGTTAAATTAGTCCACCACAATGTTAAGGCTAAACAATTAATTAAACTTTCAAAAGGAGTTATTACCATAACCAATACGATGGGTTATGAATCATTGATTATGGGTAAAAAAACCTTTTTATTGGGTAGGGTTTTTTATGAAACTCATCCAAATTGTGTGGTTTTAAATGGCTTTAATCAATTGTTTGATAAGATAACAACTGAAATAGACAAAATTGATTCAATAGATCCTAAAAAATATATCCAAGCTTATCTATTGTATACTCACAAAGGCACTGCCGTATATGAAAAAAAAGTAAATGATAATTTTGTTAATGAAATATCTCAACTAATTGTAAGACGTTTTGAATCTTAAAAAGATAATCAAATATTTATCTACATCAGCTTTTATGCAAGTGTTAAATTTGGTTTTGACATTTATTGCAATTAAGTTTTTGAGTTTATCAGAATTAGGGCGTTATAATATTGCTAAATCGATATCTGGGACGTTTCAATTCGCAAATTTAGGGTTTCGAAATGCTCTTGACAGAAGATTACCTGAGTCCAAGAATGAAGATTTAAATTTATTAAGATTGAGCATTTGCGCATACATTAATACAGTTGTTTCGGTATTTATTTTAGCTTTTTTTTTGATAAGATACGGCTTAGACTGGTTTTATTTACTTTATGCTATAGGAGGTGTTTTTTTGGCATCGTTTACTCTTTTAAGAGTCTATTTAAGGGGGACTAATCAAATAAGCAGCTTCATCAGCGCATCCTTTTATGGTGGTGTATTGCCTATATTATTACCTATTATTGGATTGTATTTTTTTGGTTTAGCAGGGCTCGGAATGGCTTTTTTTATCGCAACATCAATAATTTTTACTTACTATTTTCAAAAAATAAAACTGCGAACCATAAAAGAAACTTTAAATTTTAAAGGCTATGCATTTTTGTTCTTTAAAACTGGAATTATTATATATCTCACTAATTTTTTTGAGTTTATAGCAAATAATTTTGATCGATTTATAATTGAATCCTATTCTGGGCTGGAGACAGTAGGCGAATATGGGATTATAATTTTGGTTTATTCGCTTAGTTTGGTCATTCCTGGAGGTATATTGGAAATGCTGTTTCCAGATTATATTAGAGATAAAAAAAATAAAGTTCAACTTATTAAACACGCAAAAAGACATTTATTGGTTAATATTTCCTTTATCGGATTGTTTATCTTAATATCATATTTTTTATTACCATATATAATTCCATTCCTATTTGAAAAATACACATATCTAGTTTTCCCTATGCAGATTATATTATTTGCGCTAATTCCTTACGCAATAATTGGACCTATTTATAGTGTTTTATTTGCTTTTGACAGACATAAACAAATGTTTTATGCGAATTTGATATCAACAGTTTTTTACTTTGCTTTTTTATTTTTGGTATTATCAAATGATTTTTCAATTTTAAATTTAGTTTATATAAAAATTGGATATACGTTTTTATATTTGATATTAATGTTTGGTTGTTTATTCCACAGTATATTTACCAATAAAATATCATTTGAATTTGAATAAGGCTATTAAGATTAGATATTACGGATTATTTATTTCAAGCTTTCTGTTTTTAATGATGCTTTTCCCAATTTCGTTATTGGAAGTTTTTAATGAAATTAAAATTTTACAAATAGGCATTTTTGCCTTCAGAATACTTCTTCTTTCTTTTGTTTTTGTATTATTCATCTATGGATATAAAAGTATTTTAATACCTAGAATCGCTTTTTATTTTTTTTTTATTTTAATTGCAACTACTATAATTACAGGGATTAATAAATTTACTTTAGACGTATTTATACTCCTATTTTTAGCCATTATTTACGCTCATTTAAGCGAGGAAACGCAAACTTACCTAAGTCTTTCAATGTGTAAATATTTTATTTATTTTCCAATAATAATGGCCATATTAGTGTTCTTAGGGATTGTGAATAATAATTTTTATGATGACGGAACCATTTTATATAAAATAGGGTTGAACAACCCTAATTATTTTTCATTCATGCTTTTATTTGGTTTTTTTATTGCCTACCTAAACAAGTATAAAACCTATATGTTTTTTTCTTTTATTATAATATGTGTTTCATATTATTTTACTCGAACAAGTTCAGTTCTTTTAATATCCAGTGCTTTATTAATTAGCACTATTTTGATGTCAAAACGAACTTTCTTCAATAAATTATTAATATCTTTTGGGCTTGGTTTGGCTTTATTTATTTTGGTGATTTTTGTTTTTTATCCGAGTATGCTTTTGCCGGAGAATTGGAAGCAAATGCAAACTTGGGAGTTTAGAAGTAATTTGTTTTCTCGTATTCATAATAATGCATTTAAAATATTAGAGATAAAAAAAGAAGGCTTTTGGTTTGGAGGTTTAAATAGCGCGGAAGATAATTTGTTTGTAAATTATTGGGCAGCTTTTGGTGTTTTTGGAGTGTTATATTTTGTTTTTTTATCGTTTAAAATGGCATTTAAAAATTATAAAATTTCAATCAGAGTAACTTTATTTATGATTTCTATTATCTTGTTAGGTCAATTAGAACAAATACTATATTCTACTTCCTTTATTTCAATATTATATTTTTATTACCTTATTACTGGAAATGATAAGGTTTATTTGGTTAAAATTATTAAAGTAAGATGGCAAAAAAAAAGAGAATAGTTTGTGTACACTTACTTAATGATTTTAGTGGCTCTCCGAATATGTTAAAAACAATGATTAAGGTGTTTTTAGAAGCAGGTCATGAAGTTGACTTAATGGTTAACAAAGAAACGAAAGGGTTTTTATCTAATCTCAATGTTAATTACAATTATGTTTCTTATAACTTTCATAAAAACAAGGGTTTGACATTGTTTTATTTAATTTGGTTTCAGTTACAAATTTTTTTAAAAGCATTATTGTACTATAAAAAAGATTGCATTTTTATAATCAATACAATTTATCCTTGCTCAGCTGCAATAGCCGCAAGAATAACAGGAAACAAAGTTGTTTATTATATACATGAATCACGAAGAAGTGCTAATTTCCTTAAAATAGTATTTTTTAAATTTTCTGAAATTTTCAGCCACTATAATATTTTTGTTTCAGACTTTATAAAAAGTGAAGACTCTAGTAAAGTACCTAAAAAAACAATATATAATTCATTAGATAAACAGTTTACTAACTTTATAATACAAGAAAAACAGATAGGAGTTAAGTTAAACACATTTAACGTTTCATTTGTGGGTTCGTTAAAATCTTTTAAGGGAGTTTATAATTTTACAGAATTAGCAAAAAAATTGCAGTACTTTCCTAAAATTCAATTCTTTATGATGTTAAATGGAGCAAAAGAAGATATTGATGCTTTTATTTTAGAACATGATAACTTAGATAACCTTCATTTTATAAGTAATCAAAAATATAACGTCCATGATATTTATCGAAATTCTGATGTGTTACTTAATTTGTCCATACCAAAATATTGGGTTGAGACATTTGGATTAACTATTTTAGAAGGTTTTGAATATGGTTTACCAGCCATTGTTCCAAACATTGGCGGGCCTACTGAAATAGTGGATAATAACCTAAATGGATTTTGTTTGGATACATTAGATATTGATATGATTAGCACGAAAATATTATATTTATATAACAACCCCGATATACATCAAAAATTCAAAATTGAGGCAAAAAACAAATCTAAAAAGTTTAGTTATACAAATTACAAAAAAGCTTGTTTAGAATTGATAGAAAATATTTAATTTTTTTATAGTAGTTTAATAATTAATGAAAGGAATAATTTTAAGTACAATCATAAAAAACAAAGAAAAGATATATGTGTATGGTCTTTCATTGTTTTTGTTTTTATTACCATTTAAAATTAGGTATAATAATATTGGCTTAATTCTATTAATTGTTGGATGGATCTTTAATTTTGACAGAAATGAGTTCTTGGAAAATTTTAAGGTTAAAAACTTTAAAATAGCATATATTTTAATACTTATTTTTTACTTCTATTTTGTTTTAAGAGGATTTAATTTTACAAACCAAGAAAGCATTTTTATGGCAGAAGCAGTAAAGGAATATGGCAGAAGGACTGCTTTAATTTTATTCCCGTTGCTTTTTAATTATAAACTTATTAATCAATATTATAAATTATTGGTTAAGATATTTATTAACGGTGTTTTTTTAGCTATATTAATTTGTGTTTCAAATGCTTTTTATATAAATGCCATAGAAGGGATTGGAGTTGGCAGGGGCCTAAACCATTTTAATGATTGGTATTTCTCAAATCATCTTTTAGTAAAACCTATTGAGTTTCATCCTACATTATTTGCTTTAGTTTGCTCAATAGTTTTTCATTTAGGTATATTACAATTTTTAAATATTAATAATGTAAGAGTTTTCAAAAGTAACGTCAAGGCTATAATCATAAGTTTATTGGTATTTGTATTTATGCTCGCCTTATCTTCAAGAAATGTTATTTTTTTTACTTTAGTAAGCTCTAGTTTTATAGTTTTAAGATATGTTATTAAGCAAAAGAAATTTAAGATACTATTTGCTTTTTTTATTTTAATTAGTTCAATGATTATTCTTGAGTTAAGTATAAATTATGTAAATAGAAAACGTTTTTTTGACGCCATAAATTTAAATACAGAGGCGTATAATTTAAGTTATGGAGGCACTTCTTTTAGATATGCTTGTGGTAAAGCATTGTATAATGAGATTGCTAAAGAGCATTGGTTGTTTGGAATAGGTTCAGGAAGAAATATTGATGTTTTTAATAACGCTTATTTAAAGTATAATTTAACCATAGCTGCTGAAAGTAATTATAACGCACACAACCAATATTTAGAAACGTTAATTTATAATGGTATTCTTGGATTATTATTGCTATTGGCACTTTTTATATTTGTTTTTTGGGTTTGCTATAAACAAAAGTTCTATTTTGGAGCTATTATAGTTTATTTGCTTGCAACAGTATCAATAACAGAATCTATTTTAGAAAATCAAAAGGGATTATGGTTATTTATTACACTTATATTTGTGTTTAGTATTAAAAGTGAAAATAGTTTTGAAAAATAAAAAAGTTGCGGTTATAGGAACCGTTGGTCTACCTGCAAAATACGGTGGTTTTGAGACCTTAGTAGAACACTTAGTCAAGAACCTAAACAAGAATTTTGATTTTACAGTTTACTGTAGTTCTATAAGCTATAAAAATAAACCAAGAACATACAATAAAGTAAGACTCGTATATTTACCATTAAGTGCAAATGGCAAGTCGAGTATTCCATATGATATATTGTCAATCATTCACTCACTTTTTTATGCGGATGTTATATTGGTTTTAGGGGTAAGTGGTGCCTTTATATTACCATTTATTAAAATATTTACAGGGAAAAAGATAATTACAAATATTGATGGACTGGAATGGAAAAGGGACAAATGGGGAAATTTGGCAAAAAAATACTTAAAATTACAAGAAAAGATTGCTGTAAATTTTAGCCATAATGTAGTGGTTGACAATAAAGGTATTCAAAAACACGTTGAGAAAGTTTATAATAAAAAAAGTAGTTTAATTGCTTATGGTGGTGACCATGTATTTAAAAAGCAGTTACAGAATCATACTATTAAAATGTTTAATATTCCGAAGGAATATGCTTTTAAAGTTTGTAGAATAGAGCCAGAAAATAACATTCATGTTGTTTTAAAAGCTTTCGCACAAACTAATTTCAATCTTATTATTGTCGGCAATTGGAATAACAATGAATATGGAAAGACTTTAAAAATGAAATATAAAAATTATAATAATGTTTTTTTATTAGATCCAATATATGATCAAATAAAACTTAACGAATTAAGGAGCAATTGTTATTTATATATTCATGGACACAGTGCAGGTGGCACTAATCCTTCATTAGTAGAAGCTATGAGTCTAGAACTACCTATACTAGCTTTTGATGTTTCTTACAACAGGTATACTACACAACAAGAAGCACTTTATTTTAAAAATGAAATTGAATTAGTAAACAACTTGAATTTAATCCAAAGAGACAATACGATTTTAAAAATTAATTCAGCAAAGATGAAAGCTATTTCATTGAAATACTATACATGGAAATTAATAAGCGAGAGATACAAGACTTTGTTGGATTAAAAAGCACATTCAAACCAAATATAACTATTGCAATAAGTTCTATTTCAGTGATATTATTATTTATTGGTGAATTGTTGGCTAAGTTAAAAGATGCAGAATTATATTCTGCTCCATTCAGTTTTTCAAGAATTATTAAAGCAGCTTTATTTGTTTATTTTGTAATTTTTCTTTTAAATAAAAAAAAGATTAGCCTTTCAATTTGCGTACTTTTAATAAGTTTTTTAATTTCTCAATTTATTCAAAACAAATTAATATCTTTTGAACAATTACATATATTAGAACAAGGCAATTTATCTTTTTTTTTAAGATATATGTATTTGCCTATTTTTGTTCTTTATATAACAACATTTTCAGATATTGTTAAATTTAAGTTGTTAAAAACACTTTTTTTTATTTTCAAGCTGCTTCTATATTTTAACATTATTTTGATGTTGTTGGGCTTTATTTTTGAGATTAATCTATTCAAATCGTATACATTTTCAAATCGTTTTGGTTATTGTGGCATATTCCTCCATCCTGGAGATTTAAGTTATTTGTACATGCCTCTAATTGCTTTAATACTTTATAAATATCACGAATATAGAAAACTTATAGATTTGCTCGAACTTTTCTTTCTAGTTTTGTCATCTCTTTTAATAGGGACAAAAATTATATTAGTGTATAATGTTGTACTTCTTGGAGTATATATTATAGTATTTACTAATCAAAAAATATATAAATTTTTAGTTTTAACCTTCCTGTTATTTCTTATTGTTTTTTATAAAACAATCACCATTTTTTTTGCAAATATTTTTCCTTTTTGGCAAAATATTTTGAAAGAAGGTGGTTTTATAACTCTATTAAGTTCTAGGAGAAATGAATTGTTTTTTAAGGGTATTGAAAATATAAGAAATAATTGGTCTCCAATAAATTATTTCTTTGGAGGATCAGACTTAATGACTTTTAATGCACATTCAGAATTTTTAGATTTATATTTATTTCTAGGTATCCCTGGATTAGTATTTTTTATATTCTTTATTTTTCGTGAGTTTTTCGTGCCAATGAAAAAGGACAAACTTCTAATAATGTTTTTAATCGTGTTTTTAATTATTATAACATTATCTGGAAATTTTTTATTTACAATTTTGCCTTCTATTTTTTTTGCTATATGTATTAAATATCAAAAGATGGCTAAATATTAGAATTTCGTTTCGTGTTTTTAAATCTATTATGTACTTTATAAGGTTATAAATTCATTACTTTTGTCGTACAAAATGTTGAAGGAAGTGTCATACTATTACCCAATACTTTTTTTTGTAGGAGCTTATGTTCTAACTTATTTAACGATCCCCAAGATTATTAAAATAGTTGAGTATAAAAATCTTATGGACAATCCAAATAACAGGAGCTCGCATGTACATAAGACCCCTACTTTGGGAGGTGCCTCTTTTTTTTATGCTTTAATATTTGCCCTTTTTTTTCTTAAAGGATGGTGTAATCATCATGAAGCCATTTATTTTATACCAGGGTTAACCATTTTATTTATTGTTGGGCTTAAAGATGACTTATTGGTATTATCGCCATACACAAAACTTATTGCTCAATTTATATCAGTATTATTTATATTAAGTAATGAAAGTTTTACAATACATTCGTTGAATGGTTTTTTTGGTATTTATGAGATACCAATTTATTTGTATTATATAGTTGGAGCATTTATTATGGTTACAATTATTAATGCTTACAATTTAATAGACGGGATTGATGGTTTAGCCGCCATTGTTGGTATTGTAATTTTAATTATTTATGCCACAATATTTTATATGACCAAAGAGTATTTTTATGTTTTGATAAGTTTAACTTTAAATGGGTGCTTAATTGCCTTTCTTAAATATAATTTATCATCGAACGAATCAGAAGAAAAAATATTTATGGGAGATACAGGGTCTCTCATTGCGGGATATATTATTAGTATATTGACTATTAAGTTTTTATCATTGTCTGCTGAAAAGTATGACAGTCTACCTTTTTTGATGGAGAACATTCCTTTAATTGCAATTAGTATATTAATAGTTCCTTTGTTTGATACCGCAAGGGTATTTACAATTCGGTTAGCAAATAAGAGGAGCCCTTTTTCTGCTGACAGAAACCATACACACCATATTTTAGTTGATTATTTTAAAATCTCGCATCAAAAGGCAAGTTTTATTATAGGAGGATTTAATTTAGTTTTTGTTTATCTTTTTATAATATTAGGAAGCGAATCTTATAATTTTTGGTTGGCAACTATTTTAGTAGCCACAGTAATAATATTAGGATATTTTTTTTTTATATTTGATTATAGCTTCAGAAATATTAAGAGAAAAATTCGATACCGAAAAAAGGTAGAAAAAGCAAGAGAAAAAGGAAAAAAAATATTAAAAAAAAAAAAATATTAAAAAAAGACTAGTAAGTATACTTAGAAAGAATTCGTATTTAATCAGTAGAATTCCCCGAGGCTCTGCGTTGGGTGTAGCGTAAAGATATGTATTTTTGGTATTATGAGCGAGCATATTCATAAGAGCCATAATAAAAGTCTTTTACTATATCATTTTGTTTGCCCCATAAAATACAGGAGAACAGTTTTGAATGATGAAGTTTCCTTAACGATGCGAACAGTTTGTTTGGAGATTGAAAAGCGATACGATATACATTTTTTGGAAATAGGTTTGGATGATAATCATGTTCATTTTTTGATACAAAGTGCTCCGATGATTTCAGCAAAGAAAACAATCAATTCAGTTAAAAGCATCACGGCAAAGGAAATTTTGCGTTTGGACCCAGAAATAAAAAGAGTATAGTGGGGAGGTAAATTATGGTCGAGTGGTTATTATGTGACTACAGTAGGACAATATGCCAATGAAGAAGTAATAAAGAATTATCTTCAGAATCAGGGAAAGCGTAATTATGAAAAATTGCATGAGAACTAATTACGGTTGTTTTGATACCTCGTACGCTCTGCGTCTAGGTAGTTCATTCAAATTTTTAACCTAAAAAACATTTGCGGCATAGGGGCAGGCTACGTAGCTCTTAGGTTGACTAAGCATGGTGGTAATGGAACAAAAATGTCAACATGCAAAAGTGCCATTGTTAATAGATTTTAACATTATAACCGAAACACGGTGTTAAATATTTTTAAACGCAAAAAAAACAGATTAATAATCTTAAAAAACGGAATGAAAGTATCAGTAATAGGAACAGGTTATGTAGGTTTGGTAATGGGCACATGTTTAGCGGAGACAGGAAATGACGTATTGTGCATCGACATCGACAAGAAAAAGGTTGATAAAATGCAAAAAGGCGAAGTGCAATTTATGAACCTAATTTAGATGTTATTTCACAGAAATATAAAGGCAAATAGATTAAGTTTTTCCACGTCGTTAGAAGAAGGCATAGAACATGGAGATATAAAAAGTTACAAAGTTATTGTTGATAAAAGTACGGTTCCTGTCGGAACAGCGGAAAGAGTTACTGAAGCCATTGCAAGTCATACAAATATTGAGTTCGACGTAGTGTCAAACCCAGAATTTTTAAGAGAAGGATTTGCTGTAGATGATTTTTTAAAACCCGAGCGCATTGTTATTGGGTCAAGTTCTGATAGGGCGATTGAGTTGATGGAAAAACTGTATAAACCGTTTGTTAGATCTGGAAATCCAGTTATAATTATGGATGAAAAGTCTGCAGAACTTACTAAATACGCGGCGAATTCATTTTTGGCAACAAAAATTACGTTTATGAATGAAATTGCCAATTTTTGTGAAATAGTTGGTGCAGATGTTGATAAAGTTAGAGCGGGTATGGGTACAGATTCTAGAATTGGTAAACGATTTTTATTTCCGGGGATTGGCTACGGTGGCTCTTGCTTTCCAAAAAAAGATGTAAAAGCATTATACAAATCAAGCAAAGGCTCAGGTTATGATTTTGATATTTTAAATGCGGTAATAAAAGTAAACGATATTCAAAAGAAAATATTAATTCCAAGAATTGAAATCTATTTTAATAATAATTTAAATGGTAAAACTTTTGCGATTTGGGGATTAAAACCTGAAACAGATGATATTAGAGAAGCACCAGCCTTATACATAATAGAAGCTTTATTAAGTAAAGGCGAAAACGTACAGGTTTTTGATCCAGAAGCAATGCCAAACACAAAAAGAAAATTTGGAGATAAAATCAAATATGCATTAAACAAAATTGAGGCAACAATAAATGCTGATGCTTTAATAATTTGTAAATAATGGAGCCTATTTAGAACTCCAGATTTTGAAAAATTAAAATCTAATTTAAAACAACCAGTGATTTTTGACGGAAGAAACCTATATGATTTAGAAGAGATAAAAAAAGGGTTTTATTATAGTTCAATAGGAAGAGAAACACAAACGATATGAAGCATATTTTAATAACAGGAGCAGCAGGGTTTTTAGGGTCTCATTTATGTGATCGCTTTTTAAAGGAAGGTTATCATGTAATTGGAATGGATAACTTTATTACTGGAGATAAAAAAAACATAGCTCATTTAATAAATAGCACACAGTTTCAATTTATTGAACACGATATTACAGAATTCATTAAAATTGATGAATGTCTCGATTACATATTACATTTTGCCTCACCAGCTAGCCCCATAGACTACTTAAAAATCCCAATTCAAACTTTAAAAGTAGGTTCTTTAGGCACGCATAATTTATTAGGACTAGCTAAAGCAAAAAAAGCGAGAATGCTTATAGCGTCAACTTCAGAAGTGTATGGAGACCCATTAGTTCATCCACAAACTGAAGATTATTATGGCAATGTAAATACCATTGGCCCAAGAGGTGTCTATGATGAAGCAAAGCGCTTTCAAGAGTCTATAACTATGGCATATCATAGATTTCATGGAATAGAAACGCGAATAGTTAGAATATTTAATACATATGGCCCAAGAATGAGACTTAATGATGGACGTGTTATTCCAGCATTTATGGGGCAAGCATTACGTGGGGAAGATCTTACTATTTTTGGAGATGGATCTCAAACACGATCGTTTTGTTATGTAGATGATCAAGTTGAAGGTATTTATCGTTTGTTGTTAAGTGATTATACTTATCCTGTTAATATTGGAAATCCTCATGAAATAAGCATTAAAGATTTTGCTGAAGAAATTATTAAGTTAACGGGAACAACTCAGAAAGTTATTTATAAAGATTTGCCAGTTAATGACCCTATGCAAAGACAGCCGGATATAACTTTGGCTAAAAAATTACTAAATTGGGAACCAAAAGTAGGTAGAGCTGAAGGAATGAAAATTACCTTTAATTATTTTAAGAGTTTAACTCAAGACGAACTTTATAAAAGTGAACATAAAGATTTTACAGGCTATATAAACAAATAGCTCGGGTAACATATATATGCGGAAGATATTCATTGCTATTAAATTTTAATCTTTTTTTTATAAATCATTTTATGAAGTCCGACCCCATTCTCAATACCTTTAAAGGCGAAGACAAAGCATACTAACAAATCACCTTGAGACCTTTAGTTTCTATCATAACACCCATGTTTAATTCTGAAGCTTTTATTTCAGACACTATAGACAGTGTTATTAATCAAACCTATAAAAATTGGGAATTGCTTTTGATTGATGATTGTTCAACAGATAGTACAATTCAAATTGTAAATCCATTTCTTTCTAAACATCAGAACATAAAACTACTTAAAAATAACAAAAATTTAGGTGCAGCAATTTCTAGAAATAAAGGCATTGAAGCAGCTAATGGTAAGTATATAGCCTTTTTAGATGCAGATGATTTATGGAAACCGAAGAAGCTCGAAATACAAATTGAGTTCATGGAAACCCATAATTGTGATATCTGTTTTAGTAACTATGAACAAATTGACGAAACAGGAAAGGCACTCAATAAATTAGTAAAAGCATTACCAGAACTCACTTATAAAAAATATTTAAAAAGTAATTACATAGGAAACTTAACAGGAGTCTATAATGTTGATGTATTAGGCAAAATAAAAGCTCCTAATCTGCGAAAACGACAAGACTGGGCATTATGGTTGTTGGCAATAAAAAAGTCCAAAAAACCAGCTATAGGCATTTCACAGTCGTTGGCATATTATAGAATAAGAAAAAATTCGATGTCTTCAAACAAGATCCATCTTTTAAAACATAATTATTTAGTATATAGAAAAGGGTTGGGGTTTTCAATCTTAAAATCTGCTTATTATATGCTAATTTTTTTAAATGAGCATTTCTTTGTGAAATCGAAACAACTTGTTTCTACAAATACGATTTAAATTGTTTTAATTTTCCTCTCTTGGAACGTTCTAAAGCTGTTTTTCTTTCAAAAATAACGGTTAGATTAGATTCTAAATATTTAGAAATTGCTTCTTTAATAATTATTAGTTTTTCTTCTGAAAGCTCATAACTACTTATGTAACTTATTTTAAAAGTATCTATTTTTAGTTGTTCAATAATAAACTCTTTTACATTACCATCGTCTTCAATCACTGTTTTTGTAACATAGTAAAAGGTTAAACCTGCCGCTTTTTTTCCGCTTGGTAAACAAATAATATCGTTCGTTCTGCCAACTAAAGTGTCAAGAATTGGTTTTGCAGGAGTGCTTTTTTTTGAAAGTTTACCAATATCGCCCAAATCGTATCTAATAAACGGATGTGCTTTGTTGTAAAGTGAGGTAATGACTATCCTGCCTTCTTCACCATAAGGTAAAATTTGATTGTTTTCGTCTAGAATTTCAAAATACAAGTCTTCAGTATTTACAATCCACTCATTTTCGGTGTTTTGAAATGCAATTAAACCTAATTCTGCAGCGCCATATTCATTAATAATTGGAATACCAAATTGTGTTTCTAAAAGAGTTTTATCTTCTTTAAAAAGCATTTCAGAGGTGACTATACATGCTTTTAATGTGGGACAAGTGGTTTTTAAAACGAGATTTTTCTGCTTCAAATATTTAGAAAATTGAACAATGGAGCTTGTATAGCCATTGATATAGTCAAACTTAGTCGTTTTAAATTTGATGAGGTTCTTTTCAAATTGAACATCGCTTAAATCAAACACCGAAAACCGATAGCGTTTACTTAAAAGATCTTTGAAACGTTCTTTGTAATACCCTACTTTATTTAAAGGAATACCATAAAAACGGGCTTGTTTTGAGGTGTTAAAATTTAAATTATACCAGCCATATCGGTCAATAAAACCAGCCCAAGTAAGCGAGTGACAAAACTTATCTTTTGCAAAAATAAATGGATTGCCCGAAGATCCAGAGGTTTTGTTTATATAGACATTTTTTAGTGCGTAACCGTTGGAAAGTCGTTCCCTTATGGGGTGTTGTAAGTGGTGTTTATCCATTACAGGAATGCTCTCCCAATTTTGTGGGTTAACACCTTTTGCAAAACTTTTATAAAAAGAATTATGCTTTAAGTGAAACTCAACAATCTCTTGTTTTTTAAATTCAATAGAAGTGATTAAATCCGTCTCAGTTTTATTCTGAATAGTTTTCAAAAGCGCTTGTGCTTTTCTAATAGGAAAACCATTAATTTTTAATGAAAGATGGAACAAATTCAAACTAAAACATAATTTTTGTAAAGTAAATAAAAAATATTCGTGAATTCGTGTCATTAATTTTATTTTTGCAGTTCAATTTAAAACAATACAATGAACATCTTAATTCTTGGTTCTGGCGGAAGAGAACATACTTTTGCTTGGAAAATAGCGCAAAGCCCATTATGCAAAAACATATTTGTAGCGCCTGGAAATTCAGGAACAGCAAATATAGCAACCAATGTAAATATTGGGGTAACCGATTTTGAGGCCATTAAAGAATTAGTTTTAAACGAAAACATTGATATGGTTGTGGTGGGACCTGAAGACCCATTAGTTCAAGGGGTACACGACTATTTTTTAAATGATGATGCTATTAAACATGTTTCTGTTATTGGACCACAAAAATCGGCGGCAGAATTAGAAGGCAGTAAAGAATTTGCTAAAGAATTTCTATACCGTCATAACATTCCAACGGCAGCTTATGAAAGTTTTACGAAGGAAACGGTTGAAAAGGGTTATGCTTTTTTAGATACTTTAAATGCACCATATGTTTTAAAAGCTGATGGGTTAGCAGCAGGAAAAGGTGTTGTTATTTTAAATGATTTAGATGAAGCTAAAGCAGAACTAAAGAGCATGTTAGTTGATGCTAAATTTGGTGCAGCAAGTACTAAAGTAGTTATTGAAGAGTTTTTAGATGGTATCGAGTTAAGTTGTTTCGTGCTTACCGATGGTGAAAATTACAAAATATTACCAACAGCCAAAGATTATAAACGTATTGGTGAAGGTGACACAGGTTTAAACACAGGTGGTATGGGAGCCGTATCTCCAGTGCCATTTGCAACCGATGAATTTCTTAGTAAAATTGAAGAACGCATCGTTAAACCAACTATTAGCGGGTTTAAGAAAGATAACTTACCATATATTGGATTTGTATTTATCGGACTTATAAAAGTTGGAAACGACCCTAAAGTAATAGAATATAATGTACGTATGGGTGATCCTGAAACGGAAGTGGTGCTACCAAGACTTAAAAATGATTTTGTTGAAATTCTTCAAGCGATGGCTAACGGTACTTTGGATAAAATTAATATTGAAATTGATGAACGTGCAGCAACAACTATTATGCTAGTATCTGGTGGTTATCCTGAAGGTTATAACAAAGGAAAAGAAATTACAGGAATCAAAGCTATTGAAGAGTCTATAGCTTTTCACGCTGGGGCACAATTAAAAGATGGTAAAGTTGTAACTTCTGGTGGCCGTGTTATGGCGATAACATCATACGGAAACACGTATCAGGAGGCCATAAAAAAATCTTATCAAAGTATAGAAAAACTACATTTTGATAAGATGTATTATCGTAAAGATATTGGATTCGATTTATAGATAAGAATGTGAAGAAATGCTTTTATCTTCTTCGTTATTATCATTAAAAGATTTAAGTTGTAACATCCAATAAACCATAGCAGCAAATCCGATGATAACAAAAATCCAAGAAATTGCGCTTGCAGCAAACCAATTTTCAAGCTCTAAAGCTCTTAAAGCATCCATAGGTTTAAATAAAACATTAACAAATAAATCCTGTATAGCGTAAAATAAATCTTTCATGTGGTACTATTTATTGTTTTCTAACCAGCTTTAGTTAGTATATTTACGAAGCAAAAATACAAAAACAGTTAATGATAACAAGCATTTTTAATAAATCTAAACAAATAAATTTTATCATTGTTCTCTTTATTGCTGTTCTAGCTTTTTTAAATGCGAGAACAAACACAATAATAGAACCCATATCAATCCTTTTTGTTGCTAAACAAATTACAGTATTTTTTATTTGCATCATTACCATTTTGGTATTTAATTTTATTATTACCAAGAATAGTTTGACTCAAAGTAACAACTATGAAGTTTTATTATTCAGTTTATTTCTATTAACGTTGGTACAAACCACAAGTAACTCTAACATTCTTATATCTAATTTTTTTGTCCTATTAGGGCTTCGAAGAATCATCAGTTTACGTTCGCAAAAAAACATTAAAAGCAAACTTTTTGATGCAGCTTTATGTATTGCCATTGCCTCATTATTCTATTTTTGGGCCATTCTCTTTTTTATAGCCTTTCTTTTTAGTTTAATATTTTATTCTGATAATAATATAAGACATTGGATCATTCCATTTATAGGTGTAGCAACTGTTTTTAGTATTTCAGTGGGTGTTTCAATAGTTGTCTATAATGATTTTTTTGAAATATTTAAATCTTCTCGAAGCGTTAGTTACGATTTTAGTCCTTATAATTCCACTAAATATTTAGTAGCAATTACGATGTTGTTTTCTTTTGGAATATGGTCTTCTATATTTTATTTGCAGAGTATAAAAAAGAAGAAAAAAGACCTAAGAGCTTCTTTTAAAATTGTTATCATTGCGGCTATTATTGCGTTTGTATTAATATTGCTTGCACCTAAAAAGAATGGTAGTGAGTTTTTATTTTTGTTTGCCCCACTGTCCATTATCATTACAAACTATATAGAAATTGTAGATGATAAATGGTTTAAGGAAGTATTTCTTGGCGTTTTAGTACTAATTCCCTTTTGGTTGCTAGTGCTGTAGTTTTTCTCCAAAAGACAAATCACCTGCATCACCTAAACCTGGAATAATATAACCTTTATCGTTTAAAGTCTTATCTATAGAAGCAATCCATAAATGAGTTGAAGCACTAAAATGATTTTCAAGATAAGTAACACCTTCTTGGGCGCCAATAATACTGATTAAATGTATCGATTTAGGAGCCCCATAGGGCTTTAAAGCTTCAAAAGTGGAGACCATCGATTGCCCTGTAGCCAACATGGGGTCTGCTAAAATGAGCGTTTTTCCTTCTAGGTTGGGGCAGGCTAAATATTCCACAATAATTTCAAAGCTTTCTGGGTTATGTGTATGATGTCTATATGCCGAAACAAAGGCATTTTCCGCGGCATCAAAATAATTAAGTAAGCCATTGTGGAGTGGTACACCCGCTCTTAGAATGGAACACAGAACAATATCATTTTCTATAATATTAATAGAAGAATTTCCTAAGGGTGTTTCAATACTAACTGTTTTATAATTTAATATTTTGCTCATTTCATAACCCAAAATTTCTCCAATCCGTTCTATATTTCTTCTAAAACGCATGCGGTCTCTTTGAATAGAGACATTTCTAATTTCAGAAATAAAAGTGTTTAGTACAGAATTTTGTTGAGATAAATTATGAATGTGCATAGGTTTCAATCTTTCAATTTGAATGATAAAGTTAATTAATTTAGACTTATATTTACGCTTATCATATGAACTTTAATAAAAGGGAATTATAAACCTGTAGAAACATATTTATGTTTAAATTTTGTAGGTTTGTACTCTTAAAAAACCTTATTATGTTTACTAGTAAAGCCAATAAAATATTTCAAGACGTTATTAAAAAATATCACATTATCAATGCTGTTGATCAGCCGTTTAAAAATGCTTATCCAGAAAGTGATTTATTAGAACATTTATTATACCGAAAATGTTGGATAGATACGGTGCAATGGCATTACGAAGATATTATTCGCGATCCACAAATAGATCCTATTGCAGCTTTAACATTAAAGCGTCAAATAGATGCTTCCAACCAAGATAGAACCGACATGGTGGAGTATATAGACAGCTACTTTTTAGAGAAATACAAACATGTAACAGCAAAGCAAAATGCAACTCTGAATACAGAAAGTCCTGCTTGGGGCGTAGATAGACTATCTATTTTAGCATTGAAGATTTATCATATGGATGAAGAAGCAACTCGTGTTGATGCTACGGATGCACATCGTGAAGCTTGCAAAAAGAAGCTAGATATTTTACTAGATCAACGTATTGATTTGAGTACCGCAATTGATACGCTACTCACCGATATTGAAAAAGGAGATAAATACATGAAAGTATATAAGCAAATGAAAATGTATAATGATGATGAACTGAATCCTGTGCTTAGAGGAAATAAATAAATTTCTTTTAGAAGAAGAGTCCCTATTAGAAGCTCATAATGGCTAATCTACCAAAACACATACTTGTTATACGTCTTTCAGCTATGGGAGATGTAGCCATGGCAGTACCAGTTTTAAGAGCTTTTACACAGCAATATCCAGATGTTAAAATCACGGTTTTAACAAGAGCGTTTTTCACCCCTTTTTTTGAAAAATTGCCTAATGTTTCAGTTTTTTCTGCTGATGTTAATGGGAAACATAAAGGAATACTTGGACTTTATAAACTTTCAGAAGAATTAAGAAATTTAGGAATTGAGGCTGTTGCAGATTTACATAATGTGTTACGGACTAATATTTTAAAATATTTTTTCGTTGGAAAAAAAGTTATTCAAATTGATAAAGGAAGAGCCGAAAAGAAAGCGTTGATTTCTGGTGAAAATTTTAAGCAACTCAAAACAACACATCAACGTTACGCTGATGTTTTTGAGGCTATAGGCTTTAAATTAGATATATCAAAGCCAACTTTTATTTCAAAGTCAAGTTTAAACGATAAAACACAATCTTTACTAGGTGTTTATTCAGGAAAGTTAATAGGCATTGCGCCTTTTGCTGCCCACGACGGTAAAATGTATCCTCTAGATGCTATGAAACGTGTTATTGAAGCACTTTCAAAAGATTATAAAGTGGTTTTATTTGGTGGTGGGCAAAAAGAAATCGATATTTTAAATGAATTTGAAACTACGTTTGAAAATGTTTTAAATGTTGCAGGAAAATTGTCGCTTCATGAAGAATTAGACCTTATCTCAAACCTGCAAGTAATGCTTTCTATGGATTCTGGGAATGCCCATATGGCAGCGATGTTAGGTGTAAAAGTGGTTACCATTTGGGGTGTAACACATCCCTTTGCTGGTTTTGCACCATTTAATCAACATAAAGACGACGCGCTTTTATCAGATAGAAATCAATTTCCTAAAATCCCAACCTCTGTTTATGGTAATAAATATCCCGAAAATTATAAAGAAGCTTCCAGAAGTATATCTCCTGAATCTATTATTGAAAAAATTAAATCTTTAGTCTAAAAGCGCGGCTATTTAACGTCTATTCCTAAACATCATCATAATCTACCACTATGCTTGGTGTTGTTGGGTGTGCTTGGCACGTAAGTATTAAGCCTTCTGCTACTTCTTTTTCAGTTAAAATATTGTTTTGTCGCATGATTATTTCACCTTCTTTTAAACGTGCTAAACAACTACTACAAATACCTCCTTGACATGAATAAGGGGCATCAATATCTTCATCCAAAGCTGCTTCAAGAACGGTTTGTTTTTGAGACATTTCAAAAGTAGTTGTTTCATCATCTACAGTAACAGTTACCGTTGTTTTTCCAGAAGGAGCTGCCTTTTCTTCAATTTCAACAGGTTTTGCTGCTTTGAAAAGTTCAAAGTGAATACGGTCTGCATCAATACCATTATCGGTTAATACGTCTTTTACAGTGTGAATCATAGCTTCGGGTCCACAAAGGTAGAAAGCATCAACTTCAACATGCTTATGCTTGTTTAACATCACATAGTTAACCGTGCTTTTTTCAATGCGACCGAAAATGGAATCGTCTTTATCTTGTTTACTAAATACAAACTGAATAGAAAATCGATCTTTATATGCTTGTTGAAGCTCTAAAAGTTCGTTTATAAACATAGTGTCTTCGGTAGACTTGTTTCCGTAAACCAAAATAACCTTACTATGAACTTCTTCTTCTAAAGCACATTTTATAATGCTTAAAATAGGTGTGATACCACTTCCAGCAGCAAAAGCAGCTATGTTTTTTGTTTTGGAATCGTTAGGTTCAAAAATAAAACGTCCTTTTGGAGGCGCCACTTCTATGATATCGCCAACGTTTAAATCATTATTTGCATAAGCAGAAAAAGTGCCGTCTTTAACCTCTTTTACCGCCACTTGAAGCTCCCCGCTTTTTGGTGATGCGCAAATAGAATAATCGCGTCGTACCTCATTATCATTAAGAGTTGCTTTTAAGGTAATGTATTGTCCTGCTTTAAAAGTAAAAATTTCTTTTAAATTTTCAGGCACATTAAAAGCTATACTAATGGCTTTATTGGCTTCTTTTTTTATATTTTTAATCGATAGTTTGTGAAATGATGACATGTATAAATTTTTGACAAAAATAATGAAGCCTTTAGATTTTATAACATAATAAGTTAAAAATATATACATAAGCTTTTTATGCATAAGTATATTATGTATATATTTGACCATATATGATCAACTCAAATTTGTATAAAGGAAGTTTAACAACTATCATTTTGAAGCTTTTGAATGAAAACGATAAAATGTATGGTTATGAGATTACCCGAAAAGTAAAAGAGCTCACAAAAGGGGATCTTATTATCACAGAAGGTGCTTTATACCCTTCTTTACATAAATTAGAAGCCGATGGGTTGCTAGATGTAGAAATGGTTAAAATAGGTAAAAGATCACGAAAATATTATAAATTAACGGAGGCAGGTACTAAAGAAACTGTAAATAAATTAGCTGAATTGGAAAGCTATATTAGAAATATGAGAGCTTTGGTAAACCCCAAATTCCGTTTGGAATAATAATTTCTTTGGTTGATATTCTCAAAAAGTATCTAAATAAAAATTATAAATCTTGTAACAAACCCACAAAAAATATTACTAACCAATTAGAATTTAATAATAACCTGAAAACGATCAAATGAAAAAATTACTATTAGCATGCACGTTTTTAATAGTCACAGCAATTCAAGCCCAAGAAACATCTGAATTTAGAACAGAAACGATTGAATTTATAAAATTAACAGGTGCTGGTGCCGCGTTTGATGGAGCTATTTCTCAAATAGGTTTTAAAGTTTCTGAGGCTAATAAAGAAGCATACACTAAGGAGGCAACCGTGACACTAGAAGGACTATATGATAAAATTGCCGATTTGTATATGGCTGAATTTACCCAAGATGAAATAAAGGAATTAATAGCGTTCTATCATACCGATTTAGGAAAAAAATTAGCGACGAAGCAATTGGGTTTAACACAAAAAGCGATGACGTTTGGACAGTCTTGGGGTATGGAGGTAAGTCAAATAGCTCAAAAATATAATGAGTAGATAATGATTAGAAACTTTTTAAGTTTAGAATGGAAATCTTTTTTTAGGTCAGCAAGCTTTGGGAAAGGGTTGGCTATAAAGATACTCATGGGGTTTTTAGCTCTTTATTTTTTACTCATGTTTTTAGGTATGGGGGTTGTTTTATATCCCGGACTTAAAAAGATGTTTCCTGATAAAGACCCGTTAACCATTGTAAACAGTTTTTTGTTTTATTGGATTATTGGAGATTTAGTTTTTAGGTTTTTCTTTCAAAAGTTACCTGTAATAGTTGTAAAACCTTTGCTAATACTACCCGTTAAAAGGAAGAACATTGTAAATTATGTTTTAGGAAAATCGGTTACCTCTTTTTTTAATTTTTTACCGCTTTTTGCTATTATACCTTTTGGGGCTACTTTAATAGTAAAAGGCTATCCCGTAGTTTCAGTTTTAACTTGGATACTTACTTTAATACTCGTAACTCTCATAATTAATTTTCTAAATTTTATTATTGAAAGTTTTTCAACTGAAATAGAATTGTCCTTTTTACCCATCATAGGTGTTGCTGGAGGGTTGTTTGCGCTTAACTATTTCAATGTTATTTCGTTTTCTCAAATTTTTGCTAACGGATTTAATGCCATTTATAATACACCTGTTTTTATTATAATTCCCGTTTTAATTTTAGTAGGTTTTTATGTTATAAACTTTAGACTATTAAGAAAAAAACTGTTTTTAGATAGTGGATTAAAAGAAAAAGTAAAAGAAATACAGGTTTCAAACTTAGATTGGACAAAGAATTTTGGAGCTATTGCCCCGTTCATGCAGTTAGATTTAAAATTAATTTGGCGTAATAAACGCACCAAATCATCGGTTTGGATGGTATTAATAGGTTTATTGTATGGTTTGTTTTTCTACCCACAGCCTACTTATCAAGGCATGCCATGGTTTTTTGCATTCATCGGCATTTTTTCGACAGGTATTTTTTTAATTAATTTTGGACAATTTATTCCGGCTTGGGATAGCGGTTACTATAAACTGCTTATGAGCCAGAACATTAAATACGAGCAATATTTGCAGTCAAAATTCACGTTAATGGCACTTAGTGTTGTTATATTATTTGTTTTGGGTATTCCATATGTGTTTTTTGGTTGGAAAATTTTATTAACGCATTTTGTTGCAGCCATATATAATGTAGGTGTTAACACGCATGTTATTTTATATGGTGGCTCTTTTAACAGAAAAAAGATAGATTTAAGCCAAAAAGCAGCTTTTAATTATCAAGGCACTGGTGCGGTACAATGGCTTATCGGTATCCCGTTATTGCTTATTCCCATGGGAATATTTGCTTTATTTTATTTCTTAATTGGGTTTGAAATAGCCTGTTTAGTTTTAGGAATATTGGGTGTTTTAGGTATTGTGTTTCATCAAAAACTCATGAAAGGTATTACCGCGAAATATTTACAATCAAAATATAAAATGATTGAAGCTTTCAATCAAAACAATTAAAAATAGCATCATGATAGTAACTTCAAACTTATCAAAAAAATATAGTGGCAATTTAGTTTTGAATATAGAATTTTTAGAAATTCCAAAAGGACAAAGTTTTGGATTGGTTGGTAATAATGGAGCTGGTAAAACCACTTATTTTAGTTTGCTTTTAGATTTAATTCAACCTACATCAGGGTTTATTAAAACAAATGAGATACAAGTTAATGAAAGTGAAGATTGGAAGCCTTTTACTTCTGCTTTTATAGATGAAAGTTTTTTAATAGGTTATTTAACTGCGGAAGAATACTTTTATTTTATTGGAGAATTGCGCAACCAAAATAAGGCTGACGTAGATAAGTTAGTAGCGCAGTTTGAAGATTTTTTTCATGGCGAAATACTAAATCAAAAAAAATATTTGCGTGATTTAAGCAAAGGAAACCAAAAGAAAGTTGGTATTGTTGCTGCTTTAATTGGAAATCCCGAGGTTATTATTCTTGACGAACCCTTTGCAAATCTAGATCCTACAACACAAATTCGTCTTAAAAGTATCATTAAAGATTTGGCCGAAAAGCAAGGAGTAACTGTTTTGGTTTCTAGTCATGATTTAATGCACGTCACCGATGTTTGTGAGCGTATTGTTGTGCTTGAAAAAGGAGAAGTTGTAAAAGATTTAGCAACCAATGCCGCTACATTAAAGGAATTGGAAGCACATTTTTCTGGAACGGAAATGGTTTAGCTGTTCAATGTTTATGTATTAAACGGCAGGTTTACATCAACAAAAGCTAATGAAACAAATAATTTCGTTTCAACCAAAAATCTTGTCATTTTATCGGTTAATCAAAAAAGATGCTTATTTTTACCTGCGTACATACTATAACCATGAGTTTATAGTTATTATTTAGATTAAAAAGACCAGCATTGAAAATATTTTTTAAAGCACCCTTAATTTTTGCCTGTTCTATTTTGCTGTTAATAAGTTGTTCAAGAAAAAAGGACAAATTTATTAACCGTAATTTTCATGCTGTTACAGCAGAATTCAATGCGCTTTACAATGGTTACAATGCCTTAGAAGCAGGTAGAAATAGTTTAAACGATGGATATTCTGACAACTACTGGGATGTTTTACCCATCGAGCGGATGCAAATCTCTGAAGAGATCGTGTTACCTGGACAATCTAAAAATGAAAATTTTAACACTGCTGAAGAAAAAGCAGTAAAAGCCATTCAGAAACATAGTATTACTATTGAAGGCAAAGAAAAAAATCCACAAATAGATGAGGCCTACTTGCTTTTAGGAAAAGCGAGATATTTTGACCAACGTTTTGTTCCTGCTTTAGAAGCGTTTAATTACATTCTTTATAAATACCCTGCAAGTGATAAAATAAACCAAGCTAAAATTTGGCGTGAAAAAACCAATATGCGTTTAGACAACGACGAGCTTGCTATAAAAAACCTAAAACGTTTATTTAAACAAGAAGAGCCAGAGGGTCAAGATCTGGCAGATGCTTCTTCTATCTTGGCACAAGCGTACTTAAATATCAAATCGCTTGATAGTGCTATTACACAATTAGAAATAGCATCTAATACCACAAAAAACGATGACGAACGGGGGCGTTATAGATTCATTCAAGGACAATTGTATAACGAATTAGGAAAAAAAGACAGTGCTAATTTGGCTTTTGATAAAGTTATAAAACTTAATCGCAGAACGCCTCGTATTTATGTGATAAGTGCCCATATCGAAAAAATTAAAAACTTCGATTATGAAAAAGGCAACAAGTTTGAGTTACTAGAGTTAATCACCGAATTAGAAGAAAATAGAGAGAATCGTCCGTTTTTAGATAAAATTTACCATCAAAAAGCAGTGTATTATTTGTCTAATGCATCCGACTCTTTAGCAATTACTTACTTTAATAAATCTTTAAGAACCAATTCTTTAGATAAAATTCTAAAAGCTAAAAATTACGAAATTCTTGGCGATATGAATTTTGATAAATCTCTTTATCAAGAAGCAGGAAACTATTACGATAGCACCATGACGAGTTTGGTTTTAAACTCTAAACCGTATCGTATTATAAAGCGTAAACGCGACAATTTAGAAGATGTTATTTATTATGAATCTATAGCCAAAGTAAACGACAGCATTTTAAACTTAGTTCATTTATCGAAAGACGAACGTATAGCTTATTTTGAGGTTTTTATTGAACAACTAAAAATTCAAGCAGGAAAAGCAAAAGAAAAAGCTGAAGCGGCAGAGCGAAACAAAGGCTTAGTAACTGTTAATAATACTATTGGCAACCAACCGTTGCGTACTGGAACGCCAACACAAACAACCATGTTTTATTTTTATAATCCAACCACAGTAGCCTATGGTAAAAATGAGTTTGTAAAAATTTGGGGCGATCGTGTCTTGGAAGATAATTGGAGATGGTCTAACAAAGGAAATTCAGGAGCAGAAAAGAATTTGTCCGTTAATAATATTTTGGTAACAGCTTCAGAAGACGAATTATTCGATACGGAATTCTACATTTCTAAAATTCCTTCAGAAGCTAAAGAAATCGACAGTCTTTCTAAAGATAGAAACTATGCTTATTACCAGTTAGGGCTGATTTACAAAGAGAAATTCAAAGAATATGAATTAGCAAAAAGTAAATTTCAAAACTTACTTAAGAGCAATCCTGAAGAGCGATTAATACTGCCTACCAAATATAATTTGTATAAAATTTATGAACTTTTAGGTGAAAATTCAGAAGCCGCTATTACAAAAACAGATATTGTTTCAAACTATCCCGAATCTAGATATGCTATTATTTTAACTAATCCGGATTCAGCATCGGAAAAAGACGAAAACAGTCCAGAAAGTTTATATGAAACACTGTATCAACAATACGAAAGCCATGCTTATGCTGATGTTATCTCTAAAAGCGAAGAATACATCTATATGTTTGACGGCGAGCCTATTGTACCGAAATTAGAACTTTTAAAAGCAACTGCATTAGGACGATTGTATGGTTTAGAGGCTTATAGAAAAGCCATTAATCACGTAGCTATTACCTATGCTAATACGTTAGAAGGTAAACAAGCACAAAATATTGAAGCGAATGTATTACCCAAATTAGCAAGTTCAGAATTTATTCAAGAAAATGATAGTATCACCAATAATTATAAAGTGGTTTTTACATTTGAAAACCCTAAAACAGGCCAAGTTGCTGATTTTCAAAAAACATTAAATGAGGTATTAAAAAAGATAAGATATTATACATTAAAATCTTCCATTGATGTGTATAATGCCAATACAACATTTGTAATAGTACATGGTTTGAAAAATGGACAAGTCGCTAAAACTTTCAACCAATTATATACTAAAGAAGATCAGAAAAAAATTAAAAAATCCTATTTTGCAATAACATCTGCAAATTATCAAATCATTCAAATCCATAAAAACTTGGATGCCTATTTAAATACAGGTATAACTCTAAATAAATAGTATTATGTTTTCAGAGAACAAAAAAGAAAAACAGTCTAAGTCTATCGAAGGCTTATCAAGTCAGAACATCATTTCACAAGGCACTAAAATAATTGGTGATTTTACAAGTGAAGGCGATTTTAGAATAGATGGCTCCTTAGAGGGTAATATAAAAACTTCTGGTAAAGTGGTCGTTGGAAAATCAGGTTTAATAAAAGGAACCTTGCAAGGTACAGACGCCTATTTTGAAGGTAAATTTTCTGGTAAGTTAACATTATCAGGTACATTAACGTTAAAAGCATCAGCACATATTGAAGGTGAGGTGGTTGTGGGAAAACTTGCGGTGGAGCCAGGTGCTACATTTAATGTGACTTGTAACATGAAGGGAACGGTAAAAGAAATGAATAAAGGTGGACAACAAGAAGGAAAAGGATCCGAAAAAACAGCTTAAAAATGCGGTAGTTCTTACTGGAATAGCATTTCAAATGGGTATAACTATTTACCTTTTTATTATGCTAGGTAAGTGGCTAGATTCCAAATTTTCTGACGGAGGAAAATTATTCTTAATTATTGGTACGCTGCTTGGTGTTGCCATTTCTCTTTATGTGGTGTTACAGCAGTTAAAGAAGTTTAATAATTAATGAGGAATTTACTAGGAGGAAATGTTTTAATAATAGCGAGCGTGTCTATTATCAGCTATTTTATTTATGTTCCTATTTTAAAATATATACAGGTTCCCATACTTCAATATGAAATTTTATGGGCTTATGTTGTTAATACATTATTGGCCATAGGTATTATGTTGTCTATGTTCTTTTTTAAAGAACGTTTTAAAGACCAATTAGCATTTATTTTTATATTGGGTAGCTTTTTGAAATTTATATGTTTTTTTATCTTTTTTTATCCCGTGTTTAATTCAGATGGAGACATAGCACGTTATGAATTTTTTTCATTCTTCATTCCATATGCGATATGCTTGATAACCGAAACCATAACAACTATACGGATTTTCAACAAATTAGATTCAAATTAATGAGTAAAAACAGCCCTTGTAAATAATGTGAAATTTTGTTTTTTGATTTTAAGATAAAAACATACCTTTGCACCGATTTTTAGCCCACTATTAATTAAGTGATATGCAAAATATAATGTCATTAAAAACTATCTGTTTATTATTTCTCTTGGTAACAAGCCTTTCTTTTGCTCAAGATGATCAAGAAAAGATGCATCTGCAAGAAATAGCTCCTGAAGTAGAAGGTAAACAAGGTTTAAAGGAAGAAATAAAAGAATATATTAATCATCACTTACTTGATTCTCATGGTTTTGGTTTATACTCTTATGTAAACGACGAAGGAGAACAAAAACATATTGGATTTCCACTTCCAGTAATTTTATGGGATAATGGGTTACAAGTGTTTTCTTCATCTAAATTACATCACGGTGAGTCTGTAGCTGAGGTTAATGGAAATTACTATAAATTATATCACGGAAAAATTTATAAAACAGATGCTGAAGGTACGATTCATTACGACGATCATCATCATGCGACAAACGTTAAACCTTTAGATTTTTCAATTACTAAAAATGTATTCACCATATTTTTAGTAGGTTTATTAATATTCTTCATGTTTGGAAGAATGGCTAAATCTTATAAGAAAAATGCTTTACCAAAGGGTATGGGGCGTTTGTTAGAACCTATTGTTTTATATATCCGCGATGATATTGCCATTCCAAACATTGGAAAAAAACACTACAAACGTTACATGAGTTTTTTATTAACGGTGTTTTTCTTTATCTGGATTATCAATTTACTAGGGTTAACGCCACTTGGTGTTAACGTAACAAACAATATTGCTGTAACTTTTGCATTAGCATTATTAACTTATTTGATAACAACTTTTACAGCTAATAAAAATTATTGGGGACATATTTTTTGGATGCCTGGTGTGCCATGGCCCATGAAAATTATTTTAGCTCCGATAGAATTACTAGGTACTTTTATTAAGCCATTCTCTTTATTAATTCGTTTGTATGCAAATATTACTGCAGGACATATAGTATTAATGAGTATTATTGGTTTAATGTTTATCTTTAAAAATTGGTTAGGAAGTTCATTATCATTTGGTTTAGCATTCGTGCTGGCATTGTTAGAACTTTTAGTGGCAGCTTTACAAGCGTATATTTTCACAATGTTATCGGCATTGTATTTTGGTTCGGCAGTGGAAGAGCATCACCATGGGGACGAGCATCATTAAAAATGTCCGGTGGACATTTTATGCGAGTAGCCAGACGGCGCGTTGGCGCATTAATAAATTGAGTGTTTAATTTTTAATATATATATTATGGAAATCCCAACAATTGTAGGAGCTGGATTAATTGTTATCGGTGCTGGTATTGGTATTGGTAGAATTGGTGGACAAGCAATGGAAGCTATTGCTCGTCAACCAGAAGCCTCAGGAAAAATCCAAACTGCTATGCTTATTGCAGCTGCCCTTATTGAAGGTATTGGATTTGCTGCTTTATTTGCAGCTTAAAAAAAAACAAAAACAGCTATAACGGTTGGTTATAGCTGTTTTTAAATTAAAAATTAACGAGTTAATAAGACATATAAATGGAAAAATTAATTGAACAGTTTTCATTAGGATTATTCTTCTGGCAATTATTGTTATTTGTTGGATTAGTACTTTTGTTAAAAAAGTTTGCTTGGAAACCAATTCTTGATGCGGTAGAGAAAAGAGAAGATGGTATTAAAGGGGCATTAGAATCTGCTGAAAAAGCAAAATTAGAAATGCAAAATCTTCAAGCAGATAACCAAAAGTTATTAAAAGAAGCTAGAGCAGAGCGCGAAGAGATGTTAAAAGAAGCAAGGGATATCAAAAACAAAATGATTGAAGATGCTAAAGGAGAAGCGCAAATACAAGCAAATACAATGATAGCTCAAGCAACAGCTGCTATTGAAAGCGAAAAGAAAGCAGCCATGGCTGAACTTAAAAGCCAAGTGGCTAGTTTATCTTTAGAAATAGCTGAAAAAGTAGTGCGTCAAGAATTATCTAACAAAGACAAGCAAGAACAATTGATTGAATCAATGTTAAGTGAAGCTAAATTAAACTAAAAACATGGCAGGAGCAAGAGCAGCAATACGTTACGCAAAAGCCGTATTAAGTTTAGCATCGGATAGAAAAACGGACGATGTTGTAAACAACGACATGAAGTTGATTGTTAATACCATTGCACAAAGTAAAGACTTAAACGATGCACTTCAAAGCCCTGTACTTAGTGCTTCAATTAAAAAAACTGTTTTATTAGAAGTTTTTAAAAAAACAGATAAAACAACTTTGAGTTTAATTGACACCTTAGTTACAAACAATCGCATTGATATTTTAGCTGATGTTGCTATTAAATACAACCAGTTATTCGATCAATCTAAAGGAATAGAAGTTGCAACGGTAACAACAGCCATAGCTTTAACGGATGCTTTAAAACAAAAAGTTTTAGCAAAAGCAAAAGAGCTTACAGGAAAAGATATTGAAGTACAAAGCATCATAGATGAAAGCATTTTAGGAGGCTTTATTTTAAGAGTTGGAGATATCCAATATAATGCAAGTATTGCAAACCAATTAAGTAAATTAAAAAGAGAATTCACATTAAATTAAAAGAGTTAAGATGAAAGACGCATTTAACGTCTAGCATCTTATGTCTAAATACTAAATAAAGATGGCAGAAGTAAAACCAGCTGAAATATCAGCAATCTTAAAGCAACAACTAGCAGGTTTTGAAGCAAGCGCTTCATTAGATGAAGTTGGAACTGTATTAACTGTAGGTGATGGTATTGTACGTGCTTACGGATTAGCTAACGCTCAATATGGTGAGTTAGTAGAATTCGAAGGCGGTTTAGAAGGTATTGTACTTAATCTTGAAGAAGACAACGTAGGTATTGTACTACTAGGGGTTTCTAAAGGAGTTAAAGAAGGTTCTACAGTGAAACGTACAGGTCGTATTGCCTCTATCAATGTTGGAGAAGGTATTGTTGGTCGTGTTGTAGATACTTTAGGAAACCCAATTGATGGCAAAGGACCTATTGTTGGTAAAACTTATGAAATGCCTTTAGAGCGTAAAGCGCCTGGAGTTATTTTCCGTGAACCAGTTACCGAGCCATTACAAACAGGTATCAAATCTATCGATGCGATGATTCCTGTAGGTCGTGGTCAACGTGAGTTGGTTATTGGTGACCGTCAAACTGGTAAAACAGCCGTTTGTATAGACACTATCTTAAATCAAAAAGAATTTTACGATGCAGGAAAACCTGTATATTGTATCTATGTTGCCGTTGGTCAAAAAGCATCAACAGTAGCTTTAATTGCTAAAACTTTAGAAGAAAAAGGTGCTTTAGCTTATACAACTATCGTAGCAGCAAATGCATCTGATCCTGCAGCAATGCAAGTATATGCACCGTTTACAGGAGCTTCTATTGGAGAATATTTTAGAGATACTGGTCGTCCAGCATTAATCGTGTTTGATGATTTATCTAAGCAAGCAGTAGCTTACCGTGAGGTATCTTTGTTATTACGTCGTCCACCAGGACGTGAGGCGTATCCAGGTGACGTTTTCTACCTTCACTCTAGATTATTAGAGCGTTCTGCAAAAGTTATTAATAATGACGAGATAGCTAAAAACATGAACGATCTTCCGGAGTCTCTTAAAGGCATTGTAAAAGGAGGCGGCTCTTTAACAGCATTGCCAATTATTGAAACACAAGCGGGAGACGTTTCTGCATATATTCCAACAAACGTAATTTCGATTACTGATGGGCAAATTTTCTTAGATGGAGATTTATTTAACTCTGGTGTACGTCCAGCAATTAATGTAGGTATTTCTGTATCTCGTGTTGGAGGTAATGCACAGATTAAATCCATGAAAAAAGTAGCAGGTACTTTAAAATTAGACCAAGCACAATATCGTGAATTAGAAGCATTTGCTAAGTTTGGTTCAGATTTAGATGCCGTTACTTTAAATGTAATTAACAAAGGTAAACGTAACGTTGAGATTTTGAAACAAGCTCAAAACGATCCATTTACAGTGGAAGATCAAGTTGCTATTATCTATGCAGGATCTAAAAACTTGTTAAGAGATGTACCTGTTGAAAAAGTAAAAGAATTTGAAAGAGATTATTTAGAATTCTTAAAAGCGAAACATGCGAATGTATTAGCAGACTTAAAAGCAGGAAAATTAACTGATGAAGTTACAGATACATTAACAGCTGTAGCTAAAGATTTATCAGGAAAATATAGAGCTTAATCCCCTCTTAATCTCCCCAAAGGGGAGAAAATAGCAACGGGAATTTCATATTTAACGAATCAATCCCTCTCCTTTGGAGAGGTTAGGAGAGGAAAAAATGGCAAATTTAAAAGAAATACGCAATAGAATCACATCGGTATCTTCAACCATGCAGATTACCAGTGCCATGAAAATGGTATCGGCTGCAAAGTTAAAGAAAGCTCAAGATGCTATTACAGCAATGCGTCCTTATGCAGATAAGTTAACCGAACTTTTACAAAGTTTAAGTGCTACTTTAGATGTAGATTCTGGAAGTAAATATTCTGAGCAACGTGAGGTGAAAAAGGTTTTAATTGTTGCTGTTACTTCTAATAGAGGTCTAGCAGGGGCCTTTAATTCTAATATTATAAAAGAAGTTAATAGATTAACATCTAAAACGTATGCCAACCAAGAAGTTTCGTATTTAACTATTGGAAAAAAGGCAAACGATGCGTTTAAAAAGACTAATAAAATTATTTCTAATAATAGTGATATTTATGAGGATTTAACCTTTGATAATGTTGCTGAAATTGCTGAAATGTTAATGGGTAAATTTGTTGTAGGCGAGTTCGATAAAATCGAAATTGTATACAACAAGTTTAAAAATGCAGCAACTCAAGAGGTAATGGTTGAGCAATTTTTACCAATAATACCAGTAAAAAGTGATACTAACGTCAATTTGGATTACATTTTTGAGCCTTCAAAAATTGAAATCGTTGAGCAATTAATTCCTAAGTCATTAAAAACACAATTGTACAAAGGTATTAGAGACTCTTTTGCTAGCGAACACGGTGCTCGTATGACTGCGATGCATAAAGCAACAGATAATGCAACAGAGTTAAGAGATCAACTTAAATTAACATACAACAAAGCACGTCAAGCTTCTATTACCAATGAAATTTTAGAAATTGTTGGTGGAGCTGAAGCTTTAAATAATTAATTTAATATACTACTTAATTAGTTCCAAAATTTTATAATAATATCAAACCTCACTTTAAGTGAGGTTTTTTTATGGCATCACTTTTGAAAAGTTATCTTTATAATATTAATATTTATAAAGATGAAATTATTCAAAAACCCATTTTCCTTACTTTTTATGTTTGTTATTTTTTCACAATGTGCAACTGGTAAAGAATTTGAAACCAAGGTATCATTTGAGTTAGGAGAGGTATATTACCAAGAATGGTCATTGGACTCAAAAGCAGATGTTTCGGGAATAAATATTTTTATAAGCATTGAAAAGAATCCTAAAAATATTGAATTTGACAGTGTTTATTTTCACGGAAAACAAACCAAATTGAAACTTAAAAGTAATTCAGTATATATAGGTAGGTTTGAGAACAGAACCAAGCTTAAAAATGATATTATCATGAGCCATGAACCTTATAGAGAATATGGAAACAAAGTTCCTGTATTGACAAAAAAGTCACCTTTTCAACTTAAAGAAAATGTATGTATCGTGAGTTATAAAACTTCTGATAAAGTAAAATATTTTAAAATTGAAAATATCAATAAAAAATAAGCTTTATAGTTTAGTAGAACATGGTCTAGGAACCAATAATTTATCTTTGGTTTGCATTGGCTAAAAACGTATTTTTAACAGCTTAAAAACAAACTCCTTTGAGCGTATTAAAAAAGTTTTTTAAAGACACTATTATTTATGGATTAGCAACGGTTTTACCTCGCTTAATGAACTTTTTGTTGGTACCTCTTCATACTGGAACATTAGAAACTACAAGCTATTCTGATAATACAACTTTTTATGTCTATGCAGCTTTTTTCAATGTTCTGTTAACCTATGGAATGGAAACTGCTTTTTTTAGATTTTTTAATAAATCTGAAGAGAAAAACACTGTGTTTTCAACCACTTTTATAAGTTTAACAGTAACAACACTATTATTTTTAATTGTGGTACTTGCATTTAATCAGCAGCTTTCAGTTTGGTTGAATATTTCCCAAAAATATTTTAATTTACTTTTAGGCTTATTGGTTTTAGATACGCTTGTGGTAGCACCATTTGCTTATTTGAGAGCCACAGGGAGACCTATTAAATTTGGAGCCATAAAAATTGCTAATATTTTAATTTATGTTTTACTTAATTATTTCTTCTTGTGGGCCATACCAAAGTTTAACATAAGCGTTCCTTATTACGACAATTCCGACTTGGTTCAATATATTTTTATAGCCAATTTTATAGCAAGTTTGGTTACTTTTTTATTGCTTTTACCTTATTTTTTTAAAACGAAATTAGAGTTTAGCAAACGGCTATTTAAACAATTTTTAAATTATGGTTGGCCAATCATGGTGGCTGGTTTAGCTTATGTAATTAATGAAAATTTTGATAAATGGATTTTACCCTATTTATTAGGAAAAGACATAAACGGTGCCTATAGTGGTTGTTACAAAATAGCTATGTTTATGACTATTTTTGTTCAAGCATTTCGTTTAGGAGCAGAACCATTTTTCTTTTCACATTCTAAAGAAATAAACGCTAAGGAAACTTATGCGTTAATTATGAAGTATTTCGTAATTGTGGGTAGTTTCATGTTAGTTTTCATTATTTCATATTTAGATATTTTTAAAATAATATTGGTTAAAGACGAAAGTTATTGGCAAGCCATTTCTATAGTGCCAATAGTATTACTGGCAAACTTATGCTTAGGCATCTATTTTAATTTAGCCATTTGGTACAAACTAACCGATAAAACAAGATATGGAATGTACTTATCTATAGTAGGTGCTGTAATTACTGTTGTTTTAAATATATATTTAATTGAAAATATGGGCTTTATAGCATCGGCTTGGGCAACTTTGGCAGCTTATGGTGTTATGATGGTGCTGTCTTATGCAATTGGTCAAAAACACTATATGGTTCCGTACGATCTCAAGAAAATTCTAGGATATCTTGTGTTAGCAATTATACTATCTATCATTGCATTAAATACAAATGCTAATTATTACATTAATACTTTTTTAGTTTTCTTATTTTTGGGGAGTGTAATGATGTTTGAGAAAAGAGAACTAAAACGATTGTTAAAACGATAATATGAAAATAAAAATTATAAACAAATCGAATCATGCTTTGCCACATTATGAAACGGAGGCATCGGCAGGAATGGATTTAAGAGCTAATTTATCAGAATCAAGAATATTAAAACCTTTAGAGCGTAGCATCGTAGGAACAGGCTTGTTCATAGAATTACCAATAGGTTATGAGGCACAAGTGCGCCCTCGAAGTGGTTTGGCTGCAAAAAAAGGGGTTACCGTTTTAAATGCTCCTGGAACTATTGATGCCGATTACAGAGGTGAAGTAGGTGTGATTTTAGTGAATCTTTCAAATGAAGATTTTATTGTACATAATGGCGAACGTATTGCGCAATTAGTAATCGCTAAACATGATCGTGCTGAATGGATTGCCGTAGAAGAACTTTCAGAAACTGTTAGAGGTGAAGGTGGTTTTGGAAGTACAGGAACAAAATAATTAATCCCGTTGATTTCCCAAAAGGGAAAACTTAAACGTATAAAATTATTTGTAGAAAGTTTAACATAATAGTTTCTCCCCTTTGGAGAGATTAAGAGCTATAAATAAATATTAATTCTAATAAAAAATCCCTCTCCTTGGAGAGGTTTAGGAAGAAGAATGAAAATAATAGTACCAATGGCAGGACGGGGTTCTCGTTTGCGCCCCCACAGTTTAACCGTACCAAAACCTTTAATTCCTGTTGCGGGTCAGCCTATCGTACATCGTTTGGTAAAAGACATTGCGAAAGTATTAAAGCAACCTATTGAAGAAATTGCTTTTGTATTAGGTGATCCTGCTTTTTTTGGTGACGATGTTGTGGAGAGTTTAAAGAAATTAGCAACCGATTTAGGTGCCAAAGCATCTATTTATCGCCAAGATTTACCTTTAGGGACAGGACATGCTATTATGTGTGCAAAACCATCTTTATCGGGGCCTGCTGTAATTGCTTATGCTGATACCCTAATTCGAGCTGAATTCGATTTAGACCCAACAGCCGACAGCGTTATTTGGACGAAACAGGTTGAAAACCCTGAAGCTTATGGTGTTGTAAAATTAAATGCGAACCAAGAGATTGTTGAGTTAGTTGAAAAACCAGAAAGCTTCGTAAGTGACCAAGCCGTAATAGGTATTTATTATTTTAAAGATGTATCCATTTTAAAAGAAAAACTACAACAAATTTTAGATGAAAACGTTACCAATGGGGGTGAATACCAAATTAATGATGGTATAAAACGTATGATGGCAGATGGTAAGGTATTTAAAACAGGAACTGTTGATGAGTGGATGGATTGCGGTAACAAAGCTATTACTGTTGAAACCAACACCAGAATGTTAGGGTTTTTAAAAGCAGATGGTGAAGAGCAATTAGTGGCTTCATCAGTAAAATTAGAAGGTTCAAAAATTATTGAACCATGTTTTATTGGAGAAAACGTGGTGCTTAAAAACAGTACGGTGGGCCCTAATGTGTCTATTGGAGATCACAGTATTATTGAAAATTCAACCATTAAAAATAGTTTAATACAAACCAATACAAGTATCAAAAATGCCAATTTAGATGAAGCGATGATTGGTAATCATGTGAAGTTTGATGGAAAGTTTACCAGTATTAGTATAGGTGATTATTCCGTTTTAGAATAATTCCTAAATTTATACTGAGTGAATTCGAATTAAATTCGAGATCTCATTGTAAATGAGTTGGAATAACTTTTGCATTAACAAAGTGCAGGCAATAGGTGCGTTAGGGATTGAAGCGGCATCCTTTTTTGCCATCAAAAGCAAAAAAGATATAGCAAAAAGCCCGACCCTTGTGGTAACGCTCAAATAAAATAATAGTATCAGTCTTATATGAAACAAAAAATCTACATACTTATCTTGCTCTTCGGAATTCTAATATTTCCGCAGACGAATCATGCACAAGTAGATTTTAATAAAAAGCCTGAAGACGATTTAGGGAATGTTGAAGATACATTTCAAGAGTTATTTTACGAAGCTTTAACTCAAAAGGGCATTGAAAATTACGATCGTTCGGTTTCTGCACTTTTAAAATGTATTGAACTAGATAATTCTGTGCCTGTTTTATATTTTGAGTTAGGTAAAAATTACAATAAACTCAAAAATTTTGGAGCTGCCGAAGATGCCTTAAAAAAAGCCGTAAATAAAGATCCCAATAACGAGTGGTTTTTAGACGTGTTATATGGGTTTTACATGGAACAAAATGAGTATGACAAAGCCATTAAAACCGTTAAGCAATTGGTGAAATTTCACTCCGATTATAAAGAGAATTTAGCGGCATTGTACGTAAAAACAAAAGAGTATAAAGATGCTTTAAAAATTTTGGATGAATTAGATGCTGAATTTGGTGTTTCGGTAGCCAGAGACATCATGCGGAATCAAATTTATGAGGCTACGGGACGTAAAAAGGATCAGATTAAAAATTTAGAAGCGCGTTTAGAAGATAATCCGGATAAAGAATCTAATTACCTGCAACTTATCTTCCGTTATAGCGAAAATAATGAAAAGGAAAAAGCATTTGAAACAGCTAAAGAGTTGCTGAAAACTAACCCCAATTCACAAATTGTTCATTTAGCTTTATACAAGTTTTATTTAGATGATAATAATGCTCAAAAGGCTATTGAATCGATGAAAATTGTAATTAAAAGCCCAGAGATAAAACCTGAAGCAAAGCTTAAAGTGCTTACTGATTTTGTTCAGTTTGTTGGCAAAAATCCACAATACGAAGCCGATTTAGTTGAAGCAACAACCTTAGTAGGGAATAGCAAAAACAGTAAAACCCTTATAGAACTGGGTCAATATTATTTATCAAAAAGCAATAAACCAAAGGCTTTAGAATATTTTGAAGCGGCACTAAAAATTGATACAGATAATTTTAATGTACTTCGAAATGTATTGTTACTTTACATAGATTTGCAAAAGTTTAATGTAGCAGAGAAAAAGAGTAATGAGGTACTTCAAAAATATCCAGCACAACCATTATTTTATTTAATTAATGGGGTTGCATTAAACCAATTAAACCAAGCCCAAAAAGCAGTTGATGTTTTGGAAGCAGGACTAGATTATATTATTGATGATAACAAAATGGAAATCGATTTTTACAATCAATTAAGTACAGCCTACATTTTATTAAACAATACAGCGAAGGCAAAAACGTTTAGTGATAAAGCAAAACAATTAGAAACCTCAAATTAATGAATTTACTTAAGTACATCGTTTTATTATTTTTATTTTTTTTGATATGTCATTGTAAAGCTTCTAAAACCATTGGTGGCGGTGAAGCAAATTTAAATTTAAACACTAAACAGCTTTTAAGAGAAAACGCTAAAAAAACACCAGACTTTAAAACGTTACAATCGAGGCTTAAAATAACCTATGCTCAAGATGGTAAAGAGCAGTCTTATACAGTAAATCTTAGAGCAAAGAAAGATGAAGTGCTTTGGATAAGCGCCATGTTTTCAGTAGTAAAAGCACTAATTACACCCGAAAAAGTAAGTTTCTATAATAAATTAGATAACACCTATTTTGAAGGTGATTACAAATATTTAAGTGATTTATTGGGTACTGAATTAGATTTTCAAAAGGTTCAAAATTTATTATTAGGAGACCCTATTTTCAATTTGAATGCAAACACTTATGATGTTTCGGTTACAAATGATGCATACATGCTTCAACCAAAGCAACAACGTGAACTATTTGAAATTTTATTTTTGTTAGATCCTGTTCATTTTAAAATAAAATCGCAGCAAGTATCACAACCAAAAGAGTTAAGACATTTGCAAATAGATTATTTAACGTACCAAGAAGTAGAAAAGCAAACACTGCCAGAAAATATAAAAGTTATTGCTACTGAAGCGGACAATAAAACGGTTATAGACTTAGAATTTAAAGGCATTACTTTAAATGAAGATTTAAATTTTCCATACAAAATACCTTCAGGTTTTAAAGAAATAAAACTTTAAATGTTAAAAAGTAATCAACCATATAAAATAGTATTACTACTAAGCTTTTTGTTTTGTAGTGTTTTTGTGTTTTCTCAAAGTGCCAAACAACAGGAACTGGAGGCACGTAGACAAGAACTTCGTTTAGAAATTCAGAAAATTGCCAAATTGCGTGCAGAAAATCAGAGTAAAGAAAAGTCGCAATTAACCTTAATTCAAGATTTTAAACACAAAATAAATGTGTTAGATAATTTGATTAAGGTTACCAACCAACAAGCTAATTTATTAACTCGTGATATTAATTATAACCAAAGAAAAATAACGAATTTAAGAGACGAATTAAAGGTTTTAAAGGCAGATTACGCCGCTATGATGGTGAAGTCCTATAAAAGTAAAAATCAACAAAGCAGGATTATGTTTTTGCTCTCTGCGAACGATTTTAAACAAGCCTACAAGCGTTTGCAGTATATGAAGCAGTATACGGACCATCAAAAGGAACAAGGAGAAACGATTAAAGCAAAAACAGCCGAATTACAAGCAACTAATTTGAACTTGTTGAAACAACAAGAAACAAAGAAAAAACTTATAGCTGAAAACAGAGAGGTTCAAAAAACTTTAGAAGCTGAGCGTAAACAGCATGAAGAATTAATGAAGTCTATTAAAAAAAATCTATCTGTTTATGCTGCTCAAATAAAGCAAAAACAACAAGAAGCCGATAAAATCGATGCTGAAATAGATCGTATTATAAAAGAAGCAATTGCCAAATCGAATAAAAAAGCGGGAAATACTAGTGTTGCGAGTACCTTAAATTTTGCTTTAACAGCAGAAGAAAAAGTACTAGCAGCTAATTTTGTAGCGAACAAAGGCAAACTGCCTTGGCCTGTTGAAAAAGGCTATGTAACACTTGGTTATGGCACACAACCACATCCCATTGATAATTCCTTAACTATTAAAAGTAATGGGGTTCGTATAGCTACCGAAAAAGGTGCTAAAGTACGTGCTGTTTTTAATGGTGAAGTAAGCGCAGTGCTTAAAATGAAAAACGTAAATCCCATTGTGATGATTCGTCATGGTGATTACTTAACCTTATATAAAAACCTCTCAACGGTTTATGTAAAAGAAGGTGACAAAGTAAGTACTAAGCAAGTTATAGGTGAAGTATTCACGAATTCATCAAATGGTGAAACTATTTTAAGTTTTTCAATATCTAAAGGAACATCTACCGAAAACCCAGCATCATGGGTTTTTAAAATGTAAATTCCTGCGAATACAGGAACTTTAGTGTTTTAAGTGGCGTTTTTTAGATTAGAGAATTATTCAAATAAAGCCTTTAGTTCAGTAGCTTCACTGGGTTTTATTTTCCCAGAGAGCAATAAACTTAATTGTTTACGTCTTAGAGCAGCTTCAAAACGTTGTTTTTCTAATTCTGTTTCAGGAAATACTTGAGGTACTAATACAGGCTTCCCAGTATCATCAACCGCCACAAATGTATAAATACCTTCGTTGGCTTTTGTTCTTTCACCTGATATTTGGTCTTCAATCCAAACATCTATAAACACTTCCATTGAGGTTTTAAAAGCACGGGATACTTTAGCTTCAACAGTTACCACACTACCTAAGGGCACGGCTTTATTAAAAGCGACATGATTTACTGAGGCGGTTACTACAATATATCTAGAATGGCGTCTTGCAGCAATACTGGCAGCTCTATCCATACGTGCCAATAATTCACCACCAAATAGGTTGTTTAGCGCATTGGTTTCACCAGGCAAAACCATATCGGTAAGAATCGTTTTAGATTGTTCGGGTGTTTTAGCTTGCATCACAATATGTTTAATTATGCTGCAAAGGTAAAAGGATTTTTAAGATTTTACAGTATTACAAAATATAAGATAAAGTAAAAATTTATGAAATTTCAATTTTTACGGAAAACCCACAACAACATTGTTGTAAATCAATAAAAATCAACAAAAAGCACATAATTATTTTGTAAGAATTGGTTTTTTTTTTTTGATATTTGAAAGGTAAATAATTCATTCAATATTTTAATTAATTTATTGCCTACGAATGAAACAAATATTCCCCAAAGAGATTATTGACAATACCATAGAAGTCCATCAATTTAACCACAGTTCTAAAAGTAAAGTAATATATAGCTTTATATTATCATCGGTGCTTATTATGCTTGTTTTATTACCTTTTATTAAAGTAGATATTTACACTTCGGCAAGGGGTATTATAAAACCAGATAAAGAACGTCTATCTGTAACGTCATTAAATTCTGGAAAAATAATTTCGGCTCATTTAAAGAACAATAGATTGGTACATATAGGCGACACTTTGTTGGTGTTAGACAATACCATTATAAATGAAAAACTAAAACTATCTGCACAACAAATACAAGACTTAAGCCTGTTTATTGAAGATTTAACTTATTTAGTAGAAAACAAATATGTTAGCTTAAACCAAATACAATCACCTAAGTACACAAAAGAATATTTATTGTATCAGCAAAAAATGCATGAACTACAAACCCGATTTAAAAAATTAAAACAAGACTACGATAGAAATACATTGCTTTATAAAAAAGAAGTGATTGCTAAAGTAGAGTTTGAAAACTCAAAATTTGAATATGATTTAGCAATAAGTAATATCAATCAATTAAAGCAGCAGCAGCGTAATACGTGGCAAGCAAGCTTAACAGAATACAAAAATAGTCTATTAGAATTTGAAAGCAAAGAACTACAATTACAAGATAATAAATCACAATACCTAGTAACAGCTCCCATAACAGGTATATTAATTAACGCCATGAGTGTAGAAAAAGGTAGTTTTTTAAGTTCGGGGCAACCCTTTGTAGATATTTCCCCCAACACAAGTTTATTGGTAGAATGTTTTATAAATCCGCAAGATATTGGGTTATTAAAAGTAAATAATCCAGTCAACTTTCAAATAGATGCGTATAACTATAACCAATGGGGTTTGGCAAGTGGCAATATTACAGATATAGGAAAAGATATTGAGTTTATAGAAAACACATCGGTATTTAAAGTGCAGTGCCATATTAACCAAAAAACATTAAAACTTAAAAACGGGTTTGAAGGCGAATTAAAAAAAGGGATGACACTTAACGCTCAATTTAAATTGGCAGAACGCACTCTTTTTGATTTGTTGTACGATAAAGTAGACGATTGGGTAAACCCAAGCCAAAAAGAAATTGTAAGTATTAATTAATATACCACAATGAGAATTACAGAGATGCAGAATATATTCTGTATAGAAGGTCGCTAGTGAAGCTAGTATAAGTGATAATGAAATATAAAGTTTAATTTAAAAATTGATTTCTCTCCTTAGGAGAGATGTCTGAAAGACAGAGAGGAATGAAAAACCTAAAAAACTTAGAACGCTTACAACAATTACACCAACGTATTTCTCAAGAAAATACTGGAGCTCCAAAGGAGTTGGCGGATTATATGAATATTAGTGAGCGGTCACTTTATAAACTTATGGAACAATTAAAAGATTTAACAGCACCTATTTCATATAATCGTTTAACTAATACTTATTATTACGATGGGGACTTTGAATTGCAAGTAAACATCTCGGTAACCGCTTTAAGTAATAACGAGATTATACAAGTGTTTGGTGGCAGTTATTTTTTAAAGAAAAACACCTTACTGCAAGGTTTGTGCAGTGAACGCTTTTACATTAGCTAAATCGAAATTATAATACTGGACTCAGTAAGGAGGTTAGACGTAACCGCTTTTAGTTTTGATAAGTTTGTAATGTTAGCGTCATTACGAGGGAGGTACGACCGAAGTAATCTGTCTATACAGTATCGTAAACATTATAATACAAAAAACAAATGTTTAACCCGCCTGCCGTAGCAGGCAATTAAAATTTTATTTTTATGAAAAATTTAGAGAATTTTGGTGTTGATGTTATGACCCAAACAGAATTATTAAATGTTGACGGAGGCTACAAATTGTGGGAATATGCAGCTGCACTCGCATGTGAAAGCATTAGACTAATGGGGGTATTTGCTGACGGGTTTAGTGAAGGTGCAAATGCCGCAGCTGGTGCATACTACAGATAATTTTTAATAATGATTAATAAAAAAAATTATGATACTAGAAACTTATAGAGTAACGGAATTGAACAAAGAGGATTTATTAACAATAGAAGGAGGTTTTTTTGATGAAATAGTACGCCGTGCCGGTTATATAACTGGAGTTATAGTTGGTAGTGCAGTAGCTGCTGTCCATATGGTTGCAAAAGCTATTTTTTAAAAATACCGATAGATTTAGTATAAAAAAGGTTGTAAAAACAGTAGCTATTTTTACAACTTTTTTGTTTATTTTTAATTTTTATGGACAAAATAATTACATTTTTAAAAAACCCCAAAAAAACTGTTGAAAACAGAAGTATAAAAACACTAAAAGATGTAATTTTTTTAGTTCTAAAATTTGATTTTTTGACAGTTTTCGGATTTGGAATTTTAAATTTATTGTTTTTGAATATGTTTGAAGATTATTCTGTCGTATATAAAAATCAGAATATAATTTCTAACCCATATTTTAATCGTTGGCAAATCTTGATTTTTATTGCCCCAATAATTGAAGAGTGTACATTTAGGTTAGGAATAAAAATAAGTAGACGAAACCTTTCCCTCAGTTTAAGTTGTCAAATAATATTATGTTTATTTGTTTTCAAAATATTAATACTATCCTTTTTTTATAGAATAGTCTTTATTTTTATTTTAAGTTTGTTTTTATATGTGATTTTAAATGATAAAGCCATATCATTTTTTACAAAAAATCATAATATTTATATATATTATAATATTTTAACATTCGGGCTTATACACAGTTTAAATTATACTTACCACGAACTTTCTCATTATTTTTTCATTCCTTTTTTAATTTCAACTCAGTTGATTTTTGGTGTGCTTTTGAGTTATGCCCGGTTAAAGCATAGTTTTATACTCGCTTTATTCCTTCATATGTTCCATAACTCTATTTTATGCCTTTTAAATATAATACCAAATTGATTTATGTAGGCTTCTCTGTCTTATATTATTACGAGTGTAAAAAAGTTCGTAATCTATAATTTTCTTCCTCACTGCAATTTTCTTGCAGTGAACGCTCCTATTATTGCCTTATAAACACCTACAATGGCAAAAACAACCATAAAACAACATGATATTACAGATTGTGGCGCAGCCTGTTTAGCATCCATAGCTGCACACTACAACTTACAAATACCTATTGCACGTATTCGTCAATACGCTGGCACAGATAAAAAAGGCACCAACGTTTTAGGGCTGCTAGAAGCGGCACAAAAACTGGGTTTTGAAGCCAAAGGTGTTCGTGGTGATTTTGATAGTTTATTTAAAATACCAAAACCCGCCATAGCTCACATTATTGTAAAAGAACGGTTGCACCACTTTGTAGTTATTTATGAGGTTACAAAAACCCATATAACCATTATGGATCCTGGTACTGGTAAACTCCATAAAAAAACTCACGAAGAATTTACCAAAGAATGGACAGGCGTTTTAGTACTATTAATGCCTCAAGAGGATTTTGTGGCTGGTAATGAAAAAGTATCTATTTATAAACGGTTTTGGTTTTTATTAAAACCCCACAAATTTGTTTTAATACAAGCGTTAGTTGGTGCTATGGTTTATACTTTGTTGGGCTTTTCAACTTCTATTTACATACAAAAATTGACCGATTTTGTTTTAGTTGGTGGTAACACAAAACTATTAAACCTTTTAGGCGTAATAATGGTTTGCTTATTAGTACTACAAGTTATAATAGGCATTTTTAAAGATGTATTTTTAATAAAAACGGGGCAACAAATTGATGCGCGCCTCATTTTAGGCTATTATAAACATTTGCTAAAACTCCCGCAACAGTTTTTTGATACCATGCGTGTGGGTGAAATTATCTCTAGAATTAACGATGCCGTTAAAATTCGTGCGTTTATAAATGGTGTATCGTTAAGTTTAACCGTAAACTTTTTAATTCTTATATTTTCGTTTGGATTGATGTTTTTCTATTATTGGAAATTGGCTTTAATTATGTTATTGGTTATTCCACTTTATGCACTTATTTATTATATTACTAATAGACTAAACAAAAAAACTGAGCGTACTATTATGGAGCGTAGTGCCGATTTAGAAAGTCAGTTGGTAGAATCGTTAAACTCTGTTGGTACTATTAAGCGTTTTGGCTTAGAAAGTTTTGCGAATATTAAAACAGAAACACGTTTTATAAGTTTATTAAATATAGGCTATAAATCGGCTTTAAACTCGGTATTTTCAGGTACGAGTTCTGGGTTTATTGCACAACTTTTTACCATTATACTATTATGGAGTGGTTCTTATTTTGTTATTGAACGTGAAATAACTGCTGGAGAACTTTTATCGTTTTATGCTATTGTTGGTTATTTCACTGGGCCTGTTACTAGTTTAATAGGTGCTAATAAGCAAATACAAAATGCACTAATTGCTGCCGACCGTTTATTTGAAATCATGGATTTAGAGCGCGAAGAGTCAGAAAATAAAATTATACTTTCACGTGAAAAACTCGGCGACATCACATTTAAAAATGTGAAATTTAGATATGGAACACGGGTTGAAGTTTTTAAAGATTTTAGTTTAACAATTCCAAAGGGAAAAATTACCGCTATTGTTGGAGAAAGTGGTTCGGGGAAATCAACTTTAATGTCCTTATTACAGAATATTTACCCTATACAAAAAGGACAGATTAGTATAGGCGATTTAGATTTGAATTATATTGATACAGAAAGCTTGCGAGAACTGGTAAGTGTGGTGCCTCAAAAAATTGATTTGTTTGCAGGCAACGTTATCGAAAATATTGCAGTTGGAGAATTTGCTCCAAACATGGAAAAAATAATAGAAATATGTAAGGCTATTGGCATTTTAGAATTTATAGAAGCTTTACCAAATGGATTTGGAACGTATTTAGGCGAAAATGGCGCGTCGCTTTCTGGAGGACAAAAACAACGTATTGCGATTGCAAGAGCGTTGTATAAAGAGCCTGAAATGTTGGTTTTAGATGAAGCAACTTCTTCTTTAGATAGTAAATCTGAAAACTATATTCAAAAAACAATTAATAATTTACGAGAAAAAGAAAAAACGATTATTATCATCGCTCACCGATTAAGTACTGTTATAAATGCTGATTTAATCGTAGTTTTAGATAAAGGTAAAGTTTTAGAACAAGGTTCACATAAAGAATTATATTCTAAAAAAGAACACTATTATAATTTATGGCAACAGCAAATGCCAACAGTTAGTTAACTAAGTCTAGATCTTTAACCAACAACCAAGCATCTTCGTTGTGGGTTTTTCTAATACTATGCAATATTTGTAAAGCTTCTTCTGCGGTTTCATAACTACCATATACTACTTCGTGTAAACCATATTTGTTTACACCAATGGTTCTGGCATTAAAGCCTTGCGCTTTTAATTGACTAATAATTAATTCGCAGTTGTCTTCAACCCTAAAAGCACCAGCAATCACGTGGTAATTACCAGATTGTTTAGTAACATTTAAAGTAATGGCAGGAAGCGGATTTAAGTTAAAAGTAGCTTGCTCTATTTTAGCATCTAGTTGTTGGAATGCTTTTTCCTGAGCTATTTGATTGTGTTTCTCAATTTGTTCTATATAATATCTAGATGATACCAATCCGCCTAAAGTTAGTGCTATTAAAGCGACAGCAGCGTATTTAAAATACGGTTTAGCTTTACGTTTTTCAGGAGTAATTGTTAGTGGAATTACTTTTTCAATAGCTTCAACTTCTTCTTTATAAACTTCACGAGAAACTTTTGGAGATACTAATTGCGATAAACCAAAAGAATCGGTTAAATAATTGAGTTGATAAATAGGTTCAAATAAAATTTTACCTTCAACATTAAAAGTAATATCACCAATATTTTTAAAAGTAACGGTTTCACCTTGTGTTAAATACGATTTTATACTATTAACACGTTTTGCAATTTTTTCACTAGCAACTTCGTAAGGAATTTTCTCCAGATCGGCAATATAATGTGTCAACAAGCCATCGTTTTTTTGAATTTGCTCGTTAAATGACACCATTTTTTTTGGTGGATAAAAGCTATTTGTAGCATCATCAAGCGTTGCAGATGTACGTTGTGTTAAAAATGCACCAAACTCAGGAATGGTAACACACTCATATCTATAGAGTAAATCGCTTATGTAGGTTTCTAATTGCATAAAACAAAGTTAAAAAAATATACTTTTGGATAAAATTTACGAAGAAGTATTTATTAACATCGTAAAAAATTCTTTTCTTTAACTTCAAAATCAATTGTATACAATGATCGAAAATGATTTGCTATATACTTTAGCGCTGCAACATGTGCCAAATATAGGAGATATAACGGCTAAGCGACTTATTAATCATTGTGGTTCTGCGGAAGCTGTATTAAAAGAGAAGAAACAAAATCTACTTAAAATAGATGGTATTGGGAGTGTTATTTTAGGCGATTTGTTTAAACCCCATCATTTAAAGGAAGCAGAAAAGGAAATTTCTTTTATTAAAGAAAATGAGATTAAGGTTTTACATTTTGAAGCAAGCAATTATCCCGAAAAACTAAAACATTGTATTGATGGTCCTATTTTGTTATTTCAATCGGGGAATATTAATTTAAAGGAACAACGTATTATTAGTATTGTGGGTTCTAGAAAAATTACGACTAATGGTATTGCTTTTTGCGAAGAATTGGTAGAAAAACTCGCTATTTATAACCCGATTATTGTTTCTGGGTTTGCTTATGGAACCGATATTACGGCGCATAAGGCAGCCTTAAAGCATAATTTACAAACTATAGGTTGTTTAGCGCACGGACTTAATCAAATTTACCCAGCTGGACATAAAAAGTATATGGTTGATGTAGAGAAGCATGGTGGTTTTTTTACAGATTTTTGGAGTACCGATACATTTGATAGAAACAATTTCTTGAAACGCAACCGAGTCATTGCCGGGTTAAGCGAAGCAACAATTGTTATTGAATCAGCCGAAAAAGGTGGTAGCTTGGTCACCGCCGATATTGCCAATTCATATAACCGCGATGTGTTTGCTGTACCAGGTCGAATTAATGATTTACAAAGTGCCGGCTGCAATAACTTAATAAAATACCAAAAAGCGCATATGCTTACTACAGCTTTAGATGTGCCCTATATTTTAAATTGGAAATTAGAGGAAGAAAGTAAACCAGCTATTCAAAAACAATTATTTGTTGAATTGGACGCTACTGAAAAAATAATTTATAAGCATTTAAAAGACAATGAAAGGCAACAGCTGGACATGATTGCAATCAATTGCAATTTACCAATTTTTAAAGTAGCCAGTGCATTATTGAATATGGAATTGAAAGGCGTTGTTCGTCCGTTACCGGGAAAGTTATTTGAGGTTATTTAGTTTTTTATATCCAACCAAAAAGTTAATAAATATTCCTATTATTATCAAAACACTTATCATTATAATCCAATGATTACTTTTATCAGACAGTAATTGGGATAAAATTACAAACCCTTGAGAAAGACTCATTAAAATAGTAAACCAAATAAGTTTTTTCATTCTAATACCCTACCTTTTTACGAACACGTTTCAAAACATCATCCGCCACCAATCTAGCTTTTTCAGCACCTAATGCTAATGCTTTATCAACTTCGTTCAAGTTATTCATATAATAAGTATAACGCTCACGTTGTATAGCAAATTTTTCAACAATTAATTCAAACAAAGCTTGTTTAGCATGACCGTAACCATAATTGCCATTTTCATAATTGGCTTTCATGGTTTTAATTTGTTCGTCGCTTGCTAATAAATTATAAATAGCAAAACAATTACAAGTACTCCAATCTTTTGGTTCTTCAAGCGGGGTGCTATCTGTTTGAATGGTCATTATTTGTTTGCGTAACTTTTTATCGTCTAAAAAAAGATTGATGGTATTATCTCTACTTTTACTCATTTTTTCACCATCAGTACCTGGAATTAACATGATGTTTTCTTCCACTTTTCCTTCAGGTAATACAAAAACATCACCCATTTTCGCATGAAAACGAGATGCTACATCACGTGTCATTTCAATATGCTGTAATTGGTCTTTCCCTACGGGAATTATTTCGGCATCATACAATAAAATATCTGCGGCCATTAGCATGGGGTACGAAAACAACCCTGCATTTACATCTTCCAATCTATCTGCTTTGTCTTTAAAACTATGGGCTAATGTTAAACGTTGGTAAGGAAAAAAGCAACTTAAATACCACGATAATTCGGTTGTTTGTGGCACATCACTTTGTCTGTAAAACACCGTTTTTTCAATGTCCAACCCGAATGCTAACCATGTGGCTGCTACCGAATAGGTGTTTTGTCTTAACGTTTCGGCATCTTTAATTTGAGTTAAAGTATGTAAGTTGGCAATAAACAAAAACGATTCGTTTTCAGGACTATTAGCCATTTTTATGGCAGGCATCAATGCACCTAAAATGTTTCCTAAATGTGGGGTTCCTGTACTTTGTATGCCTGTAAGTATTCTTGCCATTTTTTTATTCCCATGAAAATGGGAATCTTTTTTAATTAGTAATCGTAAAATTTAAACAGCCACAAAGGTAATTTTTTTAATAGAATTGCTCAATACAATTATGTATTTTTGGGTTCGATGAAGTTATTTAAATATCTATTCTGGATTTTATACCGCATTTGGTTCTACATACTTGTTGCATTGCCAATATTTATTATGTTCCCCATACTTTTAATCTCTATTTTAAAGGAATCGTGGTATCCCTATTTTTTTAAGTTGGCTCGTTTTTGGGCCAAAATTATTTTAATAGGCATGGGGTTTCGGTGGAAAATTGAAAGTGAACAAACTCCTGAAACAAGCAAAAGCTATATGTTTATTGCTAACCACACTTCAATGACAGATATTATGCTCATGCTGGTTTCAATTAAAAACCCTTTTGTTTTTGTTGGTAAAAAGGAATTGGCTAAAATTCCATTGTTTGGGTTTTTCTATAAACGGACTTGTATTTTGGTAGATAGAAGTTCTGAAAAAAGTAGAAAAGCCGTTTTTTTAAGAGCTCAAAAACGATTAAAAACGGGAGTTAGTATTTGTATTTTTCCTGAAGGGGGCGTTCCAGAAGAACATATTATGTTAGACGAATTTAAGGACGGTGCTTTTAGGTTGGCGATTAACCATCACATTCCGATAGTGCCCATTACTTTTGCAGACAATAAAAAACGACTTTCGTACACCTTTTTTAGTGGTGGACCAGGGAGAATGCGGGCAAAAATTCATGAATTTTTGTTGACCGATGATTTAACAGCTCATGATACAAAGGCTTTAAATGAAAAGGCACGAACAGTAATCCTTAAACAACTGCAAAAATTTAACACATAAAAAAGACTGCTCTGGGGAGAGCAGTCTTTTTGGACATTAATTTTCGAACTTAATGAAAATCAATACCTAGAATTAACCAAAATCTAGAATTTAATGGTGAATCCAGTATAAACACCTATGAAAAATGGTGTAAAATTACCAGAGGTATCATTAAATGTGTTAATTTGATATTTAAACATAGGTTCTAAATTCACATCTATTTTTTTAGAAACTTGATAGTTAAAACCCACTCCAAAATTAGCACTGTAACTTATTTTATTTATATTATCTGCTTCACCTATAAAGGCTCTTTGTCCTGTTTCACCTTCAGAAAACACTTTATTGTCACTTAAAAAGAACGAACTAAAACCTCCAATAACGTTAATCCCCAATTTACTATTAACTAGAGCGTATTGAATTTCTAAAGGGACTTCAATGTAACCTAAAGACTGATTAATAGAAGTGCTTGTGGAGGAAAAAGAGTCTGGTTTTGCACTTAAAGTTTCTCCACTAATAATCGAAATATTATTATTAGGAGCATCATAATTTTTAGTATTTGAATTTGAATTAACGTTCTGTAGCATACGGGAACTAGAACTTGCACCAACCGGTTGATAAATAACGACATTGTTGGTATTATAACCTAAGTTTACTTTGTTAATACCCGAACGTACGCTTAATTTATTGTTAACAGCATAGCTCGCACTAATACCATAACTCATGCCGATTTCACCCGTTTTAGAGTTGGCGTTAAGCTCTGGGTCTATAGATGAGCCTTCACCCAAACTATTAAAATAAACAGGTGCTGCGTTTGGGGTAATACGCCATTTGTTAGCGCTTTTTTCATTTTCAACAACCTCTTTATCTTTATCCAAGACCTCTTCTATCGTCAAAGTTTTCTTTTCTTTATCTTCAATTTTTGCAATAGAAGTGTTGTCTTTTGAAGCGTTGCTAATTAATTCTTTGGCTTTTTGAGTATTGATCAATGATCCACTTGTCTGAAGTGTTTCGTCTGTATTTTTTGAATTGTTAACCACAGCTGTATGTATGGATTTATTTTTATTTTCGGATTTGCCTTGGGAATTTGTAGCAAAAGCATTGTTAATTGATGGTGTTAAACTATTTTTTATATTCGCTTTTTTATTTGAAGGCAAACCTGATTGATGGATACTTTCATTTTTATTGGTTGAAGAAGATGTATTTACTATGGATGATTCATACAATATTTTAGTTGTGCTTGACTCAACAACTTTAGCGTTATTTTGAGAACCATTTTCTAAATTATTTTGTGTAGGTTTATCATTTTCAACAGCTACTTTAATGTCGTTAGAAATGTTTGAACTTCGAGTTTGATTATCTTCAGTATCAACTACTTGAATGGGGTTTGTGTTTTCTTCATTGAAAAAATATGTACCTCCCATGGTTAATAGCAGTGCTAATAGTGCTGCCACACCCCCATAACGCCACCATATTGGAATGATACGGCGTTTTTTCTTGTCTTGGTTAAGTTCAGCTTCAATGTTTTTCCAAACGGCATCACTAGGACTCGCTTCAAAATCTTTAAAGTGTTCTTGAAATAACCTATCTATATGTTTTTTATCACTCATTTATAATGATTGTAAACTTTGTGTTGTTTTGTAATCTTGAATGGTTTGTTTCAAAATTTGTCTAGCACGGGCTAAATTAGATTTTGAAGTACCTATATTTATTTCCAACATAGCAGCTATGTCTTTATGTGAATAACCATCTAACACATATAAGTTAAAAACCAATCGATATCTGTCCGGCAATTCTTGAATGATTCGTAAAAGATAGTCGATAGATAGTGTATCTTCGTCTACTTCTAATTCAACATCATCAACAGTATTTTCATTTATAATATCAAAAACCTTTTCGTTTCTATATTGTTGTAAAACGGTATTTATTGTAACCCGCTTAAGCCAACCTTCAAACGAGCCTTTGTTTTTATATTGATTTATTTTTTTGAAAATTGTTATAAAAGCGTCTTGTAAATTATCTTCCGCTTCGGCATAGTTCCTTGAATACTTTAAGCATACAGAGAAAAGTTTACTCGAAAAGAGTTTATACAATTCACTTTGCGCTTTAGTATCATTATTTTTACAATTTTCTATGAGTTGATTCAAACTCAATTTAAACATGCGTTAGTTAAAACTTAAATTTATTCGGTTACAGGCACTTCAATTGTAAGATATTGATCTTCTCCGTCTTCATCTTCTCCTTGCCAAAATTTAAAAATGTAAGAACCATTACTTGTAACTATAAAGTTAAAAGTAGCATCTTCTGTAATATTATCCAAAGTTTCGCAATTATCATTTCCATAAACGTATGTTACAGGGGCTACAGTACGTTCATTTAGATTTTTTGAATAATAAAATTCTTTAAATACATGGCATGCTGTGGGTTTTAAATAGGTTACCGTTATTGGGTATGTTTCACCTAATACAAATTCAGTAGGGATATCAACACTCTCTACGGGTAAAACTTCAAAGCTATAGTTACTATTATTGTCATCGTCTAGACTGCAGGAAGTCAGCAAAACTAAAGCAAAACTAAGGGCTATTAACTGTTTCATAAAAAATAAAATTTTAACTTTTATTCTTTAGATGCATTTGCTATTAAAAGGTTGCGTATTAAAACAAAAAAAATCCCGATGATTCGGGATTTTTTAAACTATTCTGATTCAGAAGCGGCTTTGGCTATTTTTCTAACCTTGGCTTCGAGTTCGTCCATGAGTTCTGGGTTGTCTTTTATTAATGCTTTCACAGCATCTCTACCTTGTCCGAGTTTAGTATCTTCATAACTAAACCACGACCCGCTTTTTTTAACAATTTCGTTTTCAACAGCGATGTCTAAAACCTCTCCTACTTTACTAATGCCTTCACCGTACATAATGTCAAATTCGGCCATTTTGAAAGGAGGAGCTACTTTATTTTTAACGACTTTTACTCGGGTTTTATTACCTGTAACATTTCCATCGGTTTCTTTTATTTGAGTTGAACGACGAATATCCAATCGCACGGATGCGTAAAACTTTAAAGCATTACCACCTGTAGTTGTTTCTGGGTTACCAAACATAACACCAATTTTCTCTCTTAACTGGTTAATAAATATAACGGTACAGTTTGTTTTACTAATAGATGCTGTTAGTTTTCTTAAGGCTTGTGACATTAAACGGGCATGTAACCCCATTTTAGAGTCGCCCATTTCACCTTCAATTTCACTTTTTGGTGTTAAGGCTGCTACCGAATCGATAACTACAATATCAATAGCGCCTGAGCGAATTAAATTATCTGTTATTTCTAAGGCTTGTTCACCGTTATCTGGTTGAGAAATAATTAAGTTGTCTAAATCTACGCCTAATTTTTCAGCATAAAATCTATCAAAAGCATGTTCAGCATCAATGAAAGCTGCAATACCGCCTGCTTTTTGCGCCTCGGCAATAGCATGTAATGTTAGGGTTGTTTTTCCTGAAGATTCTGGACCGTAAATTTCAATAACACGCCCGCGTGGGTAGCCGCCAACGCCTAAGGCAATATCTAAGCCAAGAGAACCCGATGAAATAGCGTCTACATCAACTACTGCTTTGTCGCTCATTTTCATTACGGTACCTTTTCCGTAGGCCTTGTCTAATTTATCTAATGTAAGTTTTAGTGCTTTTAATTTAGCTTCTTTTTCGCTGCTCATTTTTTTTTATTTTCTAAAGTAATGAATGCTAAAATAGTATAAGTTTTGTCATCTTACAATTTTATAACGCAACCTTTATCAACATTTTGTATCTATTAATAAATAGGGAAAGATTTTGCTATGAAACTTATCTTTAGAATACTTTTAAAGTAGACTAACTCTAATTTTTCTTTAAAAGCACCTAATTATTATATAGGTGCTTTTTTTGTGATTATTGTGTCAGTTTTTTTAAAAATTGTACTTTTGTATTATAAAATAATTCTTTAACTTAAAACATTAGTATAGCATGCAACTGTACAATAAATTAAGCGCAAAAGAAAGAGCAGAATTAATAGACGAAGCTGGAAAAAGCCGTTTAACTCTTTCTTTTTACCAATACGCTCATATTGGAAATCCACAAATTTTTAGAGACCATTTATTTTTAACTTGGGATGCTTTAGAGGTGTTAGGCAGAATTTATGTAGCTCACGAAGGTATTAATGGGCAACTGTCTTTACCTGCCGATCGCTTTAATGAATTCAAAGCCCATTTAGATAGCATCGATTTTTTAAAAGGCATCCGTTTGAATATTGCGGTTGAACAAGACAATAAATCATTTTTAAAGCTGAAAGTGAAAGTGCGCAATAAAATTGTTGCCGACGGTTTAAATGATGAAACATTTGATGTTACCAATAAAGGGATCCATTTGGCAGCAGAACAATTCAATAGTTTTATTGAAGATGAAAATACGGTTTTGGTTGATATGCGTAATCATTACGAAAGTGAAATAGGTCATTTTAAAAATGCCATTACACCTGATGTGGATACGTTTAGAGATTCTTTAGACATTATTGAAACAGATTTAAAAGATCACAAAGAAGATAAAAACTTAGTGATGTATTGCACAGGCGGCATCCGTTGCGAAAAAGCCAGTGCCTATTTTAAACATAAAGGTTTTAAAAACGTGTACCAATTAGAAGGAGGAATTATTGAATATACACGCCAAGTAAAAGAACAAAACTTAGATAATAAATTTTTAGGTCAAAATTTTGTGTTTGACGACAGACGCGCCGAACGGATTAGTGAAGATATAATAGCAAATTGCCACCAATGCGGAGCACCTTTCGATGTGCATACCAATTGCGCAAACGAAGCTTGCCATTTGCTATTCATTCAGTGTCCAAAATGTCAAAAAGAGATGGAAAATTGCTGTTCTACAACCTGTATGGAGATAAATAGGTTGCCGCATGAAGCCCAAAAAGAACTTAGAAAAGGACAAGGCAATAGTAACGACATCTTTAAAAAAGGACGCGCTAACCACTTGCCATATAAAAAAGATTTAAGGAATATTTTTGACCATTTTCAAAAGAAAGATGCTTAGATTTTTTGTTGAAATAATTAATGAATAAATCTTTGTTTTAAGTCTTTAGAATAATCTTATATTTACATCGAGAAGAATTTTTTGGGTTTTAATCAAAAAAAAACCTTTAAAATTTTCATTTCCACGAAAGTGGGAAACTAAAAAGAATTATGAACCTCCATTCGTAATAATCTAATTATTAACGAATTCAATATATAAAAACTTATGGCTTGTAACAGTTGTTCAACTGGAAAAGACGGTCAACCAAAAGGATGTAAAAATAATGGTACTTGTGGAACAGATAGTTGTAATAAACTCACTGTTTTCGATTGGTTAGCCAATATGTCGCTTCCTAATGGTGAAAAACCGTTTAGTTGGGTTGAAGTTCGTTTTAAAAATGGTAGAAAAGAATACTACAACAACACCGAAAACTTAACTTTAAGTATTGGCGATGTTGTGGCTACACAGGCTCAATCTGGTCATGATATTGGGATGGTTACCCTTGCGGGGGAATTAGTGCGTGTTCAAATGAAACGCAAAAATATTTCAGAAACGCCTGATGAAATTCTTAAAATTTACAGAAAAGCAAGTCAAAAAGATATTGATATTTGGAAAGATGCACGCGAAAAAGAAGAACCTATGAAGGTGCGTGCACGTCAATTTGCGATCGATTTAAAGTTGCATATGAAAATTTCTGACATCGAATTTCAAGGTGATGCCAGTAAAGCTACTTTTTATTACACCGCAGAAGAGCGTGTAGACTTTAGAGAATTGATTAAAGTATTTGCGCGCGAATTTAGAACTCGAATTGAGATGAAACAAGTAGGGTTTCGTCAAGAAGCTGCCAGACTTGGTGGTATTGGTTCGTGTGGCCGTGAATTGTGTTGCTCCACGTGGTTAACAGATTTTCGTTCGGTGAGTACTTCCGCAGCGCGTTACCAGCAATTATCGTTAAATCCGTTAAAACTTGCAGGTCAATGTGGTAAACTTAAATGTTGTCTAAATTATGAGTTAGATAGTTACCTTGATGCCTTAAAGAGCTTTCCAAAAACAGAAATAAAACTACAAACAGAAAAAGGAACTGCAGTATGCCAAAAAACGGATATTTTTAAAGGCCATATGTGGTATGCTTATGAAGGAGAATGGGCAAACTGGCATAAAATAACGACTACACAAGCCAACGAAATTATTGCTTTAAATAAGAAAAATCAAAAAATTGCGAGTCTGGAAGAATATGCTTCAGAACTTATTGAAGATACTAAAACCGAGTTTGAAAACGTTGTAGGTCAAGATAGTTTAACACGTTTTGATAGTCCAAAGCCAAATAAAAAACGTAAAAACAATAAGAGACGCAATAATACAGACAATAAAAACACTTCGCCTGATAAAAAGACAAACCAAGTTGCTAAAAAAAGTAATAATAGAAACAAAAACAATAGGAAAAAACCTCAAAACACCAAAAATATTGAGAAATAGTGTGCTATTAGTTTTATTGATAACTTCTTTTATGTTTACATCTTGTGATCCTAATCGTGTTTTTGATGCGTATCAACCGATACCAAACAAATGGCATAAAGATTCTGTTGTTAGTTTTAATATTAAGGTTCCCGATTCAACAAATGCCTACAATTTATTTGTTAATTTAAGAAATACCAATGCCTATAAATACAATAATTTATTTCTAATTGTTGAAATGGCGTTTCCGCACGGAAAAACAGTAAAAGACACCTTGGAGTATAAAATGGCAGACCCATCAGGAAAATTTTTAGGTACTGGATTAACAGATGTTAAAGAAAATAAACTTTGGTACAAAGAACAGGTTGTTTTTAAAGAAAAAGGAAACTATATAGTTAATATTCAACATGCTATGCGAGAAAACGGAAAGGTTAATGGCGTTATTGAGCTTGAAGGTATTATCGATATAGGTTTTAGAATTGAAAAACCTAGTAAAAACTAACACCTAATTTTAATTACTTAAGACACTTATAACTTAAGACACTTAAACCATGGCAACAAAAAAGCAAACTCCCACAACTCAAGACTTCTTAAAATACATCCGTTGGTTTTGGATGCTATTTGCAGGAGGGATTCTGTTTGTAATTCTTATATTTTTATTTGCCTCTTGGGGGCTTTTCGGTGAGATGCCCGACCATACGGTTTTAGAAAATCCTAAAACAAATTTGGCAGCAGAAATCATTTCTTCCGATGGAAAAACATTAGGGAAGTTCTATTTAAACGACAATAGAACTCCTGTTGATTATGAAGAATTACCACAGCATTTAGTAGATGCTTTATTGGCTACTGAAGATGCACGCTTTCATAACCATTCTGGTATTGATGCGTTTGGTACTTTAAGAGCCATAGTTAAATTAGGCAGTGGTGGTGGTGCTAGTACTATTTCTCAACAATTGGCAAAACAATTGTTTCATGGTGAAGGTTCTAAAAATAAATTGGGTAGAATGACCCAAAAAATTAAAGAATGGATTATCGCAACCCGTTTAGAACGACAATATACCAAAGAAGAAATTATAGCACAATATTTCAACATCTATGACTTTTTAAATAATGCCGACGGTATTAGAAGTGCCGCTAGAATTTATTTTGGAAAAGAACCCAAAGATTTAGATTTAAAGGAATCGGCTACGTTGGTAGGCATGTTTAAGAATTCATCGTTATTCAATCCTAGAAGGCGTCCAGAGCTCACTAGACAAAGAAGAAATGTTGTGTTGGCACAAATGGAGAAATATGATTTTATAGATGAAAAAACAAAAGACTCCCTTCAAAAAACCGATTTAGATTTAAACTACTCACCAGAATCACATCGTGAAGGTATTGCCACTTATTTTAGAGGGTATTTAGACAATTTTATGAAAGATTGGATTAAAAACAACCTAAAACCCGATGGTACAAAACACGATTTATACAATGATGGATTAAAAATTCATACAACCATTGATTCTCGTATGCAATTATATGCCGAAAATGCGGTGCAAGAACATATGTCTAGGTTACAGACTGCTTTTTTTAGCCAAAATACCCCTCAAAAAAACCCAACAGCTCCTTTTCTAGATTTATCTAAAGATGAAGTAAACAGATTGTTAAAAAACGCTATGAAACAATCGGAGCGCTGGAGAAAAATGAAATACGATTTAGGAAAATCAGATAAAGATATTGAAGCATCATTTTACAAACCAACTGAAATGTCTGTTTTTGCCTGGAGAAAAGGAAAAGCAACTGAAGTAGATACGCTTATGAAACCTATAGATTCCATACGTTACTATAAAACGTTTTTAAGAACGGGTATGATGGCTATGGACCCGCAAACAGGACACGTAAAAGCTTGGGTGGGTGGTATTAATTTTAGACATTTTCAATACGATCAGGTTAAACAGGGAAAACGCCAAGTAGGTTCTACCTTCAAACCATTTGTGTATGCCGCAGCCATAGATCAATTACATTATTCACCTTGTGATGAATTTCCGGACACACCTTTCTGCATTGAAAAAGGCAAATATGGAAATATGGAAGATTGGTGTCCTAAAAATTCAGGAGGCGAGTATGGAGGCTCAAGAACTTTAAAAAACGCATTAGCAAACTCTGTAAATACGATAACGGCCAGATTAATGGATAAAGTTGGGCCAAAACCTGTAATAGATTTAGTTAAGAAATTAGGTGTAGAATCCGATATTCCGGCGGTGCCTTCCATTGCTTTAGGTACAGCCGATTTAAGTGTTTATGAAATGGTAGGAGCATATGCAGCATTTGCCAATAAAGGCGTTTATACAAAGCCAGTAATGGTAACAACTATTGAAGATAAAAACGGAACGATTCTTTATCAATTTAAACCAGAAACCCGTGATGTTTTAGGTGAAGAGGAAGCTTATGTTACTGTGAAGTTAATGCAAGGCGTTGTAGAGTCTGGTTCTGGAGCGCGATTACGAAGAACAGGTGCGCCTGATAAATTTTATAAAGAAGTTATTACTGGTTATCCGTACGGATTGTCAAATGCTATTGCAGGAAAAACAGGAACCACACAAAACCAAAGTGATGGTTGGTTTATGGGAATGGTACCGAATTTAGTAACCGGTGTTTGGGTAGGTGGCGATGACAGAGCAGTACATTTTAGATCTATTTTATACGGACAAGGGGCTTCTATGGCCTTACCAATTTGGGGGTTATTTATGAAGAGTTGTTATGCGGATAAAACCCTAGATGTTTCTACAAGTAATTTTGAAGCACCTTCAAACCTTTCTATTAATGTTGATTGCTCTAAAGGATCGGGGAATTATGTTAGTGGTGAAGACTCTGAAAATGCACCAGACGATTTAAATTTTTAGTAGCGAATTTTTTACTTATCGTATTATATAAATGAAAAGCTATTCTTTTTTAGAATGGCTTTTTTATTTCGTATTTTTAAGAAGCAAAAAAAGATATAAGCATGATTAATAAAAAAGTTGCTAATGTGGAAGAGGCTCTAAAGGGAGTTACGGACAATATGACCTTTATGTTAGGTGGTTTTGGGCTTAGTGGAATTCCTGAAAATGCGATTGCTCAATTAGTGAAATTAGGTATTAAAGGGTTAACATGCATTTCTAACAATGCGGGTGTAGACGACTTTGGTTTAGGTTTATTGCTTCAAAAGCATCAAATAAAAAAAATGATATCATCTTATGTTGGTGAAAACGATGAATTTGAACGCCAAATGCTTTCAGGTGAATTAGATGTCGAATTGATTCCTCAAGGAACTTTAGCTGAACGTTGTCGAGCAGCACAAGCAGGGTTTCCAGCAATTTATACGCCGGCAGGTTATGGTACTGAAGTTGCTGAAGGGAAAGAAACCCGAGAGTTTGATGGTAAAATGTATGTTTTGGAACACGCTTTTAAAGCCGATTTTTCTTTTGTAAAAGCTTGGAAAGGCGATGCAGCTGGAAATTTAATATTTAAAGGAACTGCTAGAAATTTTAATCCAGTAATGTGTGGGGCTGCAAAAATAACAGTTGCTGAGGTTGAAGAACTTGTGCCTTTAGGATCTTTAGACCCCAATCAAATACATATCCCAGGTATTTTTGTACAGCGTATTTTTCAAGGTAAAACATACGAAAAACGTATTGAGCAACGAACGGTAAGGGCTAGAAATTCGTCAATTAGATAATTATACGATTTGAAAATGAGAAATGATTTGGATAATTTAATAGTTAGGTTAACATTTGAACTGGCGCTGGATGTAGTTTCATTTTCCGAAAAAATTAGAGCAGGAAATAGGTTTGAAATGGCTTCCCAAATATTTAGAAGTGGAACATCCATTTGAACTAATATTCGAGAAGCTCAAAATGCTGAAAATAAAAGAGATTTTATTCATAAATTTAAAATTTCTGCTAAAAAAGCAGATGAATTAGAGTATTGGTTGAAACTTTGTCAATCCTCTGAACATTATCCAAACCCTGATGAAAAGTTATTAAAAGATTTAAAATCTGTTATTCTAATAATTTCTAAAATAATCTCATCTAGTAAAAAACCATAATTGGCTAATTTTCAAATCAACACATTAAAAAATTAGAACATGTTAGATAAAATAGGTATAGCAAAGCGCATTGCAAAAGAAGTGAAAAATGGTTATTACGTGAATTTAGGGATAGGTATCCCAACACTGGTTGCCAATTATGTGCGTAACGATATAGAAGTAGAGTTTCAAAGTGAAAATGGCGTATTAGGTATGGGGCCATTTCCTTTTGAAGGTGAAGAAGACGCCGATGTAATTAATGCAGGTAAACAAACCATTACGACATTGCCAGGAGCAAGTTTTTTCGACTCTGCTTTAAGCTTTTCTATGATTAGAGGGAAACACGTAGATTTAACTATTTTAGGCGCCATGGAAGTTGCTGAAAATGGAGACATAGCTAATTGGAAAATACCAGGACGTATGGTAAAAGGTATGGGAGGCGCGATGGATTTAGTAGCTAGTGCTGAAAATATTATTGTGGCTATGATGCATACCAACAAATTAGGTGAGTCCAAATTATTAAAACGCTGCACTTTGCCTTTAACAGGCGTAGGCTGTGTAAAAAAAATTGTAACTAATCTAGCTGTTATAGAAGTTACTAATAAAGGTTTTAAATTGTTGGAGCGTGCACCTGGAATTTCGGTTGAAGAAATAAAGAAAGCTACTGAGGGCATTTTAATTATAGAAAGTGATATTCCAGAAATGTGCTTTTAAAATATTTAATATTAAAAAATAAAGCGAATTTAAATGGCAAAATCTATAGTTGAAATTACTTTAAAACCCATAAAATGTTAAAAATAATTACATTTAGTCGATTTTTTATGTTTTTAAACCGATATATTAAATTTTTATTTGATATTAGCTGTCTAAAATAAACCAATCAAAATAAATAGATTTCCCCCAAATCTACTATAAACTTGAAGCCTATGAATTTTGCAACAAATCTACCTGAACAACCTACATTTAATGAAAGTAAATTCAAAGAAACACTACGTTCGAATTTACAATTTATAAAAAGTTTACTGTATTTAACTAAGAAAATATTTATGCTATAATCCCTTTGGGATGGCATCAATTAATTTTTTAGAATAAGCTGTTTTGGGCGATGCATAAATAACATCGGCATCGTCCAATTCTTCAATTTTACCTTGGTTCATAACCAACAATTGGTCGCTCATGTATTTTACAACAGCTAAATCGTGAGAGATAAAAATATAAGTAAAACCAAACGTTTCTTTAAGATCATTTAACAAATTTAAAACTTGTGCTTGAACGGATATATCTAAAGCAGAAACCGATTCATCACACACGATAAGTTTTGGTTGTAATGCAATAGTTCTTGCAATACCAATACGTTGTCTTTGCCCGCCTGAAAACTCATGAGGATAGCGGTTAAAATATTCTTCAGATAACCCCACTTTATTTAAAATATCAATTGTTTTTTCTTTGCGTTCTTCATCTGAATGAAATAGCTTATGTACCTTCATGGGTTCCATAATAGCTTCTCCTACTGGAATTCTTGGGTTTAATGATGAGTATGGGTCTTGAAAAATAATTTGAATGTCTTTTCGAAGTTTTTTTATATCTGATTTTGAAAGTTTTGTAATATCAATACCGTTATATAGAATTTGTCCAGAAGTTGCTTTATCCAATTGAAGAATGGCATTTCCTAAAGTAGATTTTCCACAACCTGATTCTCCAACAAGGCCTAAAGTTTCGCCTTCGTACAATTTAAAACTCACATTGTCTACTGCTTTAAAAACAGTGGG